>JBEQCK010000011.1:3769-36423 GCA_041639335.1 Novosphingobium sp.
TGGCCGAGTGCGGATAGCTGGTGCGCGCCATCGAGCACACGCCGCGCACGTGCGGCTCGTCGTTGAATTCGGCCTTGAGGTCCGGCTTGCTCGATCCGCCCATGCCGGTGCCCTGCGGACAGCCGCCCTGCGCCATGAAGCCCGGGATCACGCGGTGGAACTTCACGCCGTCGTAGAAGCCCTCGTTCGCCAGTTCCTTGATGCGCTCGACATGGCCGGGGGCCAGATCGGGACGCAGCTTGATCACAACGTCGCCGGAATCGAGCGTGAGGACCAGTTTTTCGTCAGCCATTAGTCGCAATCCTTGCTTGTTTGCGCGTCGATATAAGGGGTCGCACAAGAAAGTCACGCATAGGTCTGCCAGACGGTTGCAATTGACGCCTCAGTGGTTAACCCGCCCCCATGGAGCGCGACGAGGACCTGATCGAATCCTACGCTCCCGACGTGGACGACAGTGCCGCGCCGGTCGAACCGTCGCGCAATGCGGAAAGCCTCGACGAGGAGGACAACACCCTCCGCCCCGGTTTCGTCCGCCGCGTCGCCGAAGCGCTCGAGGCGGGTGATGACGAGACCGTCTACAACCTCGTCGAACCGCTCCATCCTGCCGACATTGCCGACCTTTTCGAGCTGATCGACCAGGATGATCGCGTCAAACTGGCGCGGGCGATCAACGACCTCATGGGCGGTGAGGTTCTTGCCGAGCTCAACGATCACGTCCGCGAACTGCTGGTCGAGGAGCTCGAGCCCGAGGAAGTCGCCGACCTTGCCGAGCAGATGGAGACGGACGACGCCGTCGCCCTGATCGAGGACCTCGACGAGGAAGACCAGCAGGCCGTCCTTGCCGAGATGGAGCCGGAGGATCGCGCCGCGATCGAATCCGCGCTGTCCTATCCGGAAGAAACCGCCGGCCGCCTTATGAGCCGCGATCTGATCGCGGTGCCCGAGGCGATGACTGTCGGTGACCTGATCGATTACCTGCGCCGCGACGACGAACTGCCCACCGAATTCTGGGAAGTGTTCATCGTCGATCACAAGCACCACCCGGTCGGCACCTGCAGCCTCAGCTGGATACTGCGGGCTCCGCGCAGCGTGCCCCTGGCCGACGTGATGAAGCGCGACCAGACGCTGATCCCGGTCTCGATGGATCAGGAAGAAGTCGCGCTGCGCTTCCAGAAGTACGCGCTGATCTCGGCCGCGGTAGTGGACGAAAGTGGCCGCCTCGTTGGCCAGATCACCGTCGACGATATCGTCCACATCATTCAGGAAGAGGCGAGCGAGGACATCCTGCGCCTGTCCGGTGCCGGCGATGGCGACATCAACGAGCCGATCCTGCTCACCGTTCGCACGCGCCTGACATGGCTGGTGGTCAACCTCGGTACGGCGCTGGTTGCCGCATCTGTCGTCGGCATGTTCCAAGGCGCGATCGCGCGCTTTGCCTTGCTCGCGGTGCTGATGCCGATCGTGTCGGGGATGGGCGGCAATGCTGGAACGCAGACGCTGGCCGTGGTCGTGCGCGCCATTGCCACCAATCAGCTGACCAGTTCGAACACAGTCCGCATGATCCTGCGCGAGCTGCGGATTGCCGCCACGAACGGTGCGGCGCTGGGCATCCTGATCGGGCTGGGCACGGGCCTCCTGTTTGCCAACCCGCTGCTCGGCGCCGTCATCGGCTCGGCCATGGTGATCAACAATCTCGTGGCGGGCCTTGCCGGTATTCTGGTTCCGGTCACGCTTGATCGGCTCAAGGTGGATCCGGCTGTCTCTTCGGCCGTATTCGTGACCATGGCGACCGATGTCATGGGTTTCTTCTCGTTCCTTGGCCTCGCCGTACTCAGCGGCCTCGCCTAGTCCGGAAGAAATCCATGCCCCTGCACATGACCAAAGTGGCCTATGGTGCCCAGTCGCTGGCTGAGATCCATCAATGGTTCTCGGACACCGGTCGGCGCGGAGGGGCGAAAGTCGCCTACCTCACCACCCGCAACCGCCCCAAGCGTGCCGAGGAAATGATCGGCGGCTCGCTCTACTGGATCCACAAGCACCAGCTCGTCGCCCGCTCGGAGATCGTCGGGTTCGAGGAAGCGGAAGGCGGTCGCACCAACATCGTCGTCAGCACCAAGCTGATTGACGTCCACCCCAAGCCCCGCCGCGCGCACCAGGGCTGGCGCTATCTCGAGGAGGCCGACGCTCCGGCCGATCTCGCCGATGGCGAAGCAGGCGAAGTCCTGCCCGCCCAGATCGCGTCCGAACTCGCCAAGCTCGGGCTGGTCTAAGCCTTGCCCGCAGCCTCGCGCGCCAGCACCTTGCGGATCAGGTCGGCATAAACGTCCGGCTCCTGCGCGCCGGGGACGATCAGCTTGCCATTGATCACCACCGCCGGCACCCCGGTGACGTTCCAGTCCCACGCCTGCCGCTCCTCGGCGGTAACAATCGCGTCGATCTGCGGGTCAATCATCGCCTGAAGCGCATTGAGCCGGGGCAAGCCGACACTCTCGGCCACTTCCGCCAGCACTTCGGGATCGGAAACATTGCGCCGCCCCTGGAAGTGCGCGTCAAACAGCGCCCGCTTGAGTTCGACCTGCCGGTCCGGCCCGAAATCGCGCAAGGCCCAGGTGAGCAGCCGGTGCGCCATCCGCGTGTTCCACATCATCGGAGGCGGCACTTCGCCATCGCCGGTATAGTCGAACGAACAGCCCGCGCGCTCGGCGGCCTGCCGCAGGGTTTCCCGCACGCCCGCCGATTGCTCTGCCGTGCGGCCATACTTGCGCTGGATATGCGCGGCCTGCTCCTCGCCTTCCTCGGGCATATCCGGGTTCAACTCGAACGGATGGAAGCGCACGGTCGCGTCCACCTCACCCTCCATCCCGGCCAGCGCCTTGTCGAGCTGGCCCAGCCCGATCACGCACCACGGGCACATCACGTCCGACCAGATGTCGAGCGTGACCTTGGCGGGCGCGCTCATTGCGAGAGCCACCATTTCAGCAGGTGATGCGCCACCGCGAATGGCGGCGGCGCAATGAACGCACCGTCCTCGGCACCAGTCATCGCATAACGGACCTCCTCGCGGGTGAACCAGCGCGCATCGTCGAGTTCGGTCGCGTCGATGGTGATTTCACGCTGCGTGGTAAAGGCGTGGCAGGCGATCATCAGCGAGGACGGGAACGGCCAAGGCTGGCTGGCGACATAGTGCACCTCGCCCACCTTCACGCCTGCCTCTTCCAGCACCTCGCGCCGGACTGCGTCTTCGAGGCCCTCGCCCGGCTCCACGAAGCCCGCAAGCGCCGAATAGCGGCGCGGCGGGAAGCGCGGCTGGCGGCCAAGCAGCAAATCGCCCTCGCACTCCACGGTCATGATCGTGACCGGATCGACGCGCGGGAAGTGCTCGCCCTTGCACGCCTCGTTGGTACAGGTGCGTTGCCAGCCGCCCTTGGCGAGTTTCGTCGCAGACCCGCAGCGGGCGCAGAAGCGGTGCCGCGCGTGCCAGTCGACCAAGCTGCGCGCGCCGCCGTAGATCGACAAGTCCCCCGGGGACAGCGCACCCATCGCCGCCCATAGCCTGGGGTTTGGCGGAGCAACACTGCCCACGATCGCCGGCGTCACCTGGGCAAAGCAGCCGCGCCCGTCCTCGCTGAGGCCCAGGAACACCAGTTCGGCTTCCGGATCGGCATCGGCCAGCGTGCCCCAGTCAAGCCCGCCGTCGGGCGCGATGACCGGGTCGATCCCTTCCAGTCGGAGCAGCCGCGCACGCCAGTTCATCAGGCTGCCGAGCTTGTCGGCATCGCCGCGAATGTGGTCAGCGCGGTCGAGTCCGCCGCCGGCAAATGCAATCGTCGTATCCATCAGGCTGCGGCCTTCTTCCTCGTTACGTCAGCCAGCACGGCCTTCGCGAATTCCCTGTGCACCGGATAGGCTTCTGACGGCATGTACTGGGTATAGACTCCCGCACGCAGCCCGACCCGGTAATTGACGAAGCCCACCGTGCCCGCTGCACCGGCCCAGCCATAGGTCCCTGCATCCTCGCCCAAGCCCACCGAACCGCCCGCACCAAAGCCGTTGCCCTTGATAAAGGCCTGCGACAGGTCAGTGCCCGCCGGCAGGAGGTTGCTGGTACCGAGGCCCACGGCGGCTTCGCTCATCACCTGCCTGCCATCGATCCGGCCGAAGCCCAGCAGCATCCGCAGAAACCGGTCGTAGTCGCGTGGGCTTGAAACCAGTCCTGCCCCGCCGAACGGATAGGGCGGCTGATCAAGATAGACCGAAGCCTTGCCGGGATCGATCGGCAGCAAGGCACCACCCACCGCAGCGTAGTTCGTGGTCAGCCGACCGACCTCGCTCTCGGGCACGCGGAACCACGTCGAAGTCATGCCGCAAGGGGCAAACAGCCGCTCCGCCAGGAACGCGTCGAACGGCTTGCCCGAAGCCACTTCGATGACCCGCCCCATCAGGTCGAGCGCAACCGAGTAACTCCAAACCGCACCCGGCTCATAGACCAGCGGCATCGTTGCCAGAACGTCGGCGAACTCGGCCAGACTGCCCAGCGGCTTGGGTGAATCCATGCCCGGCAGGCGCATCCGACTGGCCTGCCCCGGCACCAGCCCCGCGTTGACGTAGGCGTCCTTGATCGGACCTTTCTGGATGATCGAATAGCCAAGCCCCGCAGTATGCGTCAGCAGGTGCCGCACCGTGATCAGAGTCCTTGCCGGACGCAGATCGGTCATCGAGCCGTCGGGCGTGACTTGCACCTGCATCTTGCCAAACGCTGGCAGCAGATCGGCAATCGGCTGGTCGAGCCGGAGCTTGCCCTCGTCCACCAGCATCATCGCCGCCATTCCGGTAATCGGCTTGGTCATGGAATAGATGCGAAACAGGCTGTCCATGTTTACCGCTGGCGCCATCCCCTTGGCCAAAGTGCCGCGGGCGATGTCCAACGGCGCCTCGCTCGACCCCCAGCCGAGCGCCGCGATCATGCCCGGCAGCTTGCCTGAAGAGACATAGCCATCGAGCATTCCCGTCACGCTTGGAAAGCGCGCTTCCGCAGCGGCGCTCGCCCACGCCATGCGGGGCAGGGCCATGCTTCCGGCAACCAACCCGAGCGACCCGATGAATCCGCGCCGCGAAACCGAAACCTGCTGCATTGCTCAGTCTGTCCTTCCAGCGACCGCCAGCCGCGCCGCCTTGGCGAACACGGTCGGCAAGCCGGCAGCCTCGATTGTCTCGACCGGCCACCATTCTCCCTCAGGCAGACTAACCGCTTGCGGCTGAACCGGAAGCATCAATTGCAATTCAAGATCGAAATGCGTGAAGCCGTGCCGCACCATGCCGCCAGCATGCCAATCTCCCGCCAGAGTATCGGCACCATCACCTTTGGCCGACCAGCCATCGTCGGGCAGGGCGCGCATCCCGCCCAGCATCCCGCGCCCGGGCCTGCGCACCAGCAGGACCTTGCCATCGCGCTCCACCCAATAGACCCGACCGGTCCGCAGCGGCTTGGCTTTCTTCGCAGCCTTCACCGGCAGCCGCTCGGGCGAACCTTGCGCGTAACCCCGGCATCCCTCGCGCAATGGACAGAGCATGCAGCGCGGAGACCTCGCCGTGCAGATCGTCGCGCCCAGATCCATCATCCCTTGCGCGAAATCGCCTGCGCGCTCCTCGGGCGTCACCTGCCCGGCAGCAAACCGGATCGCCGCCTTGCCCGCAGGCAGCGGCTCGTCGATCGCGAAGAGCCGCGCCACCACCCGCTCGACATTGGCATCGACCACCACCGCGCGCCGCCCAAACGCAATCGCGGCAACGGCAGCAGCAGTGTATTCCCCCAACCCAGGCAATTCGCGCAAGCCCGCCTCGGTATCGGGAAAGCTCCCGCCCCGAATCGCCACGGCACGCGCACAGGCCAGCAGATTGCGTGCGCGGGCATAGTAGCCAAGCCCCGCCCACGCCGCCATCACGTCGCCGTCGTCCGCTGCCGCAAGATCGGCCACCGTCGGCCACATTTGGGTGAACCTGGAAAAATATGGCCCTACCGCTGCCACCGTCGTCTGCTGCAGCATCACTTCGGAAAGCCAGACCTTGTAGGGGTCCTGCCGCTCCTCACCCGGCAAACGTCGCCACGGCAGGCGCCTTGCGTTGGCGTCGTACCACGCGAGCAGAAGCGGGGCGATTGCCTCCGGATCGAACGACTTTGCGGCTTCCTCTCTGGCTTGCATCGCGCACCTATGGCATGGCGCGAAGCGATATGGAAAGCACCCCTTCGGACGCGCCGAAACGCAAGATCGCAAAGTCGGCAAAGGCTGATGGCGGCAAGCTGCACGCCCCCAAACCCTATGAGCGTCCGCGCGGCGGCGAAGCGCGCCAGATCGCCGATCTCATGCCCGCCATCGGCCGCACCGCGTTCCGTCGCTTCGGCTTCGTGCAATCGAGCGTGGTCACCCGCTGGCCGGAAATCGTGGGCGAGCGTCACGCCCGCCACTGCATGCCCGAATCGATCCGCTTTCCCCCGGGCGAAAAGTCGGAAGGCATCCTGCAACTGGTCGTCAGCCCGGCGCACGCCCCGCTGATCCAGCACGTCACGCCCGAGATCATTGACCGTGTGAACCGCTTTTTCGGCTACAATGCCGTGGCCAAGGTGAAGATACGGCAAGGCGCCGTTCAGGCACCAAAGCCCAAGGAAGCACCACGCGCGGCGCCTCCCTCGTTGAAGCCGATACCGATGGAATTGGGGGATTCGCTGCGCGATATCGGCGATGCCGAACTGCGCACCGTGCTGGAATCGCTGGCACGAAGTCTGGATAGTGCAACCGGGGGGAAGAAGGTCGGATGATCCGCAAGATTGTAGCAGCAGCGATTGCCGCCACGGCGCTTGTCGCAACGGGCGCATCGGGGCAGGCAGCCAGGAAGCCTGCGCCGCGCCCGGCCGGCGGCCTCAACTGGGCCGTCACCGGCTCCGTCACGCCCGAAGGCCATCACGTCCTCGGCAACCCCGCCGCCAAGCTGCGCCTGATCGAATTCGTCAGCTACACCTGCCCCCACTGCTCGCATTTCGAGACCGAGTCCGAAGGCCAGCTCAAGATCGGCATGATTGCTCCGGGCAAGGGCGCGGTCGAAGTGCGCAATTTCGTGCGCGATCCAGTGGACATGACCGTGGCGCTGATCACCAATTGCGTGCCCGCCAACCGCTTCTTCCAGCTGCACACCGCGTTCATGCGCCTGCAGCCGCAGTGGATCGGCCCCCTCGCCAACTCGACCGAGGCCCAGCGCCAGCGCTGGACCACCGGCACTTTCGCCAGCCGCACCCGCGCCATCGCCAGCGACTTCAAGTTCTATGACTTCATGGCGGCCCGTGGCATGGACCGTCAGGCCATGGACCGCTGCCTGTCGAACGAAGCACTGGCCAACAAGCTTGCCCAGCGCACCAACGACGCTGCCGAAAAACTCGGCGTCACCGGCACGCCCAGCTTCATGATCGACGGCATCCTGCTTGCCGGCACGCACGACTGGGAATCGCTGCGCCCGCAGATCCTCGCGCGGATGAACTGAAACCTAGCACCTGTCATCCTTCGACAGGCTCAGGATGAGCGGGGGAAGATGCGTTGCTACAGCGAACCGCTCGTCCTGAGCCTGTCAAAGGACGCTGATCCAGAAGCTGCCCCATCCACAGCCTCACAGGACACCCCCTTCAAACCCCGGCAACAATCCGCTAGCGTCCTTCCAAACCGCCAGAAAACGGGAATATCCACACGATGAAACTCGCCCGCGTGCTTCTGCTTGCCACCCTTCCCCTGACGCTCGGCCTTGCCGCCTGTGACAAGAAGGATGCCGCTGCCGGGGGCGAAGTTGCCAGCGCAGAGCCGATTGCCAAGGTGCCTGCGCCCGCTGGCCAGTCGTGGACCGAAACCTTCTCGGTCACGCCCGAGGGTGGTTACCTGATGGGCAATCCCGACGCGCCGATCAAGCTCGTCGAATTCGGCGCGCTGTCGTGCTCGCACTGCGCGGAGTTCTCGGAAAAGGGCTTCCCCAAGCTGCGTGACGACTACATCGCATCGGGCCGCGTCTCCTATGAACTGCGCCTGTTCCTGCTGAACGCGCTCGACATGCCGGCCGTGCTGCTCGCAACGTGCGGCGCGCCCGAAGCCGTCATTCCGCTTTCCGAACAGTTCTGGGCGTGGCAGCCGAACATGTTTACCAACCTGCAGAAGGACGAGGCCGCCTTCCAGCAGATCCAGAACCTTCCCGCCGACAAGCGCTTTGCCGGCATTGCCCAGCTTGGCGGCATGAGCGAATTCTTCGCTTCGCGCGGCATCGCCGCTGCGCAGGGCTCTTCATGCCTGGCTGACAGCGCCAAGGCCACCAAGCTTGCCACCACCAACGAACAGTGGAGCAAGGAGTTCGACATCACCGGCACGCCGACCTTCTTCCTCAACGGCAGCAAGACCGGCGTTGCCAGCTGGCAGGAACTCGAACCCCTGCTGCAGAAGGCTGGCGCGCGCTAAGGGGGCCAGGACAGGTCGGGGGGCCTGATCGGTGCAATTCAAGCGCTTGAAACTTTCCGGTTTCAAGAGCTTCGTCGAACCTGCCGAACTGCGCATCGAACCCGGCCTCACTGGTGTCGTCGGCCCCAACGGCTGCGGCAAATCGAACCTTCTCGAAGCCATCCGCTGGGTCATGGGCGAAAGCTCGCCCAAGTCCATGCGCGGCGGCGGCATGGAAGACGTGATCTTTGCCGGGACCGCTACGCGCCCGGCCCGCGCCTTCGCCGAAGTCCTGCTTACCGCCGAAACCGATCCTGAAGGCCCGTTCGGCGCCGAACTTGAAGTCATTCGCCGGATCGAGCGCGGCGCCGGCAGTGCCTATCGCGTCAACGGCAAGGACGTCCGCGCCAAGGACGTCGCACTGGTCTTTGCTGACGCGGCAACTGGCGCGCACAGCCCGGCGCTGGTCAGCCAAGGCCGCATCGCTGCGGTAATCGCGGCCAAACCCGCCGAACGCCGCATGATGCTCGAAGAGGCGGCGGGGATCGCCGGGCTCCACGTCCGCCGCCGCGATGCCGAACAGAAATTGCGCGCGACCGAAGCCAATCTGGCGCGGCTTGAGGACATGCTGGCGGGCCTCGAAAGCCAGATCGGCACTCTCAGGCGGCAGGCCCGCGCGGCCGAGCGTTATCGCGCCGTCAGCGAGAAGATCCGCCTTGCCGAGGCCCGGCTCGTCTTCGCCCGCTGGCGCGATGCCGCCGCCGCCGCCGATGCCGCGCGCAAGCAGGCCGTCGCTGCCGAGGACGCAGTGAAGCGGGCTACCGACCTCGCGCAAGCTGCGCAGAAGGCCCAGCACAAGGCCGCCGCCGCCTTGGCCGAGGCGCGGGACGAACTGTTCGACCGGCGGCAGGACGCCGCAGCCCACGGCCAGCGGATGGCCTCGCTCACCGCCCAGCTCGAAGCCGCCGAGCAGCGGGTCAAGGACATCGAACGCCAGTTGACGCGCATCGAGGAGGACCGCGCCAGCGCCGATCGGCTGACCGAGGATGCCGCCGCCGCGATGGCGAAGCTGGAACAGGATCTCACGGCAGCCGAGGGTTCTCTTGCAGCCGATAGCGAACGCCGCCCAACGCTTGCCGCAGCGGTCGACGATGCCGATCGCGCTGCCCGCGCCGCCGAAGTCGCGCTTGCCCAGCGTGTGGCGGAACAAGCCGGGATCGATGCCGAATGGCGCGTGGCCGAAGCGGCCGTTTCTGCCTCACGACAAAGACTTACGCGCCTTGATGCCGATGCTGCGCGGCTGACCCAGCAGGCCGATGCCCTTGCCCGCGAAGCCGATCCGGCCGCTCAAATCGCCGAGGCGGAAGCAAAGCGCGCAGCTGCCGCCGAGGCCATCGCCGCTGCGGAAGAACGCCGCGCAGACCTCACCGCCGAGCGTGAGGACCTGTCCGCCCGTCGTGACGTTGCCAGCAACGCACTGGCGCAAGCCCGCGCCGATCTTGCTGGAATCGAGCGTGAGGCTGACGCCCTCACCCGCGACAAGGCCGCACGAGAAAAAGCGCGCTCTGCCAAGGGCTTGGGCCAGTCTGCTATCGCCGGAACCCGCGCTGCCCCGGGCTATGAGCGCGCCTTGGCCGCCGTGCTCGGGCGCGATGCCACGGCTCCAGTCGGCGCAGCCCCGCCAACAGCGGAGGGGCGCTTCTGGACCGGCGCGCAAGTGCCTGAACTGCTTGTGGATTCGCTGGCCCATCATGTGCCGCAGTGCCCGCCCGAACTGTCAGCGCGCCTCGCCCTGGTGCGCGTGGTCGACGCCGACGAGGGTCAGGCGCTCGCCCCCGGCGAATGGCTGGTGACGAAGACCGGGCACTTGCGCCGCTGGGACGGATTCATCGCGCGGGGCGAAGGTGCCGCCGAAGCCGCTGCGCTCGAAGCCGAGAACAGGCTGGTGGAATTGCAGGCGCTTCTGCCCGAGCGGCGCGAAGCGGTCTCCATTGCCGAAGCCGCGCAGGAGGAGGTCCGCGCAAAGCTCTCCGAAGTGCAGAGCGAACTTTCGCAAGTGGAGCGCGCGCTCTCTGCCGCCGCCGATGCCGAGCGCATGGCGCTGCGGGCATTGGATGCCGCCGAGGCGGCGCGGGCGCGGCTCGAACAGCGCCAGGCGGAACTGGCGCGCGCGCAGGAAGAGCTTTCGGATCAACGCCTTGCAGCTCAAGCGGAAGTCACGGCGGCTGAGGACAAGCGCAGCACCCTGCCCGATCCGGCAGCGGGCCGGGCGGCGCTGGATGCGGCGCGGGCGCGAAACGATGCGGCGCGCATCACCCTGCAATCCGCCACTGCGGCATCGGCTGCGCTTGAACAGCAGATCGCCGCGGGCAAGGAGCGGCTGGCGGGCCTGAAGGGCGATATCCGCGCTTGGCAAGCCCGCGCTGGCGATGCAGCCAAGCGCCTCGCCGAGATGACCGGGCGGCGCGAGGAGCTTGAAACCGAGCGCGCCATCTCCGCTGCCAAGCCTGCAGGGCTGATTTCCGAGATCGAACAGGGCGAGGGAATCCGCGCGCGGCTAACTCTCCAACTCTCCGAGGCAGAGCGGCAACTCTCCGAGGCAGAAAGCCAACTCTCGCAGACAGAGGCCACACTCTCGGCCGCAAACGAGACTCTCGCAACCGCCCGCGAGGCCCGAGCCGGAGCATCCGCCCGCGCCGAGAACGAAGACGCCCGCCGACAGGAGATGGCGGCCATTTCTGGCGAGCGCTTCCAGTGCCCACCCCCCCTCCTGCCAGAGCGTTTTGCATTTGCCTCCGCCGAGGTTGCCGCCGCGGCCGAGGAGTCGGCGACGATGGATCGTCTTGCGGCGGAGCGGGAGCGGATCGGGCCGGTGAATCTGGTGGCGGCGGACGAGTTGAAGGATGCCGAGGACAAGCATGGCACCTCGGTGGCCGAGCAGGCGGAGTTAACCGAGGCAGTTCATAGACTTAGAGGCTCGATCGGCAGCCTGAACCGCGAAGGGCGCGAGCGGCTGCGGGCGGCGTTCGAGGCCGTCGACGGCCATTTCCGCCGCCTGTTCAGCCGCCTGTTCGGCGGTGGCGAGGCCCATCTGGCTCTGGTCGATTCCGACGATCCGCTGGAAGCCGGCCTCGAAATCTTCGCCCAGCCACCCGGCAAGCGCCTGCAATCGTTGACTCTTCTGTCCGGCGGCGAGCAGGCGCTGACGGCGGTCGCCCTGATCTTCGCGCTGTTTCTCACCAACCCTGCCCCGATCTGTGTGCTTGACGAAGTCGACGCGCCGCTTGACGACGCCAACATCGAGCGTTTCTGCGACCTGCTTGATGCGATGGTCGCCGAAACCCGCACCCGCTATCTGATCGTCACCCACAACGCCGTGACGATGAGCCGCATGCATCGCCTGTTCGGCGTGACGATGGTGGAGCGCGGCGTATCGCGCCTTGTCAGCGTGGATTTGGGCGGCGCGGTGGAACTGCTTGAGAACGCAACCTAATCCAGCACATACCGCGGGCCGGAACCGCCCGCCGCGGCGCGATCGTCCTTGTTGTAGAGCTGGCAGCGTTCGAGGCTGAGGCACCCGCAGCCGATGCATTCGTCGAGCTTGTTGCGGGTGCGGGTGAGGAGCTGGATGCGGCTGTCGATTTCCTTGCGCAGCGAACGGCTTATGCGCTGCCAATCAAGGACGTTGGGCGTGCGGCCCTGGGGCAGCGCGGCAAGCTCGCGCTCGATCTCGGCTAGCCCCAAGCCCAGCTTCTGGGCGATCTGCACGAAGCTCAATCGGCGGATGTCGGAGCGCAGGAAACGGCGCTGGTTTCCACCCGTGCGGATCGAGGTGACCAACCCGCGATCCTCGTAATAACGGATCGCGCTGACCGCGAGGCCGGTGCGGCGCGCGAGCGTGCCGATCGGGATCAGATCGTTGCGGGTAATGGCCAAGGTTCTGCGACTCCATGCTTTCCGCTTGACCTAAAGTTAACTTGAGGTTGCAGATTCACAAGCATCGATTCGACGAAAGCTCCCGAAAGGACCCCGACGATGCCCTCTGCCCGCCTTGAACACGTCAACATCTCGGTCAGCGATGCCGAACGCTCCGCCACCTTTTTCACCAAGCTTTGCGGATGGCACGAACGCTGGCGCGGCCCGGCAATCGACGATGGCTTTTCGATCCATCTGGGCACCGAAGACCAGTACATCGTGTTCTACACCCCGCCCGGCGGAGTCGCGACGCGCTTCTCCAAAGGCATGCCGCTGCAGCACGTGGGCATCGCAGTGGATGACCTTGCCGCAGCCGAGCAGATCGTGATTGCAGCAGGGCTCGAACCGTTCAATCATGCAGACTATGAGCCGGGCCGCCGGTTCTATTTCTATGACTGGGACGGAATCGAGTTCGAAGTTGTCAGCTATGGCGGTTGAACCGCTCTCCCCTGCGCAGCTTGCGGCCTACCTGGCGCGGATCGGGGTGTCGGCGCCGGTGGCCACCGATCTGGCGACGCTTGACGCGATCGTGCGGGCGCATGTTCAGGCGATTCCTTTCGAGAACATCGACGTGCAGCTTGGCCGCGGGCTGACGACCGATCCGTCTGCGGCCTTTGCCAAGCTGGTCGAAGGGCGGCGCGGGGGCTGGTGTTACGAGCACAATGGCGTGCTGGGCGCGGCACTGGCGGCAATCGGGTTCGGCGTCGTGCGGATGAGCGCCGGGGTCATGCGGCAAGTGCGCGGCGATGAATGCATGGGTTCGCACTTGTGCCTGCTGGTGCAGTGCGATGGACCGAAGCTGGTCGATGCCGGGTTCGGAAGCTGGCTTGGCGCGCCAGTGCCGCTTGAACAGGGACAATGGCTGCATGATCCGCTGCCAGTGTCGCTGGGCCGGACAGATGACGCGATGTGGCGGGTTTCCGTCAGTCTTGGCGCGTCAGAGATGTCGTACGATTTCAGGGCGCAACCTGCGGACGAGGATCAGCTTTCGGCGCTATGCCATTGGCAGGCCAATGATCCTGCTTCCGTATTCGTGCAGAACCTGACTGTGCAGAGGCGGCTAACAGGCACTTACCTGATGCTGAGAGGCAAGGTGCTGACGGTTGTGGGCGCGCATGGCGAAGAGCGGCGCGAACTGGGTTCCGCCGGGGACCTGGTCAGCACCTTGCACGAGCTTTTCCTGATCGACGTGCCCGAAGCGGCTGACCTGTGGCCCGCGATCGAAGCGCGCCACGAGGCGCTGTTCGGTGCTCAGGCCGCGCCGACCACGTAGCAGGCCGCAGCCATCAGCAAGCCGGCAAAGCGATTCGAACGGAACTTGACCAGCGGGTCCGCACCGTCCTCCTTGAGCGTGGCGACCTGCCACAGGAGGTGAATAGCCACCGGCGCCAGCGCAAGCAGTGCCAGCGGATCGGCGCGAACCTGCCAGATGGCAGCAGCCCAGCACAGCAAGGCCAGCGCATAGAGCGCCGCGACGCCAGCACGAACGTGGCGCCCGAACGACAGCGCCGAGGAACCGATGCCGACCATGGCATCGTCCTCGCGATCCTGCAGGGCGTAGATCGTGTCATAGGCCATGCACCAGGCCCAGCACCCGGCGTAGAGCGCAGCCAGAGGGGCAAGGCGTTCAAAGCCGGTCGCCTCGACCCAGCCAACCGGTGCGCCCCATGTAAAGACGAGGCCGAGCCATGCTTGTGGCCAGCCGGTGATGCGCTTCATGAAGGGATAGGCCGCCACGAGCGCCAGGCTGCCAAGTGCCACGAGTTGCGCTTCCCAGCGCAGTTGCAACAGGACGAGGAGGCCGACAGCACAGAGCGTGAGCAGCCAGATCCACGCCGTGCGTTTGCTGGTTGCGCCACTGGCGATGGGGCGGGCAGCGGTTCGGGCAACGCGGGCATCGAGATCGGCATCGACGATATCGTTGTAGACGCACCCTGCCCCGCGCATGGCGATGGCGCCAAGCAACATCCACGCGAGGATGCCCCAGCGCGCTGTGCCGCCGCCAAGGAACAGGCCCCAGGCGCAGGGCCAGAACAGCAGCCACCAGCCGATCGGGCGATCAAATCGCGCCAGCAGGGCAAGGTTGCGCCACGGCTGCGGCAGGCTGGCGACCAGACCCTTATGCTCGCTGTCGGGGACGATCGTTTCGGAAGCGGTGGAAGTCACATTACAGACTCTTAACGAAAGGCAATATCCGCGCTAGGCGGTTGGGATGACCGCGACTCCTGCCTGGCCACCGAAATCCGCGCCGCGGCTGTTCGTCGATACGACGTTGAGCGAGGGATTGCGACTGCCGATCGAGGGGCAACAGGCGCATTATCTGGGCAAGGTGATGCGCGTGGGCGCTGGCGATGCCGTGATCGTTTGCGACAATCGCACCGGTGAGTGGGTGGCGCGCGTGGCCGAAGCGGGCAAGCGCGAGGTTGTCGTCGAGATCGAGCGGCGCCTGCGCGAGCGCGAGGAAGTGCCCGATTTCTGGCTCTGTGCGGCGCTGCTCAAGAAGCCGAATTTCGATCTGGTGCTGGAGAAAGCGACCGAACTGGGCGCGGCGAAGATCGTGCCGGTGGTGACGCGGCGCTGCGTGGCAGACAAGCTGAACCCGGACCGCGCGCTGACGATCATGACCGAGGCGGCCGAGCAATGCGCCCGCACGGCGCTGCCCGACCTTGGCGAGACGGTGAAGCTGGAACATCTGCTGCGCGAGTGGCCGGAGGGGCGCACGCTGTTCTTTGCCGACGAGAACGGCGGGATGCCGGCGGCGGTGGCGTTTTCGATCCACAGCGGGCCGGCAGCGCTGCTGATCGGGCCGGAGGGTGGGTTCGACGAGGCGGAGCGGGCGCTGGTGCGGGCACATCCGGCGGCGGTCGCGCTATCGCTGGGGCCGCGCATCCTGCGGGGGGAGACGGCGGCGATTGCCGGGACAGCACTGTGGATGGGAATGCAGGGCGACTGGTTCGGGTGAGGCAGGCCTGAAGTTACAGGCGATTGGTGCGCTGCCAGCAACATTGCCTTGCAGATGACGTGCTACAATTTGGCTGGCTAAAACCTGTCCCGGCCATTAACGGATGCGGGCATGAGCACGCGGCAAGTTTCAAATAGCAACGATCCCATTATCGAAAGCCGCGACATGCTCGTGGTGCCGATGCAGAAGGGCGAAAAGCCCAAGGAAAACTGGCGGATCGGCACCGAGCACGAGAAGTTCGTCTACCGCACGGCCGACCGCGCTGCACCCTCCTACGACGAGCAAGGCGGCATTCGCGACTTGCTGAACGCGCTGACCGAATACGGTTGGGAGCCAATCATCGAAGGCGGCAACGTCATCGCGATGTCGGGCCCGGACGGTGCGGTGAGCCTCGAGCCTGCCGGGCAGCTGGAGCTTTCGGGCGCACCGCTGGTGAACCTGCACGAGACCTGCGCCGAGACCGGGCGTCATCTGGCGCAGGTCAAGACGATCGGCGACAAGCTGGGCCTTGCCTACCTCGGCATGGGGCTGTGGCCGGACAAGACCCGCGAAGAACTGCCGATCATGCCCAAGGGCCGCTACGACATTATGCTGCGGCACATGCCGCGCGTGGGGACGATGGGCCTCGACATGATGCTGCGGACCTGCACCATCCAGACCAACCTCGATTATTCGAGCGAGGCGGACATGGTGCAGAAGTTCCGCGTCAGCCTTGCGCTGCAGCCGCTGGCGACCGCGCTGTTCGCCAATTCGCCGTTCCTTGAGGGCAAGCCCAACGGGTTCCTGTCGTACCGCAGCCATATCTGGACCGACACCGATCCGGCGCGCACGGGGATGCTCTCGTTCGTGTTCGAGGAGGGCTTCGGGTACGAGCGCTATGTCGAGTACATGCTCGACGTGCCGATGTATTTCGTGTTCCGTGACGGCAAGTATATCGATGCGGCGGGGCTTTCGTTCCGCGATTTCCTTGATGGCAAGCTTCCGGTGCTGCCCGGCGAGAAGCCGACGCTGGCCGACTGGAACGACCACCTGTCCACTGCCTTCCCCGAAGTGCGGCTCAAGTCCTTCCTCGAGATGCGCGGGGCCGATGGCGGTCCGTGGAGCCGGATCTGTGCGCTGCCGGCGCTGTGGGTCGGCCTGCTCTACGATCAGGGTGCGCTTGATGCGGCGTGGGACCTGGTCAAGGGTTGGGACATGGACGGGCGCGAGCGCCTGCGTGCCGAAGTGCCCAAGCTCGGGCTGGATGCGACGCTGCCGGGTGGAGGCAAATTGCGCGACGTGGCCGCCGAAGTGCTGGCGATCTCGCGCTCTGGCCTGGCTGCGCGGGCGCAGATGAACGAAGCGGGTGATAATGAGACCGGCTATCTCCAGCCGCTCGATGAAATCGTATCTTCGGGCAAGACGCCAGCCGAACGCCTGCTTGACCTCTACCACGGCGAATGGGGCGGCGACCTTTCGCGCATCTATGGCGAGAAGAGCTTCTGATGATCATCGTGATGGGCACCGTTCGCGTTCCGGTGGAGAACATCGAAGCGATCAAGCCGATGATGGCCAAGGTTATCGCGGCGACGCTGCAGGAAGATGGCTGCATCCAGTATGCCTATGCGCAGGACATCCTCGATCCCGAGCTGATCCATATTGCCGAGAAGTGGCGCGACATGGCGGCGCTCAAGGCGCACTTCCAGACCGAGCACATGAAGGTGTGGGCGCAGGAGCGTGCGACGCTGGGGCTGTTCGACCGCAAGATCCGCGTGTTCGAAACCGACGAGGGCGCGGAAGTCTGAGGCTTATTCCGCCGGCTGGGCGACCGGTCGGCGCGGGGTGACGGCGCGGGTGAGCCTGCGCAGGGCCGCGGTGATGAGGCCGTATTCGGCCATCCAGGCATGGTACTCGCGATACTTGGCGTCTTCGGCGAGGAGGTGCTTCTCCTCGGTGCGGGCGCGCCAGTAGTAGACCGCGCTGACCAGGGCGAGGATCACGGTGTTGCGGATCGCATCGACCATCGAGCCGCTGGTGGTGAGGAACGGCAGCGAGGCGAGCCACCAGTAGGCGTTCTTCGACAGGTAGGCCGGGTGGCGGGTGTAGCGGTAGGGCCCGTTGGTCAGGACGCCGCGATAGGTGAGGTTCGAGAAGCGCAGGCCGAAGGCGACGGTGGCCCAGGCATAGACGGCAGTGAGGAACACCAGCGCTCCGGCCCAGAGCCAGAGCAGGCCGGTATGGCCCTGAAGCCACCAGGCCCATTCCGCGCCGTTGTGGCGATAATCGAGCACGTCGCCATCGCCCATCAGGATGAACGGCGGGTAGCAGATCAATGCCGCGACCCACGCCGAAAGGTGCGGATTGGCGGTGCGGATCTGCGCGTCCAGCGGCTTCATCGTGACGAGATAGCCGACCATGGCAATCTGCACGTCGATCATGAACATCGTCTCGATCAGCAGGGTGCCGAGCGCGACGGGATCTTGGAGGACGGAAGCCCAGTCGAAGTGGATGACCGCTGCGAAACCGCCGGGGACGATCGAGATCATGAAGGCGCAGAAGAAGCCCTTGACCAGCCAGGCCAGCGCGTGGCGCCTGACCTCGGCCGGGTCCCACGGCTCGCGCCCGATGAGCATGGCGCCGAAGTGCCACGATGCATCGCGCGGGTTGACGAGAACGCGGTCCAGCCAGAGGACATAAGGGATGGCGCCGAGGAACAGGAAGGGCGCGGCTGTTTCAAGCACTTCCATCGCGAAGACATACTGGCCGCGCCAGTACCAGCGGGCGATGCAGTAGGCGAAAGCGATGACGGCCCACGTGGTCCAGAGCCCTGCGATCTTGGTGATCGAGATGTCTATCACCTCACGCAACGGGCGTGGCGAGGACCAGTCTATGCCGGTCGAGGGGCGCAGGTGGACCTTCTCCACCAGCAGCGCGTAGCCGACCATGGCGCTGCCCGAGAACAGCAGGGCGGCGAGCGCGGCGGAAGGCCCATCCATGACTTCGGCAGGGGCGGAAAGGCCCAGCGTGGTGACGATCTGCGGCCAGAAGCGGCAGGTGAGGACCCACAGCGCAAGGCCGATGACCCCGGCAAGGCCGGTGCCTGCGGAGACGTCTGACGGAGGCGGGGCCGGACGGGCGCTCATGCACCCGTCTTTCGCATCAAAGGGTTAGGATATGGTTGTGATGGCGTGCCTGATGCCTTGAACAGGCCCACCCCCAACCCCTCCCGCCTGCGGGAGGGGAGCAGGATCAGCGGAACGCGGTGATCTTGCCGCCATCATCGAGGATGTAGAGCGTCTGGTTCGCAACGATCGGGGCGAGCGTGACACTGGAGCCGACCTTGGTGAATTCGCTCACCGTGCCGTCGGTTACCGAAGCGCGCAGGACTTCGCCGCGCGAGTTGGCCATCCACAAGTGGTTGCCGGCGAGAATCGGACCCGTCCAGAGGATCTGGTTCTTCTTCTTCTTTTCGTTCTTGTAGCGCTGAAGCTGCGTCATCCAGCGGACCTTGCCGCTCGACTTGGCGATGCACAGCAGCTTGGCCTCGTCGGTCAGCGCGAAGATCCAGTCCCCGGCGATGGCGGGGGTGGAGATGCCGGCGAGGTTGAGTTCCCAGATGCGCTGGCCGGTGACGAGTTCATAGGCGGCCATGCGTCCGCCCTGCCCGAGGGCGTAGACGCGGCCGCGTTCGATGATGGGATCGGCGTCGATGTCGGTCAGGGTCGAGACGGACGTGGCGATCGAGGTGCGCGCCAGAGCGTCAGCCCAGAGCTGGCGGCCGTTCTCATAGCGATAGGCGACGAGTTCGCCCGAGGAGAAACCGGCGACAATCGTGCCCTGCCCGGCAGCCGGCGAGGCGACGCCGAAGACGTTGGTCTGGCCGACCGAGGCGCTTTCGCTCCACAGCACCGCGCCATCGGCTTCGTTGAGGGCAAAGAGCTGGTTGTCCTGGCTCATCACCATGACCTGCCCGAAGGCGACGGTGGGCGAGCCGCGCAGCGGGCCAGCGGGCTTCACGCGCCACTTGATCTCGCCGGAGCCTGCATCGAGCGAGGCGACTTCGCCAACGCCGTTCGTGACGTAGACCTTGCCATCATCGTAGGAGGCGCCGCCGCCGAAGGTAGAGCCGGCGTTCTGCTTTTCAGCGCGGACCGCGGTGTCCCACACGCGGGCGCCGGTGCTTGCGTCAAAGGCGTGGACGGTGCCGTCCGTGTCCATCGCGAAGAGCTTGCCGCCGCCGACGACCGGAGACGCGGCGAGGCGCTGGCGTGCATTCGAGCCCTTGATCGAGACGCTGAAGGCACGCGACGGTGATTCCGCAAGAGCGGCGTGGCCATAGGACTTGGAAGCGTTGCCGCCGCCTTGCGCGAATTCGGTGTTCACTTCCGCAGCGGGCAGGACGACCGTCATCAGCGAGATCGAATCATCGACCTTGGTGCCGGCATCGATCTTGGAGAGGATCGGCTGGCGCGAGCCGACCGTCGGCGTGGTCTTCACGCCCTTCTTGAAGACGCCGCAACCGCCAAGAGCGAGCGCAAGAACCACCACGCTGGTCAGCGAAGCGCGGCGGAAAGTGGGTTTCGGCGTCATCGGATGCATCCTCAAAACTTATTGCGCGCTCTGCACTATCGTGGCGGTGCCGGGATCTTCTACGGCATCCACCCCGAGCAACCCGGCCATCTGGCGAGTGCGGCGGCGCAGGGTATCAGGCACGGTCTTGTCCTTGGCGATCTGCGCGAACATGGCGCCGGCAAGGTCATTCTTGCCCTGCTTGACGTAGGCCATGCCGACGAGTTCGCCCGCGCTGCCGAACCAGGCGTTGCCGGGCACGGCAAGCGGCTTCAGACGCTCAACCACCTTGTCCGGGCCGAGCTGGTCGAAAGTCAAGGAGACTTCGCGGATCGTGGCGAGATCACGGTAGGCCTGCGGAATTTCGACATCAGCGGCGATGGCAGCGAAAGCCTTGGCCGCCTCGGCATTCTTGCCCTGTTCGGACAGGACGCCAGCGGCCAGCATTTTCGCCGTGGCGCGGTAACCATCGGTCCCTTCGGCAGCGAGGGGGGCAACCGCATCGGTGGCGGCCTTGAGGTTGCGCACTTCCAGACTGTCGAGCGCCTTGGTCAGCACTTCGCCCTGTTCGGCGGCCTTGGCGTTGCTGTGGTTTTCATACCAGAGATAACCACCCAGACCGAGCAGGCCGGCCACGATCAGCGCGCCGACCGGCTTTCCGTACTTCTGGATCGCGGTGTAGACCTGATCTTCGCGCAGGGCATCGTCCACTTCGCGCAGGAAGGCATCGCCCTGCCCGGCCGAGCGTTCGGCGAGCTGGTTGGAACGGGATTGCGGACTATCAGGACGGAGAGCCAAGGCAGCGCTTTCGGGAATTGGTTGACGTTTGCTAGCGTGTGTCTGGCGCGGTGTTTAGCGGATGGGCCCGCCTTTTCAACGGAATTGATTGTTCCCGCCCACCTGCCGCGACGCGCGTGAACCCTGCATGAAGGTGAGTGGTGAGGAGCCGTTCACGGGAAGGCATCAAGGCCGAGGGTCTGCGCATAGACTTGCGCATGGTGACCGGCCATGACCGCCTCGTCGAATTCGGCCCGAGCGCGATCGCGATTGGCCTTGCCGATGGTACGGCGGCGGGATTCATCGGCAGCGAGTGCGATGATGGCCTGGGCAAAGGCCTCCTCGTCCCCCGCAGGGGCGATGTAGGGCCGGTTGGATTCCGACACCATCCCGGCAACGTCGCCCACGGCCGGGCTGGCAACGGCGAGCCCGGCGGCCATCGCCTCGATCACCGAAAGTGGCGCCTGTTCGCTATCGGACGAAAGCGCGAAGAGATCGAACAGGCCGACGGCGAGCGAAGGATCAGCGACGTGGCCGGGCAGATGGACGCGATGGCCAAGCTCAAGGCGGATGGCCTCGGCAGTGATCGCCTCGCGTTCCGGGCCTTCGCCAAGAATGACGAGGTGCCATTCGGGGGGCAGGTCCTTCATCGCGCGGACCATGCGCGGCAGGTTCTTGACCGCGCGCAGGCCAGCGAGCGTGCCCAGCCACTTCTCGCCGGGGCGCTTGACCACGCGGGGCAGCAGGTCGGGCTTTGGCTTGCGGGCATAGAGGCCGGTGTCGATGCCATTGGCGATGCGCCGAACCCGGCTGCGCGGCTGATGCCAGATGGTGAGCGCAATGTCCTCAAGCTGGCGCGAAGGGACCATCAGTGCGCTGGAACGGGCAAGCGCGATGCGGCGATACCAGTTGCGGCTGGTCTTAAGGCCATCGGCCTCATCGGCATTGAAGCCATCTTCGTGATGGATCAGAGGCGGAAGGCCCATGGTGGGCGCGAACACG
This sequence comes from Novosphingobium sp., assembly GCA_041639335.1. GTDB lineage: Bacteria > Pseudomonadota > Alphaproteobacteria > Sphingomonadales > Sphingomonadaceae > Novosphingobium. The sequence goes on from JBEQCK010000011.1 coordinate 25,496, forward strand.
GCGTGGGCCATGCAGGCGTCCATCGCGCCCCAGTTGTAGGTCAGGATCAGGTCAAAATCCTGCATCGCCCGGGCAAGCTGGCGCAAGCGGCCAACGCCGAGCTTTCCGGCAAGCGGAGGAAAGCCGAACGGGAAGAATGCCGACACCTTCGCATCGATCAGGGCCTTGGCACCTATGGCGCCAGGCTGGGCCGAGACGATGTGATGTTCGATCGGCCGGTCCTTCCGGCCTTTCCCCCAGCGGTTCATCAGCGCGACGGCGCGCCGTTCCTTGCCGCCGGCATCGAAGGTCGAATGCAGGTGGAGTAGTTTCAGGGGGCCTTTGACCGGTGGGCGGCTCATGCCCGGGCCAGCAAGCGTCCGATTGCGGCGACGCTTTCCGGTTCGTCGAGCGTGGGAGCATGGCCAATGCGCGGGAGCGTGACCAGTTCGACGCCGGGGCGGCTCGCCATCTTTTGCGCCGTCGCGGGCTCGAGAATGTCGGAGTTTTCGCCGCGCAGGATCAGGAGCGGGCGGGTGGCGAGTGCATCGAACAGCGGCCACATGTCGACCTGCGGAGTCGCGCCGGCGGGAGCCTCGAACGGCTCGGCAATCTTCATGTCATAATCGAAGGCGATGCGCCCGCCGGTGCCCAGGACCATGATGCGCTTGGCGTAGCGCAGCCATTGGGTGATGTCCCAATCGGGGTAGACATCGCCGCTGCTTTCCTGAAGCGCGCGGGCGGCGTGCATCCAGGTTTCGAAGTTGCGTCCCTGCCCGACATAGCCGCGGATGCGTTCGAGACCCTTTTCCGAGACCTCGGGGCCGACGTCATTGAGGACGGCGGCGGCAATGCGCTGCGGGTTGGACACGGCCAGCAGCATGGTGAGCAGGCCCCCGAGCGAGGTGCCGATGGAAACGAAACGCTCGATCCCTTCCTGCGCCAGCAGCGCCTCGACGTCCTGAAGATAGTGCATGGGCGTGTAGGTCATCGGGTCCTTGGCGTAATCGCTGTCACCCCGGCCGCGCATTTCCGGGCAGAGCACGCGCCAGGTGCCGGCGAGGCGGGCGGCAAGGTCTTCGAAATCGCGGGCGTTGCGGGTCAGCCCCGGCAGGCAGATCACCGGGGGCTTGGCGGAATCGCCGTCAAAGTAGCGAAAATGCAGGCGCAATCCGTCGCTGCTGGTCCAGTAGCGATCTTCGTATTCGGCCATTTCGTCTGGTATTCCGCGTGAAATCGGGGGTGCCTGCTTGCGGGCAGGCCTGGTCATGCCCACTATTGCCGGATGCAGGCGCTCCCGCAAGACGCGATCTATCGCCCCTCTCCCCGCATCATGGCTCTGGCCGACTGGATTGGCGATCCGGTGAAGGCCGCGGACTTTCCCGAAACGGCCTTGCGCTGGCGGAACGACCGTGCGGCGGCCGAGATCGGGTTGGCGGGGCTGAGCGACGAGGAATGGTTGCGCCATTTCGGTCGTTTCGCGCCTTTGGCCGACAATATGCCCGGCCCATTGGCGCTGCGCTATCACGGGCACCAGTTCCGCGTTTACAACCCGGACCTGGGCGATGGGCGCGGCTTTACCTTTGCGCAGATGCTCGACGCCGATGGCCGGCAGATGGATCTGGGCACCAAAGGGTCCGGGCAGACGCCGTGGAGCCGTGCGGGCGATGGACGGCTGACGCTGAAGGGCGCGGTGCGCGAAATCCTGGCGACCGAGATGCTCGAGGCGCTGGGCGTGAACACCAGCCGCACGCTTTCGGTGATCGAGACGGGCGAATCGCTTTATCGCGGAGACGAGCCCTCGCCCACGCGCTCGGCTGTTCTGGTGCGGCTGAGCCACGGGCACATCCGCATCGGCACGTTCCAGCGGCTCGCGGCGCTGGAGCTTGAGGACGAGATGGCGCAACTGGTGACCTACTGCCTTGCCAGCTTTCCGGGCGTGCATGGCGATGCGCCGCATCCGGCGGTGCGCTTCTTCAACCAGGTCATCGAGCGCATGGCCGACATGGCAGCGAGCTACATGGTGGCGGGTTTCGTCCACGGCGTACTCAATTCCGACAACATGAACGTGACCGGCGAAAGCTTTGACTATGGGCCGTGGCGCTGGCTGCCGAAGTGGGAGCCGGGCTTTACGGCGGCCTACTTCGATCATCAGGGGCTCTATGCCTATGGCCGCCAGCCCGAGGCAATTCACTGGAATTGCGGGCAGTTGGCGGTGGCCTTGCGCACGCTGGTGGAGGCGCCGCCGCTGATCGAAGCGCTCAACCGCTATCCCGAGCTGTACCAGGAGGCGATGACACGGCGGTGGCTGTGGCGGCTGGGTGTGGAACAGCGCGGGCTGGAGGAAGATACGGCGCTGATCGGGGCCTGCGAGAAGGTCATGGCAATTCGGGGAATTGGGCCTGACGCCTTCTTCTTCGCCCATCGCGGCGGGCGCGGGCCGTTCGGAGCGAGCGAGGAAGAGCAGACGCTGAAGGCGGCTCTGGCGCCTTATGTCGCAACCGGCAGTAGCCATCCGTACTGGTCCGACGCAGCGCCTCAGTCCATGCTGATCGATGAAGTCGTGGCGATCTGGGCTCCGATTGCCGGGCAGGACGACTGGACCAGCCTGTTCGCCAAAGTCGCTGCCGTGCGGCGCATGGGCGAGGCAATGGGCGCAAGGCCGGAACCTGCGGGTCATGCGACCGGGTGAATTCCGAAACGCAGGGGTGGTCCCGCCCATGAATTTTGTTTAATCGGTAACCAACGCCGCGTTACAGTACGCCCGGGATCGGGACCCATCGTTCGCGCAAGAACCGAAAAGAAGAGCAGGCAAATCCGTGGCAGCTGCCGAAATCGTTTCATTTGAACCCGCAACCGGCGCCGAAGTGTGGCGCGGCAAGATCGGCGATGTCGAAGAAGTCGTCGCGCGCGCGCGCAGGGCGTGGCCGGCCTGGGCAGCGCAGCCGCTTGCCACGCGCATCGAGCTGGTGCGCCGCTTCGCCAACGAAGTGCGCAAGGATGCCGACAAGCTCGCCACCATGATCTCGCGCGAGACGGGCAAGCCGTTGTGGGAAGCGCGCACCGAAGTCGAAAGCGTGGTCAACAAGGTCGAGATTTCGATCCGCGCCTATGCCGACCGCACGTCGCAGCGCAAGCTCGACAGCGCGCTGCAAGGAACAGCGGCGCTGCGGCACAAGCCGCATGGCGTGCTGGCGGTGCTTGGCCCCTACAACTTCCCCGCCCATCTGCCCAACGGCCACATCGTGCCGGCGCTGATTGCGGGCAATGCGGTGGTGTTCAAGCCTTCGGAGAAGACCCCGGCGACTGGCGAGTTGCTGGCGCAGTGCTTCCACCGGGCGGGTATTTCGGCGGCTGTGGTCCAGGTGTTGATCGGCGGCCCTGCGGAAGGGCAGGCGCTGGTCGCGCATGACGGGATCGACGGCGTGCTGTTCACCGGCTCTGCCCACGCCGGCATCGCGATCAACCGCAAGCTGGCCTCCAACCCCGGCAAGATCGTGGCGCTCGAAATGGGCGGCAACAACCCGATCGTGGTGTGGGATACGCCCAAGATCGAGGATACCGCGACGCTGATCGTGCAATCGGCCTTCACCAGCGCCGGGCAGCGCTGCACGGCCGGGCGGCGGCTGATCGTCAAGTCTTCGATGTACGACGAGGTAGTGAGCCAGGTGAAGCATCTGGCCGACCGCATCATCGTCGGCGCGCCGTTTGACGAGCCGGCGCCGTTCATGGGCCCGGTAATCGACAACCGCACGGCGGACGGGCTGACCGAGAGCTTCGTCTACCTGCTGTCGTCCGGCGGTCGGCCGATCAAGCACATGGTACGCCTGCAGGAAGGCCTGCCGTTCCTGAGCCCGGCGATCATCGACGTGACCGGTATCGATGAACGTCCCGACGTCGAACTGTTCGGCCCGCTGCTGCAGGTGGTGAAGGTCGACGATTTCGACGAGGCGATTGCCGAGGCGAACAACACCCGGTTCGGTCTCTCGGCCTCGCTGATTGGCGGCACTCCGCAGGACTACAACCGCTTCTGGGCCAATATCCGGGCGGGCGTGGTCAACTGGAATCGGCCAACCAACGGGGCGTCGTCTGCCGCGCCGTTCGGCGGCGTCGGGCTTTCGGGCAACCACCGGCCGAGCGCCTATTACGCGGCTGACTATTGCGCCTATCCGGTTGCCTCCAGCGAGATGGACCAGCCGCGCGCGAGCATCGGCGTGGGTCTGCGCAGCGAGTAGATTTCAGCTTTTCGGATCAGGGAGTGGCAGCGCCGGGTCGATCGGGCCACCGGGCACGACCGCGAGATTGCGCATGTTCTGCTGGCTGAGGTCGGGATCGACCATCAGTTGCCCTTCGAGCGCCTCGGTCATCACCGGGTCGAGCGGCGTCTTGTCCTGCTCGACCGGCGCAGAACCGCAGGCCGCGAGAATGAGTGTCAGAACGAGGCCAAGGCTGCGCATGGCGTTGCATTAGCGCGGCCTGGTTAAGAAAAAGGGAGCGCCCCGCCTCTGCGGAGCGCTCCCTCGCCGACCTTTCAGTGCGACCCGAAGGACGGTCAATACCTAAGGAGGCCGGGCTTAACGGCAGCGCGAGCCACCACGGTCAACCTCGCGGCCGAGCAGGGCGCCCCCGGCGGCACCGAGGATCGCGCCGAGAGTGCGGTCACCATAGTCACCGGCAACTTCACGGCCGAGCAGGGCGCCGGCTGCACCACCGATCAGGAGACCGGTCGTGCCGTTCGAGCGGCGGCAGTAGTAGCGGCCGTCATTGCCGCGCCAGACGCGCGTGTTGCGATAGACGGGGTCGCCATAATAGCGACGGTCGTTACCGCGGTAGTAATTGCGATCGCCGCGGCCGTAATAGCGGTCGCCGCGATCATATCCACGCCAGTCGCGACGATCGCGGCCATGCTCCCAGCGCTCGCCGTCCCAGCCCTCGTTCCACTGGGTGGTGATGGCGGTGCTGGCGTGGGCCTGCGGCAGAACGGCTGCGGTTGCCGGAACGGCAGTGGCAACGGTGGATGCGGCAACCAAGGCCAGCGCGGTGTTCTTCAGGTTGAACATGATCGTTCTCCTCACTTCGTTGAGGACCCGCACCGTTTGGAGTCTGGTCCTGTTGCTTCGTTGGTTAAGGTTTACGCCTGCCAACCTGAACGGAAAGCAACCAGAGCGTCAGATTCGAACTTTGCGGTGAAGCGATTGCGGTTGCCGATGAAACGATGGCGATGGCGGGGTTGGCCCCGTCCGACATTGCTGGCAGGGACGCTGCATGAACGAATCCAGCACCTTGCGCCGTGGACTTACAGCAGCGCTGACCGCTTATGTACTGTGGGGCTTGCTCCCGCTCTATTTTCGCGCGCTTCACGCGGTGCCGCCGTTGGAACTGGTGGGGTGGCGCGTGCTGTTCACGGTGCCGGTGTGCTTCGTGATCATCAGCATTCGCAAGCAGTGGCCTGATGTCAGGGCGGCGCTGACCAGCGGCCATGTTCTGGGCCTGCTGGTGCTGAGCGCGCTGCTGATCGGGTCGAACTGGCTGATCTTCGTGATCGCCATCAACAACGGACACGTTCTGGCGACGAGCCTTGGCTATTACATAAATCCGCTGATCAACGTGGTGCTCGGTACGGTCTTCCTCGGCGAGCGATTATCGCGGGTGCAGTGGGCGGCAGTGGCGCTGGCGGGTGCGGGAATTGCCCTGCTGCTCGGCGGGGCGCTGGATACGCTGGCGGTCGCACTATCGCTGGCATTCACGTTCGCGTTCTATGGCTTCGTGCGGAAGAAGGCGCCGGTCGGCGCCGTTCCGGGACTCACCATCGAAACGATGCTGCTGGTGCTGCCGGCGTTCGTCATCGTCTGGTTGGGCGCCATCTCGCCAGCCGGTTCAGCGCTGCTGATGGGCGGGCAGGAGACGCCGCTCTTGATCGCCTCGGGCGTGGCAACGGCGATTCCGTTGCTGCTCTTCGCCGTGGCAGCGCGCAGCCTGCCGCTCTCGACGCTGGGCTTCGTCCAGTTCCTGTCACCGACGCTCAGCTTCATCCTCGGGCTGACGGTGTTCGGCGAATCGCTCGACACCACAAGGCTCGCCTGCTTCGCGCTGATCTGGTCGGCAATCGGGCTCTACAGTTGGGACATGCTGAAGCGGGCGCGTCAGCCCTGAAGTTCAGGCCAGCCGCCATCCCAGGGTTTCGCCCGCATGGAACGGCACGATCAGCGTGCCGTTGCAATCGAGCACTTCGGGGACTTCGACCGGGGCCTTTTCAAGCGTGATCGTGCTTTCATTGGCGGGCATCCGATAGAACGCCGGACCGTTGAGCGAGGCGAATGCCTCGAAGCGGTCAAGCGCGCCTTCCTCGTCGAAGACAGTGACGTAGCTCTCAAGCGCATAAGGCGCGTTGAAGATGCCGGCGCAACCGCAGGCGGTTTCCTTGAGGTGCTTGGCGTGGGGCGCAGTGTCGGTGCCAAGGAACACGCGGTCACAATTGGACGTGGCCAATTTGCGCAGGGCGAGACGGTGCTTCTCGCGCTTGGCAAGGGGCAGGCAGAACGCGTGGGGGCGGATGCCGCCCACGAGCATGGCGTTGCGGTTGATATGCAGGTGCTGCGGCGTGATCGTGGCGGCGACATTCGGCCCTGCCCCTTCGACGAACTGCGCCGCTTCCTCGGTGGTGATGTGTTCGAAGACGATTCGCAGTTCAGGCATGTCGGCGACGAGACGCGTCAGCGTGCGTTCGATGAACACGGCTTCGCGATCGAATATGTCGACGTGGCTGTCGGTCACTTCGCCGTGAATCAGCAGCGGCATGCCGATTCGCTGCATGACTTCCAGCACCGGGTAGATATTGCGAATGTCGGTCACGCCATGGGCCGATCCGGTGGTGGCGTGCGCGGGGTAAAGCTTGGCGGCGACGAACACGCCCTCGGCAAAGCCGCGTTCGACTTCCGCCGTGTCGGTCGAATCGGTGAGGTACAGCGTCATCAGCGGGGTGAAATCGCTGCCCGCCGGGAGCGCGGCGAGGATCCGGTCGCGATAGGCGGCGACGCCGGCCACATCGGTCATCGGCGGGGAAAGGTTCGGCATGACGATGGCGCGGGCGAACTGACGCGCGGTATAAGGGGCGACGCCGACGAGAACGTCCCTGTCACGCAGGTGGGTGTGCCAATCGTCGGGGCGGCGGATCGTCAGAGTCGTCGTCGGTGTTGTCGTAGCCATGGGGTTCCACTTAGCCGGGGCGCATCCTATCTACCAGTCATGACCCGCTTGTTTGAACGTGCTCTCATCCGCCTTTCTCCGCTTGAGCCCGGCGAGGATGTTGCGGGATTCCTGCAGGGGCTTGTCACCAATGACGTGAAGGGCGCACTGCCGGTGTGGACCGCGCTGCTGAGCCCGCAAGGCAAGGTGCTGTTCGACTTTCTCGTCTGGCCCGATGGTCTGGACGGCCTGCTGATCGATTGCGAGGCGGCCAGTGCCGATGCGCTGGCCAAGCGGCTGACGCTGTACCGGCTGCGGCGCAAGATCGGGATCGAGCGGGCCGATTCGCTGGGCGTGTTCTGGCAAGATCATCCCGGCGATGGTGGCGCGGACGACCCCCGTCTGCGCGCGCTGGGTCAGCGGTGGATCGGGCCGGTGTCCGAGGCTGACGAAGCGGCAGACGACGCGTGGCGCGCGCACCGGCTCAAGCTGGGCGTGGCCGAGGGGCAGGCCGAGTTGGGCAACGGCGAAGTGCTGTGGCTGGAGTGCAACGCGGTGGACCTCAACGGCGTGAGCTTCACCAAGGGTTGTTATGTAGGCCAGGAGAACACCGCGCGGATGAACTGGCGACAGAAGGTTAACCGCCGTCTGGTGGTTGTGCCGCTGGAGCAGTCAGACCTTGGGCGGCAGCGCGCGGCCTATCCGGAACTGGGCCTTGCCGTGGATCATCGGCGGGTGGAGGACATTCCAGCCGATCTGACGCCCGGCTGGATGGACCTCAATCCGCCTGAGTAGCCTGCTGCGCCGCGATTCCCTCGATCAACATCTGTTCGGCGCGATCGCGGGCGGCGGTGCGCGGCAGTTCCAGACCCTTGGCCAGCGGGCCGCCCATCAGGGCATCGCCCAAGGCCATGAGCGTGAGTGCCAGTGTGGTGCTGCGCTGCGCGTCCGAGCTGTATTCCTCAAGATCGACGACGAGATCGTGAATGGTTTCCACGATGGGATCGAGCGCGTCTTCGTTGCCGGAGAGCAGCATCCACGAGGCCAGCGCTCCGGCGCCTTCACGGTCAAAGGCATCGAAGGTGAGATCGACGACGTCGCGCGGCTTGCCGATGCCCGATCGGCTGGCGATCACCGCTTCGCGGATAGTCGCGCAGATCGTCTCGGCAAGGTGCTTTGCCAAGGCCTTCTGGAGGCCGGATGCGGAGCCGAAGTGATGCAAGAGGTTGGCGTGCGTGCGCCCGATTCGCCCGGCGACGGCCTTGAGCGTGACAGCCTGTGGTCCTGCCTCCACCAGCAACGCACGCGCAGCTTCGAGCGCGGCCATGCGGCTTTCTTCGGGCGGAAGACGCTTCCTTATTGACATTGGTGTAAGCACGCCTAGATTACGGCTCATGACTGCCATGACCCCCACGATCGCCCTAGAGCGCACCACTGCGAACGGCAAGGCTGCGCCCACCCCTCCGGACCTGACGATCACGATACGCGACCGTCGCTTTGGCCGCAATGAGCCTGCGGGCCGCTGGTGGCTGGCTGGCGATCCCGTGGCGACAGCTTGGCACAATGCGCTGTCGGGCACGTTCCCCCGTGGCGAGGCCTTCTTCATCGAAGCCGTGAAGGCGCATCGCGATGGCGTTCCGCCGAAGCTCGAGGCCGAGATCCGGGCTTTCGTAAAGCAGGAAATCAATCACACGCGCGAGCACATCGCGTTCAACCGTCAGGCCGAGAACGCCGGTTACGACATGGCGCGGATCGACAAACGTGTGGAGGAGCTGCTGGCGCTGACCAAGGACCGCCCGGTCATCCTCAATCTGGCGGCGACCATGGCGCTGGAGCATTACACCGCCATGATGGCGCACGAATTTCTTGCCAATCCGGCGCACTTTGCCGGGGCCGAGCAGGAAGCGGCGGACATGTGGCGCTGGCACGCGATCGAGGAGATCGAGCACAAGGGCGTCGCCTATGACACCTGGCTTCACGCGACGCGCAACTGGAGCCGGTGGAAGCGCTGGAAGGTCAAGAGCCTGATGATGGTGGTGGTGACCAAGAACTTCATCACCCACCGCGTCGAGGATACACTGGACCTCTTGGCGCAGGACGGTCTGACCGGCGCGAAGTGGAAGTGGAAGCTGGCTGCCTACCTGTTGTGGAAGCCGGGCGTGATTCGCCGCATCTTCCCGGCGTGGCTGAGCTACTTCCTGCCGGGATTCCACCCGTGGCAGCACGACGATCGCGCGCTGATCGGCAAGGCGGACAGCGAGTTTCCGGATGCGGTGATGCCGCGCTGAAGATTGAAGGGCTCCCCCAGAGGAGCCCTTTTTCGTTGCGAGTCAGGCGGCGCGTCGCATCGGTTCGAAGCCACCGTCTTCCGGGCCATCGCAATCGACCGGGGCAACCAGATCGATGACGTGGTGAACCGTGGGCGCAGGCTGGGTCCGCGCCGGGCTATAGCCGAGACGAATCTCGCCAGTCGGCCGAAAGCCGGCCTTCTCCAGCACTCTGGCCGACGCCGGGTTATCGGCAAAGTGGCGGGCGTTGACTCGGTGATGGCCGATCGCGCGCGCGAGGGATAGGACGCTGCGCACCGCTTCGGTGGCAAAGCCCCGACCCCAATGTGCCTGCGCAACCCAGTATCCAAGCTCGGTCTCGCCCGATTCCTCGATGAGGCCGACGCAACCGATCAGGCGCGAACCGTGTGCGCCGGGAAGCGTTGCAAGGAAGTGCGGGTGATTGCCGCCCTGCGGAGCCGCGACGAAACGCTTGGCATCGTCGGGGCCATAAGGCCACGGCGCGCGCGAGAGATTGCGCACGACGGCCTCGTCGTCGATCAGGGCGTGGAGTTCGGCCCAGTCCTCCGGCCAGGCAGGCCGCAGGAACAGCCGTTCGCTGCGAATGAACATCTCAAGTCTCCTTCATCGGCCCCTCTGCCGACGCGCAGCTAAAACGCTGACGTGACAGAGGTATTGCGCCCTGCGCCGGATCGGACAGGCTTTGCGTCCGATTGCGAGAGAGCGGATTGCGTCCGAGGGAGACATGAAAAGAGGGAGATGGGCGGGGCCCTCTCCCTCTATCGGCCAGCTGCGAAGTGCTGGCGGGGCCACCCCATCGGGATGGCCCTTTGAACGACCATCCGGTTATTCAGCCGCTTCGGCCATAATGTCGACCGACACGTACTTGCGACCAAGCTTGCCAGCGTGGAAGCGTACGCGGCCTTCGCCGAGCGCGAACAGGGTGTGATCCTTGCCCATGCCGACATTGGCGCCCGGGTACACGCGGGTACCGCGCTGGCGGATGATGATGTTGCCGCCGACCACTTCCTGGCCGCCGAACTTCTTCACGCCGAGGCGACGACCGGCTGAGTCGCGACCGTTGCGCGAAGAGCCGCCTGCTTTCTTGTGTGCCATCTCAGATTACTCCGAATTCCGTTTGCGCTCAGGCGACCGAGACGATGCGCAGCAGGGTCATCTGCTGGCGGTGACCGTTGCGGCGACGATAGTTGTGGCGACGGCGCTTCTTGAACACGATCACCTTTTCCGACTTCGCCTGGGCGATGATCTCTGCCGAAACAGTGATCTTCGCGGCGTCAGCCAGCGAATCGCCTTCACCGGCGAGAAGCACTTCACCCAGCGTGATCTTGTCGCCGGCTTCGCCTGCCAGCTTCTCGACCGCGATCTTGTCTCCGGCGGCGACCCGATACTGCTTGCCGCCCGTGCGCACGATTGCGAACATCGTTCTGTGTATCCGTTCCAAAAGCCCGGTTGCCC
>JBEQCK010000012.1:0-35622 GCA_041639335.1 Novosphingobium sp.
TGACCAAGGGCGCGGCTTCGGGCTTCATCATGGAGCTGCCCAAGTACCAGCTGCCCACGGTCAAGGACCTCGCGCTCGGCCTGTGGCAGCGCGCGTGGATCTTCCTGCGCCGTGCCGGCACGATGATCTTCACTGTCACGATAGCGCTGTGGATCCTGCTGAACTTCCCGCGCGCAGAGCCGGGGCAGGACCAGGTCAACGCCTCGGTCGCCGGCACGCTCGCCAATGGCCTGTCGGTGGTGCTCGAACCCATCGGCTTCAACCGCGACATGAGCCTTGCGATCATCCCCGCGATGGCCGCGCGCGAAGTCGCCGTCAGCTCGCTCGCCACGACTTATGCTGTCAGCGCCAGCGACGACGAGGAACAGGCTGCCATGGCGCTGGGCGATCAGCTCAAGTCGCGCTGGACCTTGCCGATGGCGCTCGCCTTCCTTGCGTGGTTCGTGTTCGCGCCGCAGTGCCTCTCGACCATCGCCGTCGCCCGGCGCGAGACCAACGGCTGGAAATGGCCCGCCTTCATGCTCGCCTACCTGTTTGCGCTGGCCTATGCGGCGGCAGGGGTGACCTACTGGACGGCGATTGCGGCGGGGCTGGGGTAGAAGGGGTTCACGCAGAGACGCGGAGAAGAAGGAGAGGCGCGGAGGTCTCGCGCTCGCGGCGCAGCCGCTCTCCAGTTCCAATCTTGCGGCAACCGCGTCGTTGCCGGAGTAGAGGGGCCTGTCGGCCCGAAGCTACCCCCTCTGCGTCTCCCTTTCTTCTCCGCGTCTCTGCGTGAACCAATCTTCCTTCTGGAAAACTCGCAGGCCCGGACTCGCCCCCCACCAAACCCATGCGCTAGGCAATCGGCCAGATCAGAAGGAACGTGATTCGATGGCAGGCAGCGTCAACAAGGTGATCCTTGTCGGGAACCTCGGGGCAGACCCCGAAATCAAGAGCTTCCAGAACGGGGGCCGCATCGCCAACCTGCGCATCGCGACCTCGGAAAGCTGGAAGGATCGCGCCACCGGCGAGAAGAAGGAGCGCACCGAGTGGCACTCCGTCGTGATCAACTCCGATGGACTCGTCGGCGTGGTCGAACGGTTCCTGCGCAAGGGCTCCAAGGTCTACATCGAAGGCCAGCTGCGCACCCGCAAGTGGCAGGACCAGTCGGGCAATGACCGTTACACCACCGAAATCTCGGTTGGCGGCATGGGCGGCGTGCTGACCATGCTCGATGGTTCGGGCGGCGCTGGCGGCGGCGGCATGGGCGGTGGCGGCGGTGGCCGCTCGTCCGGCGGTGGCTGGAACGAAGGCGGCTCTGGGGGCGGCTTCGGCGGCGGCGCCTCGCGCGGTGGCGGTGCGTCCGGCGGCAGCGCTGGCGGTGGCTGGAACCAGGGCGGCGGCGGCTTCGGCGACGATCTGGACGACGATATCCCGTTCTGATCTTCGGATTGGTGGACGCAGGAACAACAAGGCGCCGCAGGCAGAAGCCTCGCGGCGCTTTTGTTTATCGCAAACTCAGGTCCCCCGCGTATCCCCGTAGAGGTGGATGTGCAGCCGGTCGGTGAAGCGCCAGCCGCGCTCCAGCGCCTCCTCGGCCAGCCAGCGCGAGCGTTCACGCAGAACCGAACTGGCCGTGCCCTCGGGCATCACGAACAGGTGATCGCTGGCAATGCCATGGCGGTCTTGCAACGCGGCGATCTCGGCAAGGTCTGAGGCGTTCGCCACCACGAACTTGAACCATGCGCGCGGGTCGCGCGCCCATGCGTCCAGCCGCTCGGGCACCAGCGCCAGTTCTGCGGGGTTGCCGGAATGCGCCAGCTTGGGGCTGACGTTGAACTGGTCGATCAATGCATCGAGCTCCGGATGCACTGCCACGGTGCCATTGGTCTCGACCTCGACATGCAAGGCAGGGCGTTCGGTCTTGAGCATGGCCACGGTGCGCGCCAGCGCCGCCCCCTGCAACAGCGGCTCACCACCGGTGATCACCAGCCGCTCCTCGGGATGGGACAGGATCAGCGCGGCCGCTTCCGCCTCGCTCATCGCGATCTGGTTCTCCCCCCGCTCGAATGCCACTTCGTCGCGGTGCGGGCGATTGTCGCCCGTGAACCGCCAGGTGTAGGCGGTGTCGCACCAGCGGCAGGCGAGGTTGCAGCGCGAAAGCCGGACGAACACCGAAGGCCGACCCATGCCGGGACCTTCGCCCTGAAGCGAGGAAAACACCTCGGGTTCGCCGGGGTTCACGGTGGCCAACACGATCGACATCTCGGGCCCCTTACTTCTTCCCCCTTGATGGGGGAAGGATGCGAAGGCTTGGCGGCGTGCCGCCTAGCCGCAGCTGGATGGGGGTGTTTCGGGCACAGCGCATTCACCCCCGCCCAACTCCGACTAGGCAGCAAGCTGCCAAGTCTGCGTAACCCTCCCCCATCAAGGGGGAAGGGGAGTTTATCCCAACCGTTGCAGCGCTGCGGCCAGCCGCTCGGCCTCGGCGGCGTGCATGGCGTGGTCGGCGCGGGCCTTCTCGACTGCTTCCGGTTTGGCCTTCTCGACGAACGAGGGATTGCCCAGGCGTCCTTCGAGTGACTTGGCCTCCTTCTGCGAGGCCGCCAGCGCCTTTTCCAGACGCGCCTTTTCCGCCGCGATGTCGATCACGCCTTCCAGCGGCACGACGATGTTGGCATCGCCCGCACCAACCTGCATCGCAGCGCCAGCAGGTGCGCTCTCGAAGCGGATGCCGTTGAGGCGCGCGAGGCGTTCGATCGCCGCCGGGTTCGCCTCGATGATCGAGCGCGTCTGTGCCGAAGGCTCGAGCAGGTAGGCGTCGAGCTTTGCGCCCGGCGCGATGCCGAGTTCGTTCTTCGCGGTGCGCAGGTTCGAAACCAGCGCGATCAGCCATTCGACCTCGCGCTTGGCCGCCGCATCTACCGTAGCTTCGGGCTTGGGCCAGGCCGCGACGATCAGCTCGCCGTCGCGCTTGCCCAGCGCATGCCACAGCTCTTCGGTTACGAAGGGCATGAACGGGTGGAGCATCACGAGGATCTGGTCGAGCACCCAGCCGGCGACGGCCTTGGTCTCGGCATCGAAGTTGCCCTTGATCAGTTCGATGTACCAGTCGCAGAACTGGTCCCATACAAAGTGATAGACGGTGTTCGCCGCCGCATCGAAGCGCAGGTCGGCCATCGCCTGGTCGAGCGCGGCGACGGTTTCCACCACTTCGCCGATGATCCACTTGTTGACCGCCGAGGTCGCCGCCGGAGCCGCGACCGAGGTGCTGCCGGTGATGCCATTGCTCTGGCAGAAGCGCGCGGCGTTCCACAGCTTCGTGGCGAAGTTGCGGTAACCCTCGACGCGCTTCTCATCCATCTTCACGTCGCGGCCCTGGCTCTCCATCGCGCACATGAAGAAGCGCAGCGCGTCGGCCCCGTACTTGTCGATCAGGCCGAGCGGATCGACCACGTTGCCCTTGGACTTCGACATCTTCGCGCCATCGGCGGCACGGACGAGGCCGTGCAGGTAGAGCTTCTTCCACGGCACCTCTTTCATGAAGTGCAGCCCCTGCATCGCCATGCGCGCATCCCAGAAGAACAGGATGTCGAAGCCCGAGACGAGCAGGTCGTTGGGGTAATGCTTCTTGAGCAGCGGCGCGTCTTCATCCGGCCACCCGAGCGTGGCGAAGGGCCACAGCGCGGAGGAGAACCAGGTGTCGAGGACGTCTTCGTCACGCGTAATGACGACCTCTCCTGAAGGTCGGAAACCAGCGAAGTCGCCTTCAACCACCTTGCGATCTTGACCGTAGTAAGCTGTCGCAAGTTCGATGGCCTGCGCTTCAGTCTCCGCGACAAAGATTTCCTTGCCTGCGAGAGACCTAAGACCAATGGACCCGTCAGATTCTTGGCTCATGCCGATGAACGTTGGCCGATCGCTGCGCAACTTCGGCCCATACCACGCCGGAATCCGGTGCCCCCACCACAGCTGGCGGCTCACGCACCAAGGCTGGATGTTTTCCATCCAGTTGAAGAAAGTCTTCTCCCAGGTCTTGGGGACGATCTCGATTGCACCGGAGCGCACCGCTTCCATCGGTGCCTTGGCCAGCGTTTCGGCATCGACGTACCACTGGTCGGTCAGCCACGGTTCGATCACCACGCCGCCACGGTCGCCGAACGGCGTCTGGATCGTGCGCGGTTCGAAGTCGGCGGCAATCTCGTTGCCTTCCTTGTCCTTGGTCACGTGCGGGATGAGGAAGCCCGCTTCCTTCATCCGTTCTACGACGAGCTTGCGCGCATCGAAGCGGTCGAGCCCGAGGAACTCCGCCGGCACCAGCCCGTCCGCCGTCTGCACCACCTTCGCCTCGGCATCGAACATGTTGAGCATTTCGGCGGCCTTGATCCCGGCGCGCTTGCCCACTTCGAAGTCGTTGAAATCGTGCCCCGGCGTGATCTTCACCGCGCCCGAACCCAGTTCCGGATCGGCATGCTCGTCGGCCACGACCCTAAAGCGCCGCCCGGTCAGCGGCTGCAGGATGTCCTTGCCGATGACAGACTTGTAGCGCTCGTCATCCGGATGGACCGCCACGGCCATGTCGGCCAGCATCGTTTCGGGGCGCGTGGTTGCGACCTCGATGTAGTCCAGCCCGTCGTCGCGCTTCACCCCATCGGCCAGCGGGTACTTGAAGTGCCAGAAGCCGCCTTGCGTCTCGCGCGTCTCGACCTCTAGGTCGGAGATCGCGGTCTTGAGCTTGGGATCCCAGTTGACCAGCCGCTTGTCGCGGTAGATCAGGCCCTGGTTGTAGAGGTCGACGAAGACCTTCACCACGGCGCGGGTGAAGTGCGGGTCCATCGTGAACTGCTCGCGGCTCCAGTCCATCGAGCAGCCGAGGCGGCGCAGCTGGCCAGTGATCGCGCCGCCGCTTTCCGCCTTCCACTCCCACACCTTGTCCACGAACTGCTCGCGGGTGTAGTTGGTGCGCTTGTCCTGGCGCGCTTCCATCTGGCGCTCGACCACCATTTGCGTGGCGATGCCGGCGTGGTCCATGCCCACGACCCACAGCGCATCCTTGCCGCGCAGACGCTCGTAGCGGATGGCGACGTCCTGCAGCGTGTTGTCGAGCGCGTGGCCGATGTGGAGCGAACCCGTCACGTTCGGCGGCGGGTTGACGATGGTGTAGGGCGCGGCGTCGGGCCGCTCGGGCCGGAACAGGCCGTTCTGCTCCCAGTGGGCATACCACTTGGCTTCGATCCCGGCGGGTTCGAATGTCTTGGCGAGTTCGCCGGAAGTCTGCGCTGAAGTCGTCTCGGTCATGGGGCAGCGCCTTGCCATCGCCGGCCCGCGCCTGCAAGCGTTCCGGGGAACCGCAAGCGTTGTTCCACCGTTACGGCGCTTGTGTTGCACTTGTCGCCTTGGACCAAATACCCCATGAAGCGGGCAAGATGCGGGAACTGACCGATTTCCAGATTGAGACTCCCACGCAAGGGGAGGGCACGCAAGGGGAAGGCGCGACGCTCGCCTTCCGCGGGCCGATGACCGTGTCCTCGCTGGGCCTTGCCGATGCACGTCTGCGCTCCATCAGCGAATCCGTCAGCGTGATCGATCTTTCCGGCGTGACCCGGATGGACACCGTCGGCGCGTGGACCGTCTGGCGGCTGTCGCGTGACCATGACGCAAAGATCACTGGCTGCAGCGAAGAAGCGCAGAAGCTGGTCGATGCGATCAGCAAGGCGGATTCCAATGATCATTCCGTAGCAGCCGCGCGCCTCCCGCTGCTTGAACGCGTGCCCGCGCATGTCGGCGATGTCATGATCGGCCTGGGGCGGGGCATGTTGCAGGTCGTCGGCTTCCTCGGCCAGATCATCCAGGCCGCTGGAACGCTGCTGCGGCACCCATCGCGTTTTCGCGGCAAGGCGCTGGTCCACCAGATGGAGCTGGTGGGCGTGAACTCGCTCGCGATCATCGGTTTGATGAGCTTTCTCGTCGGCATCGTCATCGCCCAGCAGGGTGCAGTGCAGCTGCGCCAGTTCGGGGCGGAGATCTACACCGTCAACCTCGTCGGCCGCCTGACCTTGCGCGAACTTGGCGTGCTGATGACCGCGATCATGGTCGCGGGGCGCTCCGGATCGGCCTTTGCCGCGCAGCTTGGCACCATGAAGCTGACCGAAGAGGTCGACGCCATGCGCACCATCGGCGTCTCTCCGATGGAGGCGCTGGTCGTTCCGCGCATTGCGGCAACGATGATCATGATGCCGCTGCTCGGCTTCTATTCGGCCTTCCTTGGCATCATCGGCGGGGCCTTCCTGTCGAGCCTGACGCTGGGCATCCCGTTCTTCACCTTTCTCGCCCGCGTCCAGGAAGTCGTGCCGTTGCACGATGTCTGGGTTGGCCTGACCAAGGCGCCGGTGTTCGGGCTGATCGTTGCGCTCGCGGGTTGCTACCAGGGCATGCAGGTCAAGAACAATGCCGAGGAAGTCGGCGCCCGCACCACCGCTGCGGTGGTCATGGCGATCTTCACGGTCATCGTGCTCGATGCGTTCTTCGCGGTGTTCTTCACCAATATCGGGTGGGGCTGATGGACCAGGCCGCAACCACCACCACCGAGCAGCTCGTCGACCTGCCCGATCCGTTCGAGGGCAAATACCCGATTCGTGTCCGCGGCGTGCGCAATGTGTTTGGCGATCACGTGATCCACGATGGCCTCGATCTCGATGTGCGGCGGGGGGAAATCCTTGGCGTTGTCGGTGGTTCGGGCACCGGCAAGTCGGTCCTGATGCGCACGATCATCGGCCTGCAGATCCCGGAATCGGGCGAGGTCGAAGTGCTCGGCAGTTCGATCACCGATGCCCGCGACGATGATGACATCGACATCCGCAGCCGCTGGGGCGTGCTGTTCCAAGGCGGCGCGCTGTTTTCGACGCTGACCGTGGCAGAGAACGTCGAAGTTCCGCTGCGCGAGTTCTTCCCGGAAATCAGCGACGAGTTGCGCCACGAGATCGCGCGCTACAAGGTCCTGCTCTCCGGATTGCCGGCCGAGGCGACGAGCAAGTATCCGTCCGAACTGTCAGGCGGCATGAAGAAGCGTGCAGGCCTTGCCCGTGCGCTCGCGCTCGACCCCGAATTGCTGTTTCTTGACGAGCCGACTGCCGGGCTGGACCCGATCGGCGCAGCCGCGTTCGACCAGCTGATCCTCAAGCTGCAGCAGACGCTTGATCTTACCGTGTTCCTGATCACCCACGATCTCGATACGCTGTATGAAATCTGCGACCGCGTGGCCGTGATCGCGGACAAGAAGGTGATTGCCGTGGGCACGATTCCGGAGCTGCTCGCGCTCGATCATCCGTGGATACAGGAATACTTCAACGGCCCGCGCGGACGTGCGGCGCAGGATGCCCAGGAACGGCACGACACTGCGCGGCATGAAGCGACGCTGGCGACTAATTCGGACGTTGGGCGTTCTTCGCCTGATCCTGAAGGGGCATAAGGACTAGGCGATGGAAACGCGCGCAAACCATATCTGGGTCGGGCTCGTCACGCTGGCATTGCTGGCGGCGACCGCCGTGCTGACCATCTGGATCGCGCGCCTGAATCAGGGCGACCTCAACGAATACGACATCTTCTTCAAGCAGTCGGTCGACGGGCTTGCCAAGGGGTCGGAGGTTTCGTTCTCGGGCGTGCCTTCAGGACAGGTCAAGGACATCAAGCTGTGGGAGCGCGATCCCGAATTCGTGCGGGTGCGCATCGCGGTCGACCGCAAGGTGCCGATCCTTCAGGGCACCACGGCCAGCCTGCTCGGCAGCTTCACCGGCGTTTCGACGATCCAGCTCTCGGGCGCAGTCAAGGGCGCTCCGCCGATCGCGTGCCCCAAGGAAAACAAGCGCGCAACCTGCCCCGAAGGCGTGCCGGTAATCCCGACCAAGCGCTCAGGCCTTGGCGAAATCCTCTCGAACGCGCCGCTCCTGCTCGAACGCCTCGCCACGCTGACCGAGCGCCTGACCATGGTGCTGTCGGACAAGAACCAGAAGTCGATCGAGAACATCCTCGCCAATACCGATCGCATGACCGGGAATCTCGCGGATGCCTCGCCCGATGTGAAGCGCACGCTGGCCGAACTGCAGGCCACGCTGCGGCAGGCCAACTACACGCTGGCCAGCTTCGAGAAGCTGACGAACTCGGCCGACAACATGCTCAACAACGATGCCAATGGCCTGGCCAAGCAGCTGCGTCAGACGTTGAAATCGGCCCAGGGCGCAGCTGATGAACTGCAGGGCACCTTGAGCGAAGCCCGCCCGGCTGCCCGCCAGCTGAACGAACGCACGCTGCCTGCCGCCGAAGCGGCGATCCGCGATCTGCAGGCGACCACGAAGAGCTTGCGCGAAGTGACCGACCGCCTCAACGACCAGGGCGTCGGCGGTTTTGTCGGCGGCCCGAAGCTGCCCGACTACAAGAATTGAGGAGGCGATGAAGATGATCCGCAAAGCCCTTGTCGTCCCCGCACTTCTTGCCGCCCTGTCCGGTTGCGTAAGCCTTGGCCCCAAGGTGCCCGACACGCTGCTGGCGCTCACCCCCACTTCCGCGCCTGCTGCAGGCAGCGGGACCAGCGGCACTTTCGCCACTGCGCTGGTGGTGATGGAGCCTTCCGCCGAGGCGCGCCTCGCCGTCACGCGCGTGCCGGTGCAGATCGATGATGCCAACATCGCCTACCTTCAGAAGACGATGTGGGTCGAACGGCCTTCACGCCTGTTCCAGCGCCTGCTCGCCGAAACCATCCGCGCCCGCGGCAACCGCCTCGTCATCGAAAATGATCCGGGCGCTGCTGGCCTCCACCTTTCCGGCCGCCTGCTCGACATGGGCTACGACGCCCGCACCCAATCCGCCGTGGTCCGCTACGATGCGGTCAAGGAAACCGGCGGCCGCGTGGAGACCAGGCGCTTCGAAAGCACGGTCCCGGTGGCAGAAGCCGAAGCCAAGTACGTCGGCCCGGCGCTGAACGAGGCGGCCAATGCCGTGGCCAAGCAGGTGGCTGACTGGGTGGGGTGATGCTGCCCTTGCGCTGACCGGACCGCAACTGGATCCCGGCCTGCGCCGGGATGACGAGGACCAGAGCTTAGAATCAAGCGTCACCCCGGCGAAGGCCGGGGTCCATTTGCCTGTAAGGCTAACTCCGCGCCAGCCCCGCAAACCGCGCCGCCGCCGCGAACGCCGCCGAACGCTTCTCGCGCCGTTCCATCGCCTCGGCGTCCTTGCCCCAGAGTTCGGCCTGCCAGTCTTCTTCAAGGTTGGCAGCGTCCCACAGCGCGTCGAGATCTGCCTGAGGCTCCAGCGCGGCGAGGCCGATCACCAGCGAGGCGGCGAGGCTTGTCGTGTTGCGTAGGGCGGCAAGCTGAAAGGCGTCGAGCGTTTCGAGTTGATCGCGCAGCGCGGCCAGCGTTTCAACCGGCTGCGGCTTGTGAATGATGCCCGAGACGCGCACGAACTGCACGCCAAGACGTGCCTCGGCATTCGCCAGCAGCGGCTCCCACATCATCCGCTGGCGCGCGGCAAAGGCCTCGTCCGGCTCGGCGCGGTAGCATAGCGTATCGGTCTCGGCGTAAGGCAGGATTTCGGCGATGACCGAAGCGCGGTCTCCCGCCACCACGTCGATGGCGTAGTCAGCCATGTCGCGGAACAGAAACAGCGCGGGGTCGATCTCCTCGCCTTGTGCAGCCCATTCCGCCGCCATGGCCTCTGCCAGCGAGTGCGTGGGCACGACTTGCGGCCTGCCCCCCACGGTCTTGATCGCTCGCCCGTCGAGCCTCACCCCGAAGCCGCCCTCTGCTGCTTCGACCGTCACTGCCTTGTAGAAACGCTTCATTGTCTATTCCGGAGTACGCCACCGCCGCGCAACGATGCGCGGCAGGAAAAAGAAGTCCCACAGGCCGACCAGTGCCATCACGATGCCGGCCAGTGGCGGAAGCGCAGCCAGCGGTCCCGGTCCCTTGCCCGCCTGCACCAGCACGCCAAGCAGCACCAGCACCGCGCCCGAGGCCCTCACTGCCTGCAGCATGAAATAGCGGCCCATTGCAGGATCGCTCATGCAATCCTCCCCAGCAGTGCACGCAGGTCCTCGATGCTCGTCGCCACCGCTTCCGCGCCGGCTTCGATCAGTTCCTCAGGTTCGTGATAGCCCCAGTCGACGCCGAACGAGCGCACGCCCGCGTTCACGCCCATGTGGATGTCATAGACGGTGTCGCCGATCATGGCGGTCCGCGTGCGATCCGCTCCGGCATCGGCGATGCACTGCTCGATCATCGAGGGATCGGGCTTGGACGGATGCCGGTCTGCGGTCTGCAGCGAGACGAAGTGCCCGGTCAGCCCATGCGTGGCGAGGCAATGGGCAAGGCCCCGGTCCGACTTACCTGTGGCCACCGCAAGCTGCCAGCCTTGCGCGGCGAGATCCTCGATCAGCGTGGCGATGCCCTCGTACAGCGGTTCGGCCACGGCGCCGGCCGCACGGCGCGCGCGGAACGCATCCTTGTAGAGTTCGGTCAGGCTGGCATGCTCGTGGTGCTCGCCATCAGGGTGCAGCTGGCGCATCGCCTCGTGCAGCGAAAGGCCGACGACGCGCCGCGTCAGCTGGCGTTCGGGCGGGATAAGGCCCGCCGCCTTGAATGCCGCGTCCATCGCCGCGCAGATATCGGCCTGGCTATCGACCAGCGTGCCGTCGCAATCGAAGATTGCCAGCTTCATGGAACAAGCCTCCGCATCAGTTCCGCGATGGCCGGGGAGCCTTCCGCCTCAAGCCCAGCCGCCACGCGCGCGCGCTCATCCACGCTCTTGTTCTGCGATAGCTTGAAGGTGGGGCGCCATGCCAGCACTTCCATCTCGAAGCCGACGATCCCGCCCATCATCTGCCGCAGCTTGTCTTCGGGCATCTTGTCCATGGTCCATGGCGGACCTTCCGAAACGCGGGCCTCGTGGGCGTCGGAAACGGTTTCGAGCAGCCCGCGCAGGCCATCCTGATCCATCCGCCGCACCCGGCCTTCCATCTCCAGCGCGACGTAGTTCCACGTCGGCACTTGCGCGGGATCGGCATACCAGCGTGGGCTGACATAGCCGTCCGGTCCGTTGACCACCGCCAGCGCCATCATCCCGTCAAGATGCCGGGTCAGCGCATTGCCGCGCGCGAGGTGGAACTGCACCGCACCGTCGCCGGTCGAATGCAGCGGCACATGCGCCACGCGCGGGCCATCCGGCACCGTGGCAAACACCATCCCGAACCCGATCTCGGCAATCAGCGCCTCGAACAGGTCGCGGTCGTCATGCCGGAAGGACGGGTTGGGATGCATCAGTCCTTCCGCGTTCTCGGCGCAAGCTTGCCCGCGGGCGCTCTGCGAGCTGCAGTGGGCTTCCCGGCAGGCTTTGCCGCCCCCTTCGGAGCAGGCCCCTTCTTCGCCGGACTGCCCTTGGCAGGTGCGCCCTTGGCAGAGGCGGCGCGCTTGCCGGTCGGCTTGCGACCGGCGCTGCCCGCGCCCTTTTCGCCATCGGCACGCTTGCGGCGCTCGCCCCGGCGTTCCTTGCGGTATTCCTTCGAATGCTGCTTGGCCGCGCGCTTCTGGAAGGTCTTCTCGTCGAGCAGCTTGGGCGCTTCCAGCGGAAGATCGCCGTCTTCCTCGTAAAAGCCCAGGCTGGCCATGCTCGCCGCGAAGTGCGCCGGGAGCGGGGCGGTCACGTCGATCAGGTCGCCCTCGGGATGCTCGATCCGCAGGCGGCGGGCGTGGAGGTGCATCTTGCGGCTGATCGTGCCGGTCAGGAACGCGGCCTGCCCGCCATACTTGCCATCGCCGACGATCGGGTGGCCGATCGCTGCCATGTGCACGCGCAACTGGTGGGTGCGCCCGGTGAGCGGCTGCAGTTCGACCCACGAGGCCGAATTGCCGGCGCGGCTGATCACGCGATAGCGGCTGCGGGCGGACTGGCCCTGGCCGCTTTCGTCGACCATCATCTTTTCGCCGCCCGTGCCCGGCTGCTTGGCCAGCGGCAGTTCGATCAGCCCGTCCTTCACTTCGGGCACGCCGACAATCAGCGCCCAGTAGATCTTGCGCGCGGAGCGGCCCGAGAAGTGCTTGGAAAAGAATGCTGCGCTGCCCGGCGTGCGCGCGATCAGCAGGACGCCCGAGGTGTCCTTGTCCAGGCGGTGGACGAGGCGGGGGCGGGGTTCGCCATCGGCGGCATAAGCATCGAGCAGGCCGTCGACATGCTCGTGCGTGCCGCTGCCACCTTGCGTGGCAAGGCCCGGCGGCTTGTTGAGCACGATCGCGGCGCGGTCCTTTTCCAGCACCATCGATTCGGCAAGGCTGATCTGCTCCTCGGTCAGCGGCTTGCGCACGCGCTGGCCCTTGATCCCGGCACCGACGGGCGTGGCGTTGCCAGGAGGAACGCGCAAGGTCTGCCCGGCTTCGAGCCGGGTATCGACATCGGCGCGCTTGCCGTCGACGCGGATCTGCCCGGTGCGGGCCCAGCGCGATACAGTGGCAAAGCCGACCTGCGGCAGGTGGCGCTTGAACCAGCGGTCGAGCCGCGCGCCCGCATCGTCGCGGCCCACGGTGAACTGGCGGACGTTGTCGTCCGGGATCTTGCCGCGGCTCATGCTGCACCTCGCGTCATCGAAAGGCCAAGGAACAGCCCGGCCACGCCCCCCAGCAGCGAGCCCAGCGCATAGAAGCCCGCCATGCCATATAGACCGCGCTGCATCAGCATCGCCGTTTCGAGGCTGAAGGCAGAGAAGGTGGTGAAGCCGCCGAGCACGCCGACGCCCAGCAGCAGGCGCAGCGATTCGCTGCCGTCATGCCGCGCCAGCCATCCGGCAAGCACGCCCATTAGCAGGCTGCCGCTGACGTTGATAAAAAAGGTGCCCCAGGGGAACACGGTGTTGGGACCGGAAAAGGCGGTCACGGCGCGGCCCGCATGGTATCGCAGCATGGCGCCTACGCCACCGCCGATAGCCACGATGGCGGTTGCCGTCAGGGTACTTGGAGAGTTCATCCGCCGCCCTTAACCGCATGGCCTGCAAAATGCACGACTTTGCTTGCCTTTGGGGGGCGTTTTGACTAATGGCGCTCCCGTTCGGGCCGGTCCTGTACGGATTCGGCTTGTTTTGTGTTTCCAGATTAAGGTGACTCCCGCCGGTTTCGCGGGCTCTCGCCACAGACCTGAGGTGTAGCGGTTTATGCAGATTCTCGTTCGCGATAACAACGTCGACCAGGCTCTTCGTGCACTCAAGAAGAAGCTGCAGCGTGAAGGCGTGTATCGCGAAATGAAGCTGCGTCGTCACTTCGAGAAGCCCTCGGAAAAGCGCGCTCGCGAGAAGGCTGCTGCCGTCCGCCGCGCCCGCAAGCTCGAGCGCAAGCGCCAGGAGCGTGACGGCGTCAAGTAAGAAGGATCGGGGCGGAAACGCTCCATCTGGCTACTTGCCGTTCGCGCCCTGATGGGCCAAGAGGGCGCCGCACTCCGGCGCCCTTTTTCGTGGCTCCGGATCAGGTCATTCGAATCATCCAGCGCGATTCGGGCGAATCGCGCTTGAGGGGGAAAGCATGTCGGAAATCACCCGCGTTCCGCTCCAGCCGGTTGCCAAGGGCTCCGTCGGCAAGATCTGGCTCGGCGTCATCGCTGCGGTCGTGCTCGGCTCGGGCGTGGCCTATGCCACCCGCTACCAAGGCATCGAGATCGAGACGGTCAAGGCCGGCACCGGCGCTTCGCCGACCAAGGCTGACGTGGCACTGATCAACTATGTCGGGCGCCTCGCCAGCGGCAAGGAGTTCGATCGTGGCCAGAACGCGGTCCTCCCGCTCGAAACCGTGATCCCCGGCTTCTCCGAAGGTCTTTCGAAGATGCAGAAGGGCGGCAAGTACGTCCTCGAGATCCCGTCCGAGAAGGCCTACGGCGCCGAGGAAAAGCGCAACCCGCAGACCGGCGAAGTCGTGATCCCCGCCAATTCCGACCTCGTCTTCGAGATCGAACTGCTCGATTTCCGCAGTGCTGCCGAGATCCAGCAGCAGCGCATGATGCTCGAACAGATGCAGCGCATGCAGGGCGGGGCCGGTGGCGCGCCCGGTGGCGCTCCGGGTGGCGTGCCGATGCCCGAAGGCGCTCCGCAACCCTGATCCTGGCCGGGCGCCCTTATGGGGCGGCCTCGGCTTGAAGCACGCCGTGCGCTCTGGTAGCGCGCGGCGTTCCTTTTTCCTTTCCGATAAGAGTATCCGCCATGTCCGTAGATACCGCCACGGTGGCGAAGATCGCCTCGCTGGCCCGCATCAAGGTCACCGAGGCCGAGCTTGACGCAATGGTCCCCGAACTCAACGGCATCCTCGCCTGGGTCGAACAGCTCGGTGAAGTCGACGTGACCGGGATCGAGCCGATGACCGCCGTCATCCCGAACCACCAGCGCCTGCGCGATGACGTGGTCAATGCCGATCCGCTGACCGGCGGCGACATGCGCGATGCGGTGCTGGCCAACGCGCCCGCGCCCGAACATGGCTTCTTCGGCGTGCCCAAGGTGATCGAATAATGACGAATATTACAGATCTCGGCATTGCCGCCATCCGCGATGGCGTTGCCAAGGGCGAATTTACCGCCAGCGAAGTCGCCACCGCCTTCAACGCGGCGGTCGAGGCGGCGCAACCCGCATTGAACGCCTTCATCATCACCACGCCGGAAAAGGCGCTGGAAGCCGCTGCCAAGGTCGATGAGGCCCGCGCCGCCGGCAAGGCGCTGGGCAAGATGGCCGGCGTGCCGATCGGCATGAAGGATCTGTTCGCCACCAAGGGCACGCAGACCACCGCCGCCTCGAAGATCCTCGAAGGCTTCAAGCCGCAGTATGAATCGACCGTTTCGCAGAAGCTGTGGGACGCGGGCGCGGGCATGCTCGGCAAGCTCAACCTCGACCAGTTCGCGATGGGCTCCTCGAACGAGACCAGCGCCTTCGGCAACGTGATCTCGCCGTGGCGTCGACCCAATGACACCGCGCCGCTCGCCCCTGGTGGCTCCTCGGGCGGATCGTCCGCTGCGGTTGCCGCGCGCATCGCCCCTGCCGCCACCGGCACTGACACCGGCGGCTCGATCCGCCAGCCCGCGGCCTTCACCGGCATCTCGGGCATCAAGCCGACCTATGGACGCTGCTCGCGCTGGGGCGTCGTGGCGTTCGCTTCGTCACTCGACCAGGCCGGTGCAATGGCCCATGACGTGACCGACTGCGCGATCATGCTCGAAGCCATGGCCGGGTTCGACCCGAAGGATTCGACCAGCCTCAACCTGCCCGTCCCCGAATGGACCGCTGGCCTCAATGCCGACATGCGGGGCAAGAAGGTCGGCATCCCGCGCGAATACCGCCTCGACGGCATGGACCCTGACGTCGCGAAGAGCTGGGACGATGGCATCGCCTGGCTGAAGGACGCCGGCGCCGAGATCGTCGAGATCTCCTTGCCGCACACCAAGTACGCGCTGCCGACCTACTACATCATCGCGCCTGCAGAAGCCTCGTCGAACCTCGCCCGCTACGATGGCGTGCGCTACGGCCTGCGCGATCTGCCCGATGGTGCCGGCCTGCAGGACATGTATGCCGCCACGCGCGCCGCCGGTTTCGGCCCGGAAGTGAAGCGCCGCATCATGATCGGCACCTATGTGCTCTCGGCGGGCTTCTACGATGCCTACTACACCCAGGCACAGAAGGTCCGCACCCTGATCGCGCGTGACTTCACCAATGCGTTCAAGGACGTTGACGTGATCCTCGTCCCCACCGCGCCGTCGTCGGCCTTTGCGCTGGGCGAGAAGAGCGCCGATCCGCTGGAAATGTACCTGAACGACGTGTTCTCGGTGCCCGCCAGCCTTGCCGGGCTTCCGGCCATGTCCGTGCCCGCGGGGCTTGACCGCAACGGTCTGCCGCTGGGCCTTCAGGTCATCGGCAAGGCGTTCGACGAACAGGGCGTGCTCAACGCCAGCCTTGCCATCGAACAGCGCGCGCAGTTCTCGGCCAAGAACGGCTCACGCCCCGAGAAGTGGTGGTAAGAGAATCGACCGGCGGGAGCGGCGGGGGCAAGCCCTTGCGCTATCCCGTCCTCGATGCCTTGCGCGGGCTTGCGGCGCTGGGGGTGGTGTTTCACCACATCCCCGCCGCAGCAGGCCTGTCCGCCGCCGGTTTCGATGCGAACTTCGGCCGCATGGTCGACCTGTTCTTCGTCCTTTCCGGCTTCGTGATCGCGGCCTCCTATGGCGCGAAGCTGTCAGCAGGCTTCTCGTTCTCGCGCTTCATCTGGCTGCGCTGGGGCCGCGTCTGGCCGCTGCATGCCGCGATGCTCACTGTATTTGCGCTGTCGATGCTGGCGCTGGGGCTGATGCGGCCGGACCTTCGCACCCACGGCCTGATGGCAGGGCAGGGCGATCCGGCGGACCTGCCGATTGCCTTCCTCCTGCTGCAGGGCGTGGTGCCGTCGCTCGGGATCACATGGAACCATCCGAGCTGGTCGGTCTCGGTCGAGATGCTGCTCTATCTGCTTGCCGCTGCGGGCTGGAAGCTCGCCGGGCAGCGCGTGTGGATGGCGTGGCTGGCGCTGGCCGTGGCGGTGCTGACGTTCGCCACGTTCGGCGGTCCGCTTGATGGCCTCGCGTCCAACATCGGGCGCGGAATTGCCGGGTTCGGCCTCGGTCTTGCTCTCCATTGCGCCTACCGGAACGCCACGCCGCCGCACTTGCCCGCTGCGGTGGCGACCGTGCTGGAATGTGCGGCGATTGGCGCACTTGCCGCGGTCCTGTGGGGCACGGGCAGTCTTCTTGCCTTCGATCTTGCCGCCACGGCACTGGTGGCCCTGGCCGCACTCCAGCGCGGCCTCGTCTCGCGCCTGCTGTGCGCCGCGCCGTTCCAGTGGCTGGGGACGATGTCCTATGCGCTGTACATGGTCCACGTCTTCGTGATCGGCCGCGTGTTCGATCTTCTGGCGGTACTCCAGCCGCGTCTGGGGCTGATGCTTGCCGATAGCACCATCGGCGGTGCCGACGCGCTGACCGGCCCCGATTGGCAAGCTGACGCGATGAAACTTCTCATCATGGCGCTGTGCCTGATCGTCGCCGTACCGTTTGCCAGGCTGATCGAACAACCGGCGCGGGCGTGGTCGCGCCGCCTGGCCGGGCGACCGGTGCCGAGGCCAGCCAATTGACCCCTTTCCAACCCATCCCTCAAACCTTATCGGGCAGAGCATGAGCGAATATCGTATCCAGGGCGCAACCGGCGAATGGGAGGTCGTGATCGGCCTCGAAGTCCACGCGCAGGTCACTTCGAATGCCAAGCTGTTTTCCGGCGCGGCCACCGCTTTCGGCGCCGAACCGAACACGCAGGTCAGCTTGGTCGATGCGGCGATGCCCGGCATGCTCCCGGTGCCGAACATGGAGTGCATCCGCCAGGCGGTGCGCACCGGCATGGCGATCAACGCGCAGATCAACAAGTGGTCGCGGTTCGATCGCAAGAACTACTTCTACGCCGATTTGCCGCAGGGCTACCAGATCAGCCAGCTCTACCATCCGATCGTGGGCGAAGGTTCGATCGAGATCCAGCTTGACGACAAGAACCCGGAATCGACCAAGACCATCGGGATCGAGCGCATTCACGTCGAGCAGGACGCGGGCAAGCTGATGCACGATCAGCACCCGACGATGTCCTATGTCGATCTCAACCGCTCGGGCGTGGCGCTGATGGAAATCGTCAGCCGCCCCGACATGCGTTCGCCCGCCGAAGCCGGGGCCTACCTGTCGAAGCTGCGCACGATCCTGCGCTATGTCGGTTCGTGTGACGGCAACATGGACCAGGGCTCGATGCGCGCCGACGTCAACGTCTCGGTCCGCCGCCCGGGCGACGAATTCGGTACGCGCACCGAAACCAAGAACGTCAACTCGGTCCGCTTCGTCATGGCCGTGGTCGAGCAGGAGGCCAAGCGCCAGGTTGCCCTGATCGAGGATGGCGGTGCGGTGGTGCAGGAAACGCGCCTCTACGATCCCGACCGCAACGAGACCCGCTCGATGCGTTCGAAGGAAGACGCGCACGATTACCGCTACTTCCCCGATCCCGATCTGCTGCCGCTCGAACTCGATGATGCCTTCCTCGAGGATTGCCGGGCGAGCCTGCCCGAACTGCCCGACGCCAAGCGCCACCGCTACGAGACCGCGCTCGGCCTGTCGGCCTACAACGCGGGCGTGCTGACGGCAGACGTGGAAACTGCGCGCTGGTTCGAAGCGCTGCTCGCTGAAACTGCGGCCAAGGCGAAGAAGCCGGAAGCCGAGGTCGCCAAGCAGGCGGCAAACTGGCTGATCTCCGAACTGTTCGGCGCGCTGAACAAGCTCGGCAAGGGCCTCGACAATTCGCCGGTCAGCCCGGCGGCGGGCGCGGAACTGCTGGCTCTGATCGCCGACGGCACGATCTCCGGCTCGATCGCCAAGCAGGTGCTCGAAAAGATGCTCGAGAGCGGGGATGGCGCCGCCGCCATCGTCGAGCGCGAGGGCCTCAAGCAGACCTCCGACACCGGCGCGATCGAAGCGGCGATTGACGGCATCCTCGCCGCCAACGCCGACAAGGTCGATCAGTACAAGGCAGGCAAGGAAGCCCTGTTCGGCTTCTTCGTCGGACAGACGATGAAGGCCATGGCTGGCAAGGCCAACCCCGGTGTCGTCAACGAACTGCTGAAGAAGAAGCTGGCCTGATCTTGCTGGCGCGACGGGCGGCGCGCAGTGCGATCCGCCCGTTGTGTTCGGCTCTCTGTCGTATCGGTCAGGTCAGTTCGAAGCGGGCATCACTCCGACCAGCCCTTTTGACCAGATCACCATGCTGCCGGGGCCAGCCGTTCCACGTTCGACCACCGGTCCGAAGCGCCCGGCCCCCTGCGCCACGTCGGTCCTGGTGGCAAAGGCAGCCACTTTTCCGGCGTCGAGCGCCAGCGACTGCGGGATGAGATCGCGCAACTGTCCGAGCGCGCGATCAATGGCGCTGCGGGCAAGTTCACCATCTTTCGCGGACCAGCGCGCGACGTTTTCGCGGACAACGAACGACGGCTTGTCCAGCACCACGTTGCTGGTGACATGCTGCAGGACCAGTACAGTTACGGTGCCGCCGCCTTTGCCTGCCTTGCGCACGATCTCGAGATCGGCGCGCGCTTCGATGCGCGTGGCATCGGGCGAGAGATAATACCCGATCCGCACGAGCCCGACGGTTGGCGTCCTGGCGACCGCGATGAAATCCAGTGGCTGCGTAGCGCCGGGTTGGACGGCAGTTTCCAGCGGTGTAGGGTTGAGCCACGGCACTGCGGCAAGGCCGGCCTTGGCTGCGTCGAGCGCCTTGGTGTTTGCATCGTAGTTCTTGAGTGCCGAGCGCAGCGGCGTGATGGCGAAGTCTGCCTCGCGCTGGGCCATGCTGGTCAGAGCCGTGATCTTCGAACCTGCCGCAAGATCCGGGATGACACGTCCGATCTCGACTGTCGCGCCAATCTGCGGCGTGTCCACCACGATCTGGACAGCACGACCTTCGGGCGCGGCACGATCCTTCTCGGCGAGTGTCTGTGGTCCCTTGGCCAGATTGGGCGAACCGGCGAACGCCGGATTTGCTGCCAGCAGGGCAAGAGCGGCGGCCAGGCCCGCCTTGGCGATGAGCCTCAAGGGGATTGCTCCTATCGAATGGCTTGACGTCGCGAGCCTGTGCGGGAGGGCGCAGCGCGAGCTTGCCCTCCCGCAAAGTCGCTTATTTGGCCTTCAGGGTTCCAGCAAACTCGAGGAAGTTCTTTGTGAATACGTCACGCAGTTCCTTCTCGGCGCCCTCTGCCTCTTCGGTGGTCTTTGGCGGGAACAGGCTCAGCCCATTGCCGCCGCGGCCCTTCTGCAGGTCGGTTTTGGACTTTCCGGTGCGGAAGTCCTTCACGATGAACCGGTTGTTGAGCGCCCGGCCATAGATCGCGCGCTTTGTGTAGAGGTTCTGCGTTACGATCAGCTCGGCGTAGCAGGGCGCGGTCGAAGCCGAGAGCCGGTTGCCCGCCTTGGTCGTCACGTTGCGATCGGCGATCGGCGTTTCAAAGATGACCTGCGATGCAGGCAACTTCAGTGCGGCCGCAAGGTCGAGCGCCTTGAGTGCATCGACCTGCATGGCTGGTCCGAGGGCTTCCTTGAGATAGGCAGCATCGCCGACGTTGCGGTTCTTGTTGGCCGATGCATCGGCCACCGCGCCAATGATGCCAAAGCCCGAAAGCCAACCGGTCGTCTGCGCCTGGCCTTCGATGGTCGGGAAGACATGAAGTTCACAAGCGGGTGCGGCAGCAACTGCTGCTGCAGCCTCTGTCGTCGCCGGTGCTGGCGACGTGCTGGCTTCCTGTGCCAGGGCGGCGCCGGACAATGCGCACGAAATTGCTGCCATCGCGGCAGCGTAACTGGATTTCATCTTGAGCATGAAGTTTCTTCCTCTCGACTTTGCAAGGATCTCAGGATTTCAGGATTTCAGGATACGGGCGTGGCGGCCGTGGCAGGCATGCTGGCAGGTGGAGGCGACTCCGTGGTGTTCGGGTCGTGGGGCGGCGCCGACGGCACCGCGGGAGCCGGAATGAAGCTTATCGGCTCGCCGGTCTTGCCTTTTAGAACCAGATCCTTCGGGATGGTGCCGGAGTCGCCCTTGATGAAACCTGCGAGGACGCCGACCGTGAAATAGGTCGCCGCGGTCGATCCGTTGCGGTTCTTGCCCTCCTGGCGAAAGCGTCCGTCGAGCATGATCGTGCGACTGCCGACGACAAGATCGCGGAGGGTAATGTAAATGAAGCCCGCCTTGCCAAAGCCGCCTTTGTCACCGGTATAAAGTATCTCGCCGTGACCCACAGTCCCCTTGGGTATCACGACCGTTCCGGCCATGGAGACATCTTCGACCACGATGACATCGAAGCGGTCACCGGTCTTGCTGGTCTTGGACGAAAGTTCGCTGGCAATCGCGACGGGAACAGCCGTACCAACTGGCAATTCGAGCATAGTGACGGGTGTCTGTTGGGCAGATTGACCCGATTGCGCCTGAATTGACGTTTGCACCGAGGTGCTTGCCGATGCCGTCCGGTCATCCAATCCTTGCGCGGCCAACACGGCGAGGCCTGTCACAAAGCTTGCAAACAGTTGCATAATACCTGAACGCCCCCACCCTGCACGCTTACTTGCACAGGGCGGGCGCTTCTACAATTACCAATCTGTCCGGAACGATAATCAAAGAGGTACTGGTTCAGACTTGCTCAAATGCAAGTATTCAACCCCGCGTACCCTCCATCGGGAAAGTGCCGAACATGCCCGCTGTCACCTTGCCGGTCAGGGTGTCGCCTTCGATCGTTGCGGTGCAATCGAGCGTCATCGGCATCGGCACGGTCATCTTCATCTGCCAGGTGAGGGTGTTGCCATCGACCTTGCCGTTCTCGACGTCCATCGAGCCCATCTGGCCGCTGTTGGTGCCGGTGAAGCTGTCGCCATCGACGTTGACGGTGAAGGTGCTGGTCTGGTCGCCCATCGGGGTGTGGGTCACGCAATTGTAGGTGCCGGCAACGGACATTGATGCTCTCCCATTATGGTGTGCTGGGCAAAGTCTATCTACAAACGTGTCAATAGCAAGACAGGCTGCGTGACGAAGCGTTGCGCGCGGTTGGCGGCACGAAAAAGGGGGCGCGCTCGCCGCACGCCCCCCAATTCGCTTGCCGTTGCGAAGCTTACTTCGGCGCGGCCATTTCCTCCACCGGCAGGCCGAACTTGTCGAGCTGCGGCTTCACCTTGGCGGCATCGCCGACAACCACCCAGACCATGCCGTCCGAGTTGATCTTCGAACGGAACGCCTTGTCCACTTCGGCGGCGGTCATCTTGCCGTAGCGAGTGGACAGCGTCTCGTAGAAGTCGTCCGAGCGCTGGTAGTTGACGATCTTGGCAAGGCCGTCGAGCACGGCGGCGCTGGTCTCGAACATGCCCGGCAGTTCGCGGGCGCTGCCCTTGGTCGACCAGTCGAGCTCCTCTGCGGTCACGCCCTTGGTGCTGCCGTACTCGTCGATCTCGCGCTTGATCTCGACCAGCGAATCCCCGGTGCGGTCAGTCTGCACCGGCGCGATGACCTGAAAACGGACCTTGTCGAGCGGTTCGCTGATGCCGTTGTAGGCGCCATAGGTCCAGCCCTTGGCTTCGCGCAGGTTCATGTTGATGCGGCCGAGGAAGTTGCCGCCGAGGATATCGTTGGCGGTGCTCAGCGCGACGGTGTCGTCAGTGCCCTTGGCGTCGATCACCTTGCCGGCCATGATGAACGACTGCGGCGAACCCGGGCGGTCGACGAGGATGACGCGGCTCTTCTGTGCCGGAACTGCCGCCGAGAAGTCCTTCACCGGCCGCGCCATGCGGTTTGAGGGCCAGTTGCCGAAGCTGTCGTCGAGCATCTTGACCACGGCGTCGAGCGTCGTGTCGCCCACCACGAAGATGCGCGCGGTGTCCGGGCGGAACCAGCGGGCATGGAAGGCCAGCAGATCCTCGCGCGTCAGCTTCTTCACGACTTCGGCATCGCCGAGGCCGCTGGAGGGGAAGGCATAGGGGTGGCTGCCGTAGAGCGTGGGCACGAGCACGCGGGCGGCGAGGGCCTGCGGGCTCTTCATCTCGGCCGAGATTGCGGTGAGCTGCTGGGTGCGCACGCGCTCGAGGTCCGCCGGGGCGAGCGCGGGGCGGCGCACCACGTCGGCGAGCAGGCCGAGCGAGGCGCCGAGGTTGGGCGACAATGCATCGACCTGGAACGAGGTCAGGTCGCTCGTTGCCGAAAGCGAGATGTTGGCGCCGAGGCGTTCACGCTCCCGCGCGAATTCCGAGCCCGAGAGCTTCTGCGTGCCCTCGTCCATCAGGCTGAGCAGCAGCGATTCGGTGCCGAGCGCCGACTTGGGATCGGCGGCATAGCCGGCATCAAAGCTGACGCGGACCGAGACGGTCGGCACTTCGGAACGCTTGGCGAAATAGACCGGAATGCCGTTCTTGAGCGTCGCGCGCTGGATCGCCGGGAAGTCGAGCGGGGCAAGCGGGCCCACTGCGGGCAGCTTCGAACGGTCGGCTCCGGCGACAGCAGGGGCGGGCACGCCCTTGGCCGGCATGTCGGGATCGCGGAAGTAGGCAGGGTGGGCGCCGGTCGCGGTCTGGGTGTAGAACCCGCCGCGTGCCTCGCCCCCCTCGGTCCGCTCACCCGGCTCGACAGTCAGCGCGAAGGCCGGGCGGGTCAGCCACTTGGCCGCTGCTGCCTTGACCTCGGCGGGCGTCATCTTGGCGGTGCGATCAAGTTCCTGCCGGTAATGCTCGGGCGTGCCGTTGTAGAGCAGGCCCTCGGCCAGCGTCGGAGCCTTGCCGTTGAAGCCGCCGGTGCGCTCAAGCCCGCGGATCTCGCTGGCGGTGGCAGAGGTTGCCGCACGCAGCAGTTCGTCCTGCGTCGGGCCTTCCTTGATGAACTTCGCGATCTCGGCGTCGAGTGCGGCGGCGACCTTGGCCGGATCCTGGCCCGGCGTCACATCGGCCTTGATCACGAACTGCGCAGCCTGCGCGAAGACTTCGGCATCGGCCGAAACCGAGACCGCGACTTTCTGTTCACGCACCAGCGCATCGTCGAGACGCGACGAGGCGAGGCCGCCCAGCACCGAGGCGGCAAGGTCAAGCGGCAGGTAGTCGGGGTTGTCGAGCCCGGGCACGGCCCACATGCGGTAGATGCGCGTGGTCGCAACCTGGTCCTTGATCGTCTTGGTGACGGTGGCGGGAAGAGTCGGCACCGGGGCGCTGACCGGCTTGACCTGCGGACCCGGCCTGATGTCGCCGAACCACTTGGCGACCTTTGCCTTGGCGGTCGCCGCGTCGATATCGCCCGACAGGACGAGCACGGCGTTGTTCGGGCCATAGTGGTCGATGAACCAGCGCTTCACATCGTCGAGGCTGGCGGAATCGAGGTCGGCCATCGAGCCGATGGTCGAGTGGTGGTAGGGGTGGCCCGAGGGGTAGAGGTTCTCGAGCTGCTCGTACTCGACGATGCCGTAAGGGTTGTTGTCGCCCTGGCGCTTCTCGTTCTGGACGACGGCGCGCTGGTTATCGAGCACCTTCTGCGTCACCGCGCCGAGCAGGTGGCCCATGCGGTCGGATTCCATCATCAGCACCATGTCGAGCGCGGCGGTGGGCACGGTCTCGAAATAGTTGGTGCGATCGAACCAGGTGGTGCCGTTGACGTCGGTCGCGCCGACCTGCTGCAAGGGCGTGAAGAAATCGCCGGGCACGTTCTCGGTGCCATTGAACATGAGGTGTTCGAAGAGGTGGGCAAAGCCGGTCTTGCCCTTGGGCTCGTTCTTCGAGCCGACGCCGTACCATACCGATACTGCCACGACCGGGGCCTTGCGGTCGGTGTTGACCAGCACGGTCAGGCCATTGTCGAGCTTGAAGCTTTCGTAGGGGATCTGGACCTTGGCAACGAGGCCGGGCAGCGGGGCGGGCTTTGCTTCCTGGGCAAGGGCAGGGGATGCAAGTGCAGTCGATGCGGCAAGGGCAAGCAGGCTGGCGGAAAGTTTGTGCTGCATGGGTGTCCCGTGAAGTGGCAGCGAACAGGGGCGCTGCGGGGGTTGTGCAAGGTCGAAGAGCAGGTCCGGCCTGAATGTCGGCTTAGCCCAAGCTCCCAG
Organism: Novosphingobium sp.; assembly: GCA_041639335.1. Taxonomy (GTDB): domain Bacteria; phylum Pseudomonadota; class Alphaproteobacteria; order Sphingomonadales; family Sphingomonadaceae; genus Novosphingobium. The sequence goes on from JBEQCK010000012.1 coordinate 24,654, forward strand.
ATTTGGTTTGATTGGAAACTTTCTAGTGCCCATGCTCGCGCGCGCAAGTGGGGCGTGCCCAATGGGCAGGTGCCACGCGACCCGTTTCGACAAACGACAAAGAGAGACCGATGAACGTCAAGCTGCTTGTTTCTGCCCTGTTGCTGTCTGGCGCAGCGGTTCCCGCCCAGGCCGAGGAGCCGGTGTTCGATGCGCAGGCCGTGCGCGCGCACGTGACCTTCCTGGCCGACGATCTGCTGGAAGGGCGCGACACCGGCAGCCGCGGCTACGATATCGCCGCCAGTTACGTTGCCTCGCAGTTCATCGCGTTGGGACTGAAGCCTGCCGCTGCGGACGGCTCGTTCTTCCAGAAGCTGACGGTGCGCGAGGCGCGGCTGGATGGTGCACCCCGGCTGGCGCTGACCTATGGCGGCAAGGAAACGGTGCTGTCCGACACCGCGCAAGTGCTGGTGCGGCCGAGCTTGACCGACGCCAAGGTTGCGATCGAGGCGCCGCTGGTGTTTGCCGGCTTCGGCTTCGACCGGCCGGACCTTGGCTTTGATGACTACAAGGGCCTCGACGTGAAGGGCAAGATCGTGGTCGTGCTGACCGGCTTCCCCAAGGGCACGCCAAGCGAACTTGGCGCGCATCTCAATTCCGACAAGGCGATGATGGCGATGAAGCGCGGCGCGATCGGCGTGATCAGCCTGCCGACCGACGAGGACACCAGGCGTCGCCCATGGGACAAGCGCGTGGCGATCTCGGACGGTCCGGCCAAGGGCTGGGTCGGCACCGATGGCAAGGCGTTCAGCCGCACGCCGGGGATCATGGGCGGCGCCACGCTCAACCCTGATGTTGCCGCGCCGCTGTTTGCCGCATCGGGCAAATCGTTGCGCCTGATTCGCGCCGAGGCCGACAAGACCGGCGGCAAGCCCAAGGGCTTTGCGATGAAGGCGAAGGCGAGCCTGTCGTACGCGCAGACCTGGAAGGACGTGCAGAGCGAGAACGTCGTTGCCGTGCTGCCGGGCTCAGACCCGGCGGTTGCCGGCGAGTTCATCGGCATGACGGCGCACCTCGACCACATCGGCGTGCATGGGAAAGGCGAGGACACGCTGCACAACGGCGCGATGGACAATGCCTCGGGCGTTGCGACGATGATCGAGGTGGCCAAGGCCGTTGCGAAGGAGAAGCCCCGCCGTTCGGTGATGTTCGCCGCGCTCACGGGCGAGGAAGGCGGGCTGATCGGCTCGGACTATCTCGCGCGCAATCCTGTGGTTAAGGGGCCGGATGGGAAGGGTGAAGTCGTCGGCCTCGTCAACTTCGACATGCCGGTGCTGACCTACATGTTCTCGGACGTCGTTGCCTTCGGTGCCGAGAATTCAACGATGGGCAAGGTCGTGGCCGAGGCGGCGACAAAGGCGGGAATCAAGCTCTCGCCCGATCCGATGCCGGAAGAGGGGCTGTTCACGCGTTCGGACCACTACCGTTTCGTCCAGCAGGGCGTGCCGGCGGTGTTTATGATGACCGGCTTCGAAGGGCCGGGCGAGAAGGCCTTCCGCGGCTTCCTCAAGGACCACTACCACCAGCCCAGCGATGACCTGAAGCTGCCGTTCGACTGGGACGCGGGCGCGCTGTTTGCCAAGGTCAACTACTACACCGTGATGGGTCTTGCGAACGGGGCGGAGCGGCCGAAGTGGTATGCGGGCAGCTTCTTTGGCAAGGAGTTTGCGCCGAAGGCTGCGAAGGCGGCTGATCCGGTGAAGTAGCGCTAATTTGTTTCACGCAGAGACGCGGAGCAGAAGGAGAGACGCGGAGAAAGTTCAGGAGAAAGCCTGCGACGCAGCCGTCCTCGCTCTTTTTCTCCTCTGCGTCTCCCTTTTCTTCTCCGCGTCTCCGCGTGAACTCTGATTGTTCGGGATCAAGGAACCACCCCGGTCGAGCGGTGTAGCTTTTTCGTCGGCGCAGCACTTGTGTTGCGAAAAAGTCACACCATGTCTTGCGCAACAGGAGGACACTCGACCTTATGAACCTCGAGAAATTCACCGACCGCGCCAAGGGCTTCCTGCAAGCCGCGCAGACCGTTGCGATCCGCATGAACCATCAGCGGATCACGCCGGACCATATCCTGAAGGCCTTGCTGGAAGACAGCGAGGGCATGGCCAGCGGGCTGATCCAGCGCGCGGGCGGCAATGCCGCTTTGGCGCAGACCGAAGTAGACAAGGCGCTGGCGAAGATCGCCGCTGTCTCCGGCTCGGGCGCGCAACAGACGCCGGGGCTCGACAACGATGCCGTGCGCGTGCTCGATTCCGCTGAGCAGATCGCCGCCAAGTCCAACGACAGCTTCGTGACCGTCGAGCGGATGCTCGTTGCGCTGACGCTCGCCACCACGACCTCGGCGGGGCAGGCGCTCAAGGCCGCGAACGTGACGCCGCAGGCGCTGGAAGCGGCGATCACGCAGCTGCGGGGTGGGCGCACGGCTGACAGCGCCAGCGCCGAAAACGCCTATGACGCGATGCGCAAGTACGCTCGCGACCTCACCGAGGCCGCGCGCGAGGGCAAGCTCGATCCGGTGATCGGCCGCGACGAGGAAATCCGCCGCACCGTGCAGATCCTCGCTCGCCGCACCAAGAACAACCCGGCGCTGATCGGCGAGCCGGGCGTGGGCAAGACCGCGATTGCCGAAGGCCTCGCGCTGCGCATCGCCAATGGCGACGTGCCGGATTCGCTGCGCGACCGCACGCTGATGGCGCTCGACATGGGCAGCCTGATCGCGGGCGCAAAGTATCGCGGCGAGTTCGAGGAGCGCCTGAAGGCCGTGCTTGACGAGGTCAAGGGCGCCGAGGGGCAGATCATCCTGTTCATCGACGAGATGCACACCCTGATCGGGGCAGGCAAATCGGAAGGTGCAATGGATGCGGGCAACCTGCTCAAGCCTGCGCTGGCGCGTGGCGAACTGCACTGCATCGGCGCGACGACGCTGGATGAATACCAGAAGTACGTCGAGAAGGACCCCGCGTTGCAGCGGCGGTTCCAGCCGGTGTTCGTGGGCGAGCCGACCGTGGAGGACACGATCAGCATCCTGCGCGGCATCAAGGACAAGTACGAGCTGCACCACGGCGTGCGCATTGCCGACAATGCGATCGTGGCGGCGGCGACGCTTTCCAACCGCTACATCTCCGACCGCTTCCTGCCCGACAAGGCCATCGACCTGATGGACGAGGCCGCGAGCCGCATCCGCATGGAAGTGGAAAGCAAGCCCGAGGAGATCGAGAAGCTCGACCGCCGCATCATCCAGATGAAGATCGAGGAGATGGCGCTGGCCAAGGAAACCGACACCGCGTCGAAGGACCGGCTGGTGACCTTGCGCGAGGAGCTGGCGAACCTCGAGCAGCAGTCGGCCGAGCTGACCACACGCTGGCAGAACGAACGCGACAAGATCGCCGCCGAGGGCAAGGTCAAGGAAGCGCTCGATGCCGCGCGCAGCGAGCTGGAAGTGGCGCAGCGCAATGGCGATCTGGCGAAGGCCGGGGAGCTTGCCTATGGCCGCATCCCCGAACTCGAGCGGCAGCTGGCCGAGGCGCAGGGCGTGAGCCAGAACGCGATGCTGCGCGAGGAGGTGACCGCCGAGGATATCGCAGCCGTCGTCAGCAAGTGGACCGGCGTGCCCGTCGACCGCATGATGGAAGGCGAGCGCGAGAAGCTGCTCAAGATGGAAGAGGTCTTGGGCCAGCGGGTGATCGGGCAGAAGGACGCGGTGCTTGCCGTGTCCAAGGCGGTGCGCCGTGCGCGTGCCGGCCTGCAGGACCCGAACCGTCCGCTCGGCAGCTTCCTGTTCCTTGGCCCTACGGGCGTGGGCAAGACCGAGCTGACCAAGGCGCTGGCCGGCTTCCTGTTCGACGACGACAACGCGATGGTGCGCATCGACATGTCGGAGTTCATGGAGAAGCATTCGGTCAGCCGCCTGATCGGCGCGCCTCCGGGCTATGTCGGTTATGACGAGGGCGGCGTGCTGACCGAGGCGGTGCGGCGCAGGCCTTACCAGGTCGTGCTGTTCGACGAGGTCGAGAAGGCGCACTCGGACGTGTTCAACGTGCTGCTGCAGGTGCTCGATGACGGCCGCCTGACCGATGGGCAGGGCCGCGTGGTGGACTTCACCAACACGCTGATCATCCTGACCAGCAATCTCGGCAGCCAGTACCTCGCCAATCTGGAAGAGGGGCAGGATGTGCAGACCGTCGAGCCGCAGGTCATGGACGTGGTGCGCGGGCATTTCCGGCCCGAGTTCCTCAACCGCCTGGACGAGATCATCCTGTTCCACCGGCTGGGCCAGGAGCACATGGCACCGATCGTCGAGATCCAGGTGGCGCGGGTGGCCAAGCTGCTCAAGGATCGCAAGATCGTGCTCGACCTGACCGACGCGGCGAAGCGCTGGCTGGGCCGGGTTGGCTACGATCCGGTCTATGGCGCAAGGCCGTTGAAGCGGGCGGTGCAGAGGTATCTGCAGGACCCGCTGGCCGAGAAGCTGTTGGGCGGCGAGGTGCCGGACGGCTCGACCGTGCGGATCGACGAGGGCGATGGGGCGCTGAGCTTCATCGTGGAGTGATCGGGGAAGGGGCTGCTGCGGTGGCCCCTTTTTCTTCCTGTTTCACGCAGAGACGCGGAGAAGGAAGAGGAGACGCGGAGGAGAATAGGGACTAGGCGGCTGCGCCGCAGGCGCCTCCCCAAGAACTCTGCGTCTCCCTTTCTTCCTCTGCGTCTCTGCGTGAACCATTCCACGCTCGATACAAAAAAGCATCCGCTGGCGAGTGCGGACGGTAGCGCCGGTGGGAAAACATACAGATCGCGCGACCGGTGCGGTGCCGTTGTGGCACGCGCGGGAAGGGCGCGGGACCGGTTGCGAGTGGCCGGGGGCGGTTCCGGACCCCTTGTCGGCTCAGCCTGAGGGCGGACACATGTGAGAGGACGAAGTTTTGGCAGCGGCTCGCGGGCTGCCTTGGCTTCTGGCAAGCGGCTGCGTGAAAAGAACCTGTCGTTTGCGCAGACTACGTCACGCAAGTCATGGCGGGTTCCGCATCCGCAGCGTCGCTCAGGGCTTGCGCGCCGTGCTATCAGCCCTGGGGTGTCCTGTCTGTCCTTGGGTAACGACAGGATTTGCCCGGTGGGTCTTGGGCTTTACGCCCCTCGTTGAACCCACGCGCACCTGCCGCACCGATCGCGCCGGATGCCTTCACGATGTGTCGGCTTCCGAAGGAGAGGAGCGGGTTGGCCTATTGCCCTTTCCTGACCTGTGGGCGGGGCGTATAACCTATATGGTTCGTTTTGTCAAGATGTGTGCCAGTGGCCCTCCCAGCCAGCACCGGCCGTTCTGGGGATTGCGATGTTCCGCCAAGTCGAACATCATTCCGGCAACGATGTTGGAGTGTCGGATGCCTCGTGTCTTTCGGATCTTCGTCAATATTGCGGTGCTGGCTGTAGCCGGTCCGCTTCACGCCTCGGAAAATGAATACGCCTCGCGCGTCCACGTCGAGGTCTCCGGCCTCGGCTTTGACAGGGCGCTGAATGGCGCGGAGGCGGCAGCAGGATCGAGCAGCGACTCCTTAGTGATCGAAAGTGGAGCAAAGACCGACTTCTTCCGCGAGACCGATGGTGTGACGAGCTATGGCAACGCTCCGGTATTGCTGACCGGTATCGACAATACGCGTCCGTTCACCTTTTCCGCGCGCATAACCCCCGCGCTGGTCGAGACCTATGACGCCGGTGCGGTCTATTTGTGGGTGGACGAAAAAAACTGGCTGAAGTTTGCTTATGAACGCGACGAGAACGGGCGCTCGCGCATCGTGACTGTGCGAACGCGAGGAACATCCGACGACAACAATCATGATGTCGTGGCTGGCGGATCGGTCTATCTGAAGGTTTCGTCCGACGGAACGTCGCTGGGCTTCTATTTCTCCGGTGACGGGAAGTCCTGGCAGCTCGCACGGGTTTTCCGCAATGACTATCCCGAAAAGGTATGGCTGGGCCTCAGCGCACAATCGCCTTTGGGTAAGGGCAATCGAGCAGAGTTTGCGGCGCTTCGCCTTACTGGTGCGAGCGTGAAGGATTTTCGCAAGGGCGAGTGACGTCAAAGTTCTTACGGTGACACGCCCCTGAACCCGTCAGATTCTTCCCGCATGTTGCCGCCAGTAGGCTTTGGGGCAACGTAGCCTTCCTGGCGTGTGGCATTCGGCCCTGCGTAGCCACCCTACTCCTTCACCGTCTCCATCGCCACGAAGGTCGAGGTGCTTGCCACGTGGGGCAGGCTCGAGATCTTTTCGCCCAGCACTGTGCGATAGCGGCGGATGTCGGGGGTGCGGACTTTCAGGAGGTAGTCGAAGCTGCTGGCGATCATGTGGCATTCCTCGATCTCGGGGATGCGCAGGACGCCGGCGTTGAATTCGGCGAGGGCCTTGTCGCGGGTGTCGGACAGCTTCACTTCGGCGAATGCGATGTGATCCATGCCGAGGCGGGCGTAATCGACCTGGGCGGCGAAGCCGCGGATCACGCCGCCTTCGACCAGACGCTTGAGGCGGACCTGGCAGGGGGTCTTGGACAGGCCGACCTTTTCGGCGAGCGCGGTGACGGGGATGCGGCCGTCGGCCTGCAGGACCTTGAGGATCTTGCGGTCGTACTCGTCCAGATCGACCGATGTGAGGCCGGATTTGTGCATTTTCGTTCTCGATTGGCTCGAATAAAAGGCATTCAGGCTAGAGTATGAGCCTTGTTCGGTCAGATTGCCGCCAAGGCTCGTGATATGTCAATGCGCATGAGCACGCCATTCGCCTCGTTCGCCCCGCCTGTCCGCCCTGCCACTCCGCTGCGCCGCGCGATCACCGCTGCGGCGCGGATTGACGAGGCCGAGGCGCTTGCGCCCTTGCTGCGCGCGGCGACGCTGCCCGACGACATGCGCGCGGACATTCGCGCGACGGCGAGCGAGCTGGTGACGGCTCTGCGCAGCGAGCATCGCGGGACGGGCGTGGAAGGACTGGTGCAGGAATATTCGCTCTCCAGCGAGGAGGGCGTGGCGCTGATGTGCCTGGCCGAGGCGCTGCTGCGCATTCCCGATACGGCGACGCGCGATGCGCTGATCCGTGACAAGATTGCCGATGGCGACTGGAGCGCGCATCTTGGCGGCGGACGCTCGCTGTTCGTCAACGCGGCATCGTGGGGGCTGGCGGTGACCGGCAAGCTGGTGAGCAGCGTCGACGATCGGGGCCTTGGCGCTGCACTCACCCGGCTGGTGGCTCGGGCCGGGGAGCCGGTGATCCGGCGCGGCGTGGACCTTGCCATGCGCATGATGGGCGAGCAGTTCGTGACTGGCGAGACCATCGAGGAAGCGGTGGGCCGTGCGCGCGAGCTGGAAGCCCGGGGCTTTCGCTACAGCTACGACATGCTGGGCGAGGCGGCGACGACAGCGGCGGACGCGGCGCGCTATTATGCCGACTACGAGAAGGCGATCCACGTGATCGGCGCGGCTTCTGGCGGGCGCGGCATCGTGGAAGGGCCGGGCATCTCGATCAAGCTTTCGGCGCTGCATCCGCGCTATTCGCGGGCGCAGGCAGGACGGGTGATGGACGAGCTGCTGCCGCGGGTGAAGACGCTGGCCAAGCTGTGCATGGGCTATGACATCGGGCTGAACATCGACGCCGAGGAGGCCGACAGGCTGGAACTGTCGCTCGACCTGTTGGAAAGTCTGGCGACCGATCCGGAGCTGGCGGGCTGGCAGGGGCTGGGCTTCGTGATCCAGGCCTATGGCAAGCGCTGCCCCAAGGTGATCGACTGGATCGTGGATCTGGCGCGACGGTCGGCAAGGCGGATGATGGTGCGGCTGGTCAAGGGCGCGTACTGGGACGCCGAGATCAAGCGCGCGCAAGTGGACGGGCTTGAGGACTTCCCGGTCTATACCCGCAAGGTCCACACAGATGTTGCCTATATAGCCTGCGCGCGCAAATTGCTGGCCGCGCCCGATGCGGTGTTCCCGCAGTTCGCCACGCACAATGCGCAGACGCTGGCGACGATCTACCACCTGGCCGGGCCGGACTACCGCCCCGAGGACTACGAGTTCCAGTGCCTGCATGGCATGGGCGAGCCGCTCTACCGGCAGGTCGTCGGTGCGGACAGGCTCGACCGGCCGTGCCGCATCTATGCCCCGGTGGGGACGCATGAGACGCTGCTGGCCTACCTTGTGCGGCGGCTGCTGGAGAACGGGGCGAACAGCAGCTTCGTGAACCGCATCGGCGATCCGGCGGTGCCGGTGGCGGACCTGGTGGCCGATCCGGTGGAGGTGGTGCGGGCGATGCCGCAGCCCGGCGCGCGGCATGACGGGATTGCGCGGCCGGCGGACATCTATGCGGACCGGCGCAATTCGGCTGGGCTGGATCTGGCCTCAGAGGCGGTGCTGGAGGGGCTGACGGTTCAGTTGCAGGCCAGTGCTGCGGTGGATTGGCGCGCGGGGGAAGGCGAGGGGCGGGCGGTGCTCAACCCCGCCGATCACCGCGACGTGGTGGGTCATGTCGCCGAGGTTTCGGCTGCGGACGCGGTTGCTGCGGTCTCGCGCGCGGTGGCCTCGCGCTGGGCCGATGAGCCGGTGGCAAGCCGGGCGGCCAAGCTCGAGCGGGCAGCGAGTGCGATGCAGGCGCGGATGCCGGTGCTGCTCGGCCTGATCATGCGCGAGGCGGGCAAGTCCCTGCCCAATGCCATTGCGGAAGTGCGCGAGGCGATTGATTTCCTGCGCTATTATGCGGCGCAGGCGAGGGCGACGTTCGGGGCGGCGCAAGTGCCGCTGGGGCCGGTGGTGTGCATCAGCCCGTGGAACTTCCCGCTGGCGATCTTTACCGGACAAGTCGCGGCGGCGCTGGTGGCGGGCAACGCGGTGCTGGCCAAGCCTGCCGAAGAGACGCCGCTGATCGCTGCCGAAGCGGTGCGCCTGCTGCATGAGGCCGGGGTTCCCGACGATGCGCTGCAACTGGTCTGCGGCGATGGCGCGATCGGTGCAGCGCTGGTGGGCGCGGAGCAGACGGCGGGGGTGATGTTCACCGGATCGACCGAGGTGGCGCGGCTGATCCAGCGCCAACTGGCAGGGCGCGTGTCGGCAGATGGCAGGCCGATCCCGCTGATCGCCGAGACTGGCGGGCAGAACGCCATGGTGGTCGACAGTTCGGCGTTGGCCGAGCAGGTGGTGGCCGATGTGATCGCCTCGGCCTTCGACAGCGCGGGACAGCGCTGTTCGGCACTGCGGGTGCTGTGCCTGCAGGAGGAAGTGGCCGATCGCACGCTCGCCATGCTGAAGGGCGCGCTGCAGGAGCTGCGGATCGGGCGGACCGATGCGCTGAATGTCGATGTGGGCCCGGTGATCACGGCGGAGGCGCAAGCCAATATTGAGCGGCATGTGGCGGCGATGCGGGCGCGGGGGCACAAGGTGAGCCAGGTGGCGCTGCCGGAGGAATGTGCGCACGGCACTTTCGTGGCGCCGACGGTGATCGAGATCGGCTCCATGGCGGACCTTGGGCGGGAGGTGTTCGGGCCGGTGCTGCACGTGCTGCGCTTCCGGCGCGAGGGGCTGAACCGGCTGATCGACGAGATCAACGCCAGCGGCTACGGCCTGACGTTCGGGCTGCACACGCGGCTGGACGAGACGGTGGCGAACGTCACTGCGCGCATCCGCGCAGGGAACATCTACATCAACCGCAACGTGATCGGCGCGATTGTCGGCGTGCAGCCGTTCGGCGGGCGCGGGCTTTCGGGCACCGGGCCCAAGGCGGGCGGGCCGCTCTATCTCGGGCGACTGGTGCGGCGCGCGCCCGTGTTCGCGGCGCGCGGGGGCCGCGTGTCCGTCGCGGTGCACGACTTTGCCGACTGGCTGGACGCGCAGGGCAAGGCCGAGCTGGCGCGCAAGGCGCGGCGCTATGCCGATGCTTCGGCGCTGGGCGCGGAACTGGAATTGGCGGGGCCGGTGGGCGAGCGCAATCTCTATGCGCTGCATCCGCGCGGGGTGGTGGTGTTGCATGCGGTGAGCGAGGATGGCTTGTTCGAGCAGATGGCGGCGGTGCTCGCCACCGGCAATCGCGGGGTGGTGCGGGGGATGAGCCTGCCCGGCGGTCTGCCCGAGAGCGTGGCGCGGCGGTTTGCTGGCGATGCACAAGGCGCGTCGGTCGCGCTGGTCGAGGGCGGGTCGGAGGAGGTGCGGACAGTGCTGGCCGAGGTGGCGGCGCTGGACGGGCCGATCGTCACCGTCCACGCGGCCGATGCGGGCGCGCCGCTGGCGTGGAATTGCGACTGGTTGCTGGAGGAAGTCTCGACCTCGATCAACACGACGGCGGCGGGGGGCAATGCGAGCTTGATGATGATCGGGTGAGGGGTTGTTCGCCACCTTTTACGTCATCCCGGGCTCGACCCGGGATCCCGCTTTTTCCTTCGAATGCGCGCTTTGGTCCGAGAAAAGCGGGGTCCCGGATCAAGTCCGGGACGACGGGTTTGGTTGCTGCGTGGTTGACTGGGGGGCGGCTTTGGGGTGGGAAGCGGACTTTACCATGACATTGGCCGCACTTAGTATGAATTAGGCATAAGGAGGCCGAGAAGTGAGCCCTGTTACGAAAAGTCGGTTCATTCTGGCCCTCATTTGCGCGTTCGCTGGTGTCGCCATGTTCTATATTGAGCGCTTCGTTTAGAAGCCCGCCATGATGTCCGAATTGGCGTCGTGTGCTGACAGTCGGATTTTGAACAGCATCGCTTGGTAGCTGACGCTGATCCTCCCCGTTTTCACCGCAGGTGCAAATGGGGAGGGGGACCGCCGCCGTAGGCGCGGGTGGAGGGGTGGTGTTTCACCCCTCCGTCAGTCGCTTTGCGACTGCCACCTCCCCTATAGCACTTAGTGAAAAAGGGTAGGATTTCGCTGCTCGGCTGGCCCATTGTTCCTTTGGAAAAATGGGGAGGATTGGTTCGGTTCGGCCTATCC
>JBEQCK010000013.1:0-34353 GCA_041639335.1 Novosphingobium sp.
CTTCGACCAGCGCATGTTCCAGCACCGGCGTGCTGATGCGCCCGTCGCAGCCCACCGCCACCCGGCTGCCGCCGCGCGATCGCACCACCGAGCCAAAGCTGCGGCCGACGGCGCGGGCATCGTCCGCGCTCAAGGTTTCGCCGAAGACGCCGCGAATATCGTATTCGCGCAGGATCGAAGGGTGGAAGCGGTGCGCCGTCATCCGGTTGCTGGCCTCGCCGACCCGATCAGGCCCCGCGCCGGTCGGCCAGCCGCGCCAGCAGCAGATCGCGCGCGGCATTGGCTTCATGCACGGCTTCGTTGCTCCCGCCGCGATCGGGGTGGACCTTCTGGAGCAGCCGCCGGTGCGCCTCGATCACTTCGTCATATCCCGCCTGCGGTCCGATGCCGAGGAGGTTGCGCGCCCGCGCCTCGTTGGCGGCGCGCGGGTCTCCCTGCAAAAGCTCCCACGGCCAGCGCCCTGCCAGCAGCTTGCATGCAAGGCTGGCCAGGATCGCGAGCGTGAGCAGCTTGATCATCAGGCAGCGCTTTCCAGCTTGGTCTCAGGCGCGGTCTTGCCCGGCATCGGCAGGTTGAGGCCCGAAACCAGCGTGCGCAGTTCCTGCCGCGCGACGAGATGGCTGGTGCCCAGTTCGCCGAGATGGCCCTTGTCGAGCAGGGTCAGCCCGCTCGGGAACAGTTCGCGATAGATCACGCGCTCCGAAAGGCCGCTCGCCACGCGGAAGCCGACGCGCTTGGACAGTTCGGTCAGCGCCTGGTCGATACGGCGCTGGTTGCGCGCTTCGGTATAGCCGGTGCGGTTGCGCACCACGACCCAGTCCATTTCCCGGCGCGCATCCTTGATCGTGGCCATCGCCCGCTTCTTGCGCGCTTCCCAGATCAGTTCGGCATAGAACGACAGGCGGCGGACCTTGAAGGTCTCGGCATCGACCTGCCCGATCAGGTCGAAGTCGACGAAGCTGTCGTTGAGCGGCGTCACCAGCGAATCCGCCCGCGTCGCCACGTGGCGGGCCAGAACATCGTCACGGCCCGGGGTGTCGAAGATGATGAAGTCGTGTTCCTGCGAAAGCCGCTCGGTCAGCGCGTCGAGCTCCTCGACGCTGTCACCGCCATAGACTTCGAACGTCGCGGTCGGCAGCGTGATCTCGCGCCGGCGCATCGTTTCGGCGCGGTTCTCGAAATAGCGGTGCATCGTGCGCTGGCGGGCATCGAGGTCGATCGTCGCCACGCGCGCGCCCTGGTAGGCGAGGGCCACGGCGACGTGGACCGCAGTTGTCGACTTGCCGGTGCCGCCCTTTTCATTGGCGAAGACGATGCGATGCGGGCCAAGGGACGAGGCGCTGGACAAGGCTGGTAACTCACGTGGTTGATACGCTGCACGGGCTTGCGAGAGGCGTCCGCCGCCCGTATCGCCCGTGCCATCTGACTTAGTGGAGTGGCTGCCAAGGTGCAAACGATCAACCGGCTGGAAGACCTGCGCAATGCGGTCGACGCGCTCAAAATCGGGGGAAAAACCGTGGCGTTCGTCCCCACCATGGGCGCGCTGCACGAAGGCCATCTCACCTTGGTCCGCGAAGCGAAGGCACGCGCAAGCCACGTCGTCGCCTCGATTTTCGTCAATCCGCGCCAGTTCGGCCCGAACGAGGACCTCGATGCCTACCCGCGCCGGCTCGCCGCCGATGCCGCGCTGCTCGAAGCCGAAGGCGTCGCCGTGCTGTGGGCGCCCACGGTCGATCAGATGTACCCGCAGGGCTATGCCACCAACATCTCGGTCTCGGGCGTGAGCGAGGTTGCCTGCGGCGCCGCGCGGCCCGGCCATTTCGACGGCGTTGCCACCGTGGTGTGCAAGCTGTTCAACCAGGTCCGCCCCGACTTTGCGCTATTCGGGGAAAAGGACTGGCAGCAGCTTGCGATCATCCGCCGCATGGCGCGCGACCTCGATCTGACCCAGCCGCACTTCTCGAACATCATCGGCGTCGAAACCGTGCGCGAGGCAAGCGGCCTCGCCCTCAGCAGTCGCAACCAGTACTTGACCGAGGCGGAGCGTGAACAGGCCGCCGGCCTCTCGGCCGCAATGCGCCGCGCGATCGCGGCGATCGAGAGCGGCGCGCCGGTGCCGCAGGCGCTCGCCGCGCTGAATGCCGAAGTGCTCGCCGCCGGGTTTACCTCAATCGACTACGCAGACTTGCGCGATGCCGCGACGCTCGAGGCAATCGACAGCTATGCCGGGCAAAGCGGCCGCCTGCTCGTTGCCGCCCGTATCGGCGCGGCTCGCCTGATCGACAACATGGGAGTGGGCCCGAAATGACGCCGATTACACCGACCGCCTCGTTCAAGGAAAACCTCGCCCTGCTGCCCGCCATCGACGGCATCGCGCGCCTCGATCTGCTCGACGCTGCGGGCACGGTCGTGGCGACGATCCCGAACGAAGCCGGCAAGCAAGGCTCGCTCAAGGTCTACAACTACCTGCAGCTCTGCTTTGGCAGGCTCGATGCTGCGGCATCTGCCCATGCCCTTGAGGTTTTCGCCGAACACACGCCTGACGCCAAGGCTCGCCCCGGCGCGCATCCCAACATCGACCGACTGATCGAGATTGTCGGCGGTGCTCCTGCTCTGGAGATCGTCGACGTCGCTCAGTGAACCGGCGGATCGACCGCCGGCACGGCCGCCACGGGGGCCACCGGTTCGCCCTCGCTCCGGGGCGGGAGCGCGTTCTCCGGCACGTCGTCGATCATCATGTCGCGTGTGGGTACGTGTTCGAGGTTGCGCACGCGGACAGTGATATTGTCGCCATCCAGCGTCAGTTCGTTGAAGCTGGGCGGGGTGGAGCGGACGCGCTGGCTGAGCGTGCCTGCGCCGATCATCCGCACCGGGCCGTTGGCGGTGGGGTGAATCAGGTCGAACGCATCGTGGACGTGGCCTGACAGCACGGCGAGGACGTTGCGCCGGGCCAGTTCGGCCAGCGCATGGTTGCCGCCACGGGTCAGCGCCTTGCCGCGGGTGCCGGCCTCGACCAGCGGGTGATGGCAGGCAACGATGGCACGGGTGCCCGGCGGCAGGGCGTCGATCGCCGCCAGCGTCTGCGTCAGCGCCGCCTTGCCGACGGTGCCTTTCGACCAGTTCAGGCGGAGCTGCGCGCGTGCGGTTGTCTTCAGCGGAACGATCTTCGCGCCGGGGATCGGCAGTTCCCGCTCCAGCACGCCTTCGATCGAGCGGAAGCGGCGGTAGGGATCGACGAAGCGTTCGATCAGGTTGAAGTAGGGCAGGTCGTGGTTGCCGACCTCGACCGTGACCGGCACGTCCAAAGCCTTGATCCAGTGGCAGGCGGCGGTGAATTCGCGGTGCCGTGCCCGCATCGTCAGATCGCCGGTGATGGCCACGGCATCGGGCTTTTCGCGCGCGATGCATTGCGCAACCCAATCGAGGGCGCGCCGGTCTTCAAGGCCGAAATGGATATCGCTGATGTGGAACAGGCGGGTCATGGCGCTGGGGTGATCGTCGCTGGGCCCGCTGCGGTCAAGCGCCCGGTGTGTTGCCGGGGGCGATAGTCGAGAGGAAGTCGAGCGCGAATTCCTCGCAGGTAACCGCCTCGCGCATGCTGCCTTCGCGCCGTTCGCCATCGATCATCATGGCGATCGGGCCGTCGCTTTCGAGCGTTGCCGACGAACATTGGCCGAGTTCGTCGTGGGGACCTTGCCGGAAATCGCGCTTCACCAGCATGGCAAATCCTTGCGCGGCGAATTCGCCCCAGTCGGAAAAGTCGTATCCGTCCACTTCCATGCTGCCCCCGTCGAGCGGGGCCATGCGCACGGCGCGGTAGCCTTCGGGCTGCGCTGCTGTCGCGGGTGCGGCGAGGCGGACGCCCGGCCCTTCGCGGGTTTCGCGCAGGGCCGTGGTGAAAGTCTCGGCAATGGTGGGCAGGTCGAGATCGCGCACGCTTTCGCGCACGTCGGCCCACATCGCACCGGGGCCGGCCAGCAGTTCGATCAGGGCGACGCCTTGCGAAGTGCGCAGCGCCTGTCGCCGCAAGCGCCGCGCGGTGCCGAGCTTTCCGGTCACTTCCTCTGCCGGGACATCGCCGTGGAGAGATTTGGACAGGAGGTTCTGCGTGCCACCGGGAAGGACGAGCAGGGCACCGCCCCAGCCTTCGAGCGCGGAAGCGGCGGCATTGATCGTGCCGTCGCCGGTGAAAACGCCAAGCGTTGCGATACCTTGCGCTTCAAGCTGCGCGCGCGTGGGCAAATCCTCGTCGGGAAAACGGATAACTCGCGCCGGCGCGCACCCGGCGGCCGAGAGCGAGGCGACGAGATCGTCGACCGCCGCATCGCTGTTGCTGCCGCTTGCGGCGTTCGTCACGAGCCAGAGAGGTGTAAGTGTCATCACCGGCAGAACCGGCAGCAGGCGCGGCGGTTCCGCACCGGCTGCTCTAAACGCGATCTGTCAGGATCAGCCAGGCCGAGAAGCTGTTGAGCATGGAATAGATGACGTAGGCGATCGGGCCGCTGACCACGCCTTCGGAGGCAAACAGCAGCGCCCCCAGCAGCAGCAGGAATTCCAGCATCAGCGTGAAGCGGCCGCCAAGGGCGTGAACCATCCACGGCAGCCGGGCCAGCAGGGGGTGCCCGCTGTCCATGACGGCGCGGTGCAGCGCGAAGTTGCCGATGCCCAGAAGGAAAGTGATCAGAATCGCCATGGACTGGACACGACCTTTAGGGAATCGCCGCGGGATTGTCACACCTGCAGTTCGTGGAGTGGACATTGCGTTTCGTCGGACGGGCTAAACACTTGTCGTTCGTAACGGAAAGCTGGTCGAGACGCGCAAGATTTCATCGACGACCGGGCGTAGCGAGAATGCATGCGGTGCACCGGAAGAGCCGGACCAGCCGCTGAAACGCCCCCCAAGGCCGGTCCCCCGCCGGCACCCATGTCGAAGGAAGTTGCCATGTTTGCCAAGACCCTGTTCTCCGCCGGCCTCCTCGGCCTCGCCCTTTCCGCCAGCCAGCCTGCCTTCGCCGGCACGCGCCTCGTTGGCTACTCCGATCTCGATCTTACCACCAAGCAGGGCGAGGCGCAGCTCAACGCCCGCCTTCGCCAGGCCGCCAAGGACATCTGTGGGCTTAACAAGGCGGACCTGCCGACCAGCGAATGGGAATCGGCGCGCGATTGTTTTGCCCGCTCGATGGCCGATGCCCGGCGCGCAAAGGCCCAAGTGAAGGCGACCGCGCTGGCCGCTGCGAAGAAGTCCAAGACCGATCTTGCTGTCCGCTGATCCCGGCAGCTTGCAAACCCGGCGGATCCAGTCCCCCACCGGGTCAAACTCAAGGGACCGTCGCTAGTCCGGCGGTCCTTTTTTCCTGCAAGCTCTTTTTCGAAAAAAGCCCGTCAGCCAACCTCGCGAAGTGCGGCAGGCTTTGGCTCGGCTTCGATCTCGCCCCGATCGCGCCAGGTCAGGTCGTCAGGAGTGAGCTTGCGACCGTCGTGCGAAAGAATGCCGATTGCAGCAATCGGCCTGCCGTCGCGATTGTCGCACAGGACCGGATTGGCAGGCACGCCAAGTTCCCACTTCTCGCCCCACTGGCGCAGGGCCAGCATCGCGGGGAGGAGGTCCAGACCCTTCGGCGTCAGGCGATATTCGATGCGGCGCCGATCATCGGCGCAATGTTCACGCTTGAGGATGCCCGCCTCGACCAGCCTTGACAGGCGGTTCGACAGGATGTTCCGGGCGATGCCCAGCGCCTCGAGGAAATCCTCGAAATGGCGCACCCCGTTGAAGGCGGCGCGCAGGATCATGAACGACCAGCGCTCCCCCATAGCTTCAAGGGCAAGGGGAAGGCCGCACTGGGCAATTTCGCCCAAGGGTTCGCGCAGTTTGTCCATATCGTCTTCTGCATAACCCATCTGCGGCACCTGTTTAAGTTTCTAGTTGCAACCTGAAACCTATATTGATAGGTAGCGATTCGCAACGGAAATAGCATCCTCTCCAGAACCCCGCAATTTCCGAGGCCCTAACAAGGTTGTTTCAGGGGAAGAACGATGATTTCAGCAAATTCCAGCAGCGCCCTGCGCCAGCTCCTTCCGGCCGTGCTCGCGCTGGTCGGCACCACGTTCAGCTTTGCGGTCACCGCCAACACCGCCCGCGCCAGCACCGGCGGCTCGTTCTACTCGGCCACGCTGACCCGTCCGATGGACGGCATGCAGAAGGTCATCCAGAAGGGCGTGCTGTGGAAGTGCGAAGGCGCCGAATGCTCCGCCCCGCGCGACACCTCGCGCCCGGTGATCGTCTGCGCCCGCCTCGCCCAGAAGGTCGGCCCCGTCGCCCGCTTCGCCACCCCGCAGGGTAACCTTGCGGCCGAGGACCTGGCACGCTGCAACGAGGCCGCGGCCGGATAAGTCCAACACCAGTCTCCAGCGCGCACTCCCTCTCGATACCCTGCCCAGTTTGACTCGAAGGCGTGCGCAATCCCTGACCGTGAAGGTCACATGGGCCGTGAACAGCACGTCTGTTCGCGGCCCCTTTTTTCGCTATGCTCCTGCCATGCGAATGCCTCCGAGAGTTAGCGCTCTGCTCGCCAGAGTTGCCCTTCTGTCCCTGACAGTTGGATTTGTGCCGGCCCAGGCCCAGACCACGCCGCAGCTCACCGCCCAAGGCCGCGACGATCTGCGTTGTGCGGCTGCCTTTGCGATTGTCGCGCTCGAACAATCGGGGGGCGATGCGCTGGAAGGCTGGCCGCCGCTGGCCGTGCGCGGCAAGACCTTCTTCGCTGACGCTGGCGAACGCGCGATGAAGGAAGGTGCGCTGACCCGTGAGCAGGTGCGCGACCTGATCGCCGCGCAGGTTCAGGCGCTGCAGACCGCGCCCGGTCCCGACAAGGCGCTGTCGGCGCTCGCCAAGCCTTGCCTTGCCCGGCTGGATGCAACCGTGCCGCCGCTGGTGGCGCCGACGCTGAAGCAATGCGCCGCGATCCTCGGCATCGCCTATGCTGAAGTCTACGCTCGCGAAGGAATGAGCGCTTCGGCGCAGGACCTCAAGACACTGGAATCCGTGCTTTCATCGCGCGAGCGCGAGGCAATCATCGCCGCCGGTGGCAGTGGTGACGCCGCCGACCGCACGCTGGCCGAAGCGCGCGAGGCGATGGCGGCCGAGGCGGCAGACGGCAAGGGCGGGGTCGACAAGTACGACATCGCGCGCTGCTACGAATTCGCCAAGCCGCAGGAAAAATCGCACTATTGAGCGGGGCGGCGGGGCTTCCCATATTGGCGCCAAAGGAGATCCCCGCAATGTCCGACAAGATGAACCTCACCGACGCCGAGTGGCGCGAGCGTCTTTCGCCCGAGCAGTACCAGATCCTGCGCCAGGGCGGCACCGAGCGCGCGTTTACCGGCGCTTACGAGAAGAACAAGGCACCCGGCGAGTATCATTGCGCCGGCTGCGGGGCACCGCTGTTCACGTCCGACACCAAGTACGACAGCGGTTCGGGCTGGCCGAGCTTCTACGCCCCGGTCGAGGCTGACGCCGTCGAGGAGATCGTCGATCGCTCGCACGGCATGGTCCGCACCGAGGTGCGTTGCGCCCGCTGCGACGGCCATCTTGGCCACGTCTTTCCCGATGGTCCGAACCCCACCGGCCTGCGCTATTGCATGAACAGCGCCTCGCTGGATTTCACGCCAAAAGATTGAGCTGAAACGACGGCATTGGCCGTTCGCCGATTTTGCGGTTAACCCTGCGTTACAACTGCCCTATGCAAAGGGCCGCAGATTTGCGTGGACGGCCTGGGCGGATGCCGGAACGAGGCCGAGAATGAGGGAAGCGGTACAAGACTGATGGCCAGACGGGACATTCCCCGCCGCCCCGAGGGCGGCAGGTCGGAGCCGCAACCAAAGAGCAGATCGATGCTGGTCCGATGGGCCCGGCGGCTTCTTGCCTGGGGTGCCGGATTTGCGCTGCTCGGCACGATCGGGCTGGTGGTGGCGGTTGCCGTCACGGTGCGCTCGCTGCCCGGATATGGCGAACTGAAATCGAGCCAGACCGGCCAGATGATCGTGGTGCGTGCCGCAGACGGGTCCGAGATCGTGACCCTGGGGCCAAGCTACGGCAAATGGATTCCTTACGAGCGCATCCCGCAGGACATGAAGGATGCGATGATCTCGGTCGAGGACCGGCGCTATCGCAGCCACTGGGGCGTGGACCCGATCGGCATTGTCCGCTCGCTGATGGTGCGCGTGGAAAGCGGCACGTGGAAGCAGGGCGGCTCGACGATCACGCAGCAGTTGGCCCGCAACATCTTCCTCAACAACACCAAGACCTTCGGCCGCAAGGCGCGCGAATGGGTGCTGGCGCTGGCGCTCGAACAGAAGTTCTCGAAGGACCAGATCCTCGAGCTGTACCTCAACAAGGTCTACTTCGGCGGCGGTGCCTATGGCATCGACAGCGCGGCGCGGAAGTTCTTCGGCCATTCGGGCGAGGAAATCACGCTGCCCGAGGCGGCGATCATCGCCGGGCTGGTCAAGGCGCCCTCGCGCTATTCGCCCACGGCCGATGCCGATGCCGCCGTGGGCCGCGCCGGCGTGGTTCTGCAGACGATGCAGAGCGCGGGCGTGCTGACCGCGCAGGAGGCGCAGAGCGTTGACCTCAAGGCCGTGAAGATGGTCTCGGACAGCGCAGGCCAGAATTCCGCGCGCTATTTCACCGACTGGGCGTTGCCGCAGCTCGACCTGATCCTGCCCGAGAACGACAAGCCGATCGAAGTGTGGACCACGCTCGATCCGATCGCGCAGAAGGCGGCGACCAGTGCCGTGGCGGGATTTGCACCGAAAGGCGCGCAGGGCGCGCTCGTGTCGCTCGATCGCGACGGTGCCGTCCTCGCCATGGTCGGCGGCACCGACTATGTAAGCTCGAACTACAACCGCGCGGTCAATGCGGTGCGTCAGCCGGGTTCGGCGTGGAAGCTGTTCGTCTATCTTTCGGCACTCGAAGCCGGTTACACGCCGGATGACCGCGTGGTCGACGAGCCGGTGACGGTCGACGGCTGGACGCCGCGCAACGATGGCAACCGCTATGCTGGCGAAATCGACCTGCGCACCGCCTTTGCCTATTCCAAGAACACGGTGGCGGCGCAGCTTGGCAACGAAGTGGGCTTCGGCACCGTTGCCAACATGGCGCGCCGCTTTGGCATCACCACGCCGATCAACACACTGCCTTCGATGGTCCTGGGATCGTCCGAAGCACGCGTGATCGACATGGTGCGCGCGTTCGCCTCGGTTCAGGCCAAAGGCATGTCGATTACCCCTTACGGCATCCGCAAGGTGACGACGACCGACGGCGAAGTTCTGTACACGCACCGGACGGAAACCGCGCAGCAGCTCGTCCCGCCCTATGTCGCCGCCGCGATGACCGACCTGATGCAGACGGCAGTCAATATCGGCACGGGCCGCGCCGCGCAGATCGGCCGGCCGGTTGCCGGCAAGACCGGCACGACCTCGTCGAACAAGGACGGCTGGTTCCTCGGCTTTTCGAGCGGGATCACCACCGGGGTGTGGATGGGCCGCGATGATGCCAAGGCCGTGCCCGGCCTGCAGGGCGGCGCCGCACCGGCGCGAGCCTTCGCCGCCTACATGAAGGTCGCGACGCGCAAGCGCCCGGTCGAACAGTTCGACACCGAGCTCAAGCTGCCGGAATGGCAGCTCGAACCCGATGACGAGGCGATGCAGGGCAACCCTGACGACTACTTCTATGTCGACGAGCAGGGCAACCTGGTCGACCCGTCGCGCCGGCGTGGCGACGAGGGCGCGATTGACCCCAATGCACCGCCCGAGGGTGTGCCGCCGGAGGTGCCGCAGGCGGCGAACGACGATTTCCTCAACCGCGCCACCGGCCGACGCGATAGCAATGACCCGGCAGCGACGGGCGCTCGCCCTCGTCCGACCAATACCCCGCGCCCGGTTCAGGTGCCCTGAGCTATTCGGGCCTGAACCTTTCCGGGTCTGGGGCGTTTGCCTGATTGAGAAGGAAGGCCGCGAGCCTTCCGCCAATCAGGAGACGAGTAATGAGCCTGCTGCAATGGGCCGTCGCAGGAGCGGCGGGATACGCGATCTGGCGCGTGGCGCAGAAGAACCGTGACGAACAGGCGCCTGCCGCTTTCGCGCAAGGCGAAGAGGCTGGCGGGAATTTTGCCAAGGTGCGCAGTGCCGGGACCGAGGGCATGCGATCGGACCCCAAGCGCTGGGACAAGGTCGACCAGGCCTCGGACGAGAGCTTTCCGGCGAGTGATCCACCGGCAACGTATTGATCAATAATCCATCGTCTTACGGGCAGCGGCCGGGCATGATCCCGGCCGTTGCTGCGGGGGCGGAGCGTTACTTGACCACGTCTGCCTCGTGCCACACCACGGCTTGCGCCACCTTTATGCAGTCCATGCCACCGTCATAAGTCATCGACGGCGAGCCATAGAGCCGCCACCCTTGCGCCAGTGCCTCGGACACGCGCTCGCAAAAGGCGCGGTCGTCCTTGCCGGTGAGCAGGCGATAAACGGGGCGGTCTTCGGGGGTCTGATAGGTCATCATCAAGGCCTAAAGGATGTACTTCGACAGGTCGGCGTTTCCGGCAAGGTTTGCCAGCTTTTCGGCGACATAGGCCTCGTCCACGGTCACCGTCTCGCCGGTGCGGTCCTCGGCATCGAAGCTTACTTCCTCGAGCAGCTTTTCCATGACTGTCTGCAAGCGGCGGGCGCCGATGTTTTCGACGCTTTCGTTCACCTGCGCCGCCGTGCGGGCAATGGCGCGGATGGATTCGGGCGTGAAATCGAGCGTGACGTTCTCCGTGGCGATCAGCGCGCGGTACTGTTCGACGAGATTGGCGCGCGTTTCCGAAAGAATGCGCACGAAATCGTCCTCGGACAGGGCCTTGAGCTCGACGCGGATCGGCAAGCGGCCCTGCAGTTCGGGCAGCATGTCGCTGGGCTTGGCCACGTGGAACGCGCCCGAAGCGATGAACAGCACGTGGTCGGTCTTCATCGGGCCGTACTTGGTGGCAACAGTTGTGCCCTCGATCAGCGGCAGCAGGTCGCGCTGCACGCCTTCACGGCTGACCGAACCGCCGCGCACGTCCGAAACCGCGATCTTGTCGATCTCGTCGAGGAAGACGATGCCGTTGGTTTCGGCATTGCGGATTGCCTCGCGCGCGACGTCGTCCTGGTCCATGCGCTTCTCGGCTTCTTCGTCGACCAGTTTGTCCCAGGCATCGGCCACGCGCATCTTGCGGCGCTTGAGGTTCTGCTTGCCGAACGCCTTGCCCATCATGTCCGACAGGTTGATCATGCCGATGCCGCCGGGCATTCCGGGGATCTCCATCGGCGCCGAGGGTGCGTCCTCGACCTCGATCTCGACTTCGACGTCGTTCATCGAGCCATCGGCCAGCCTTGCCTTGAAGCTTTCGCGCGTGGCTTCGCTGGCGCCATCGCCGACCAGAGCCTTGAGCAGGCGGTCCATCGCCGCCTTGCTGGCCGCATCGCGCACCGCCTCGCGGCGGCGCTCCTTCTCGAGGCGGATCGCCTCTTCGACCAGATCGCGGGCAATCTGCTCGACGTCGCGGCCGACATAGCCGACCTCGGTGAACTTGGTCGCCTCGACCTTCACGAACGGGGCGTCGGCCAGCTTGGCGAGGCGGCGGCTGATCTCGGTCTTGCCGCAACCCGTCGGCCCGATCATCAGGATGTTCTTGGGGCTAACCTCGTCGCGCAGGTCTGCCGACAGGCGCTGGCGACGCCAGCGGTTGCGCAGGGCCACGGCGACAGCCTTCTTGGCATCGGTCTGGCCGACGATGTGTTCGTCAAGCGCGCGGACAATGGCTTTGGGGGTAAGGGAATCGAGCATCAGATTTCCTCGACCGTCACGCGGTCGTTGGTGAAGACGCAGACTTCGGCGGCGACCTGCATGGCGCGGCGGGCGATCTTTTCGGCGTCGTCTTCGTAGTCGGTGAGAGCGCGGGCGGCGGCGAGGGCATAGTTACCGCCCGAGCCGATCGCGGCGATCCCGGCTTCGGGTTCGAGCACATCGCCGTTGCCGGTGAGGATCAGCATGGTCTCGGCGTCGGCGACGATCATCAGCGCTTCGAGATTGCGCAGGTACTTGTCGGTGCGCCAGTCCTTGGCGAGTTCGACCGCGGCGCGCATGAGCTGGCCGCGATGCTGTTCGAGCTTG
Organism: Novosphingobium sp.; assembly: GCA_041639335.1. GTDB lineage: Bacteria > Pseudomonadota > Alphaproteobacteria > Sphingomonadales > Sphingomonadaceae > Novosphingobium. The sequence goes on from JBEQCK010000013.1 coordinate 12,196, forward strand.
CGCTCGAGCCGTTCGAACAGGGTGAAGGCGTCGGCGGTGGCACCGGCGAATCCGGCAATGACCTTCCCATCTCCGATGCGGCGGACCTTGCGGGCGTTCGGCTTCATCACCGTGTTGCCCATGGAAACCTGGCCGTCACCGGCGATGACGGTGCGGCCGTTCTTCTTCACCCCGATGATGGTGGTGCCGTGCCACTGGATAAGGCCGTGGCTCGCCCTGCTGTCGTCCATCGCCGCGATATGAGGAGCGCGGCGGCGAATTCAAGCGCCGGAGCCTCAGCTGCCGTTGGGACCGGTGCCGGTGGGCGCACCGCCGCCCGCACCGCCGGGGATTGCGCCAACCGCGCCGATGTTGCCGAACAGGTCCTGGAAGAAGCTGCGGTCGCGCCCGAGGGTCGGCGTCTTGTCGCTTTCAGGCGATAGGCGGACGACCTTCTCCATGCCCTGGCGACCCAGCGTGCTGACGTTGCCGCGGGCGTCGAAATCGACGACGATGACGCTCTGGTCCGAGGTTTGCGGACGGGTGAACGGGCGCTGCCGGGTGTTCTGCGCAACGTAGTACCAGGTCTGGCGGCCAAACTGGCTGGTGAAGGTCGGGCGGCCCAGCGTGCGTTCGACGGAGAGCTTGTTGTCGACGCCGGGCTGGACAGAAGCGACCAGCGCTTCGTCGATGATATAACCGCGATGGTCCTTGATGCTGGCGCAGCCGGACGCGGCTACGCCGAGGGCGAGCACCGCCGCACCCTGCACCATCAGCCGCATGTTCTGCATTCGCAAACTCCGCTCTTCACTTATCGCCGTCATGCCCGTTTGCATCGGGAATGCACAGCCTATATCGCCGAGACCAATTGGGCGACCCTTAGGGTCCAATCTGGATTACCGCAATGCCGCCCGCAAGCAGCCTGCTGGACGGCCGAGATTTAATCGCCCCTGAACGGGCGGAATGCCAAGGATTGCCGTGATGTCGCTTCTTACCAAGCTTTTCGGACGCAAGCAGGACGATCGCGCCGTGGCGCGGCCCTTGTGGCACCGCACGGTGGAGATCGCGCGCGAGAAGGAATGGTACCGGGATTGCGGCGTGGCCGACACGGTCGGCGGGCGATTCGACATGATCACGCTGATCCTGTCGGTCGTGCTGATCCGCATGGAGCGCGACGCCGAACTCGTCGAGCCTTCGGTGCGGCTGACCGAACTGTTCGTGGAGGACATGGACGGGCAGCTGCGCGAAAGCGGCGTGGGTGATGTTATCGTGGGCAAGCGGGTGGGCCAGCTGATGAGCGTGCTGGGCGGGCGCCTGGGTGCTTATCGCGAGGCGCTGGCATCGCGGGACGAGGCGCTGATGGCCGAGGCGATCAGCCGCAACGTGACCCTGCACGATGGCACCGACCCGCTGCTGCTGACGCGGCGCGTGCGCGCTTTCGCCGCCGGGCTGGACCTCGTCCCTGCCTTCCGCGTTCTCGATGCGGAGATCGGAAAATGACCATGAATTCGGAGTTTTCGCGCATCATCGACATCCGACAGGTGAACGATGAACCCATCGTGCTTGAGCCGACCGAGGCGGAGCGCAAGCGTCTCGCTGCGCGTTTCCAACTCTCGGAGGTGAAAGCCATGCAAGCGACCATCTCGCTGCGGCAGGAGGGCAACTCCGTGGAGGCCAAGGGCCATCTCGACGCCTCGATCATGCAGGCCTGCGCCATCTCGGGCGAGGACTTCCCGGTGACGATCAACGAGCCCATCGCGCTCCGTTTCGTCCCCCCCGGCGCGGCCCACGATCCCGACGAGGAAATCGAGATCACCGCCGACGATTGCGACGAGATCGAATACGAAGGGACCAGCTTCGATCTGGGCGAGGCGGTGGCGCAGAGCCTGGCGCTGGCGATCGACCCGTTTGCCGAAGGGCCGGATGCCGACAAGGCGCGCGCCGAGCACAATCTCGGCGGCGAGGCGGCCAGCGGTCCGTTCGCTGCGCTTGCGGCGCTCAAGAAGGACTGATCGGTTGGCTGGACCCCCGGGGCGCGGTCGGGACCTGACGAGCGGGCCGATCCTCAAGACGCTGGTGCTGTTCTCGGCACCGACGCTGGCATCCAACATCCTGCAATCGCTCAACGGCTCGATCAATTCGATCTGGGTTGGCCAGCTGCTGGGCGAAGGTGCGCTGGCGGCGACGGCCAATGCCAACGTGGTGATGTTCCTGGTCTTTGCCGCAGCGTTCGGCTTCGGCATGGCGGCTACGGTCAAGATCGGTCAGGCCTTCGGCGCGCGCGACGTGCTGGCGGCACGACGGACGTTCGGATCGGCGGTGGGCTTCTGCGTATTGCTGTCGCTGCTGGTCGGAACGCTGGGCTGGGTCTTCGCGCCCGAACTGCTGACGGCGATGGCCGCGCCGGGCGAGACCTATGCCTATGCGCTGACCTACCTGCGGGTGATCTTCATCGCCATGCCGGCCTCGATGATCACGGTGATGCTGGGCATGGGCCTGCGCGGCGGAGGCGATGCGGCAACGCCGCTGAAGTTCATGGTGCTGTCCTCGGTGCTCGACGTCTGCCTCAACCCGCTGCTGATCGGCGGTTTCGGGCCGATCCCGGCCATGGGCATCGCCGGAGCGGCGCTGGCGACGGCGATTGCCTCGTTCGTGTCGATGGCGGGCATCGTCACCTATGTCTACGCCAAGGACCTGCCGCTGCGGCTGAAGGGGCCGGAACTCAAATGGCTGTGGCCGCGCCGCGACGAACTGGGCTACATCCTGACCAAGGGCCTGCCGATGGGCGCGCAGATGCTGGTGATTTCGGCTGCGGGCATCATCGTGATCGGGCTGGTCAATCGCGAGGGCCTGCTGGTCAGCGCGGCCTATGGCGCCGCCCTGCAGCTGTGGACCTACCTGCAGATGCCGGCGATGGCGATTTCCGCTGCGGTCAGCGCGATGGCCGCGCAGGCGATCGGCGCGGGTCTGGACGAGCGGCTCCACCGCATCTCGCGGGCGGGCGTCATGCTCAACCTGACGGTTACCGGTGCGCTATGTGCGCTGATCCTGCTGTTCGACCGACCCGCGCTTGAGCTGTTCCTTGGCGCGTCCAGCCCCGCGGTGGACGAGGCGCGCCATATCCAGTTCCTGGCCAGCTGGAGCTATATCCTGTTCGGGATCACGATGGTGCTGTTCGGCACGATGCGCGCGGGCGGTGTGGTGTGGACGCCGCTGATCATCCTGTCGATCGCGATGTATCCGGTGCGGCTGGGCTTCTATTACGCCTTCTACCCGAGTCTTGGCGCGGATGCCCTGTGGCTGGCATTCCCGGTCAGTTCAGCGGTTGCAGTGGCGCTTTCGGTCTACGCCTATCGCCAGCCACAATGGCGCGATCGCGCGCGCGCCGTGCCTGACGAGGAGTGCGAAGAGGAAACCCATGCCGACGCTGATTGCGCGGGGCGCATGTCGCCGAGCATGTAGGAGCCGATTGGTGTCCGGACTATTGGGCCGGATCAGCGGCCCAGATTACCGACTTTGCGCGCGCCAGCGCTGGACCGTGCGTTCGACCGCGCGGTCTTCGCCGCCGGTCTTGCTCCACAGTTCGTAGAACGAGGGGTCATTAGAGGCAGGGCGCTTGATTGGCTCGAGCTCGTCGAACGAGACGCGCATCGGGATCGAGACGCCTTCGCCCGAGATGATGCATTCGCGATTGCGCAACGCCGGGATGGTATCGACGAAACCGCGCGCGCCTTCGGGCATGGCCGCCTTGACGAAGGCCTGGTCACGCTCGTTGTTGAGGCGCATGGCGATGATCGTGCCGCACTGCGACAGCACGCCTTCGGCAAGGTCGGACGGGCGCTGGGTGATCAGGCCCAGCGAGACGCCGTACTTGCGACCTTCCTTGGCGATGCGCGAGAGGATGCGGCCGACCGAAGAGCCGTCCGAGTTCTTCTCGCTCGGCACGTAGCGGTGGGCCTCTTCGCAGACCAGCAGCACAGGGCGCGTCTCTTCGTCGCGCGCCCAGATCGCATAGTCGAACACGAGGCGGCTGAGCACGGCGACGACGGTGGAAGTGATTTCCGAGGGCACGCCCGAAACGTCGATGATCGAGATCGGCTTGCCGTTGGCGGGCATGCGGAAGATCTTCGAGATGAACTCGGCCATCGTGTCGCCCACCAGCATCCCTGAGAACATGAACTGGTAGCGCGGGTCGCTGCGGATTTCCTCGATCTTGGTCTTGAGACGCATGTAGGGAATCGAGTTGGTGCCCTTGTCGAGGCGGCCCATCTCGTTCTGCAGGATGATCATCAGGTCCGAAAGCAGATAGGGAATCGGCGAATCGACCGTGATCTTGCCGATCTGTTCGGCGAGGCGGTTCTTCATGCGCGCGGCAAGCAGGCACTTGGCGAGGATGTCCTCGTCAATCTGGCGATCGGTGCCCGAGGACGTGACGAGGATCTCGCAGTGTTCCTCGAAGTTCATCAGCCAGTAGGGCATCTGCAGGTTCGACACGTCGAGCAGCTGGCCGGTGACGCGGAACGCGCTGGAATATTCGCCGTGCGGGTCGATCATCACGATATGGCCCGAGGGCGCCATTTCGCAGATGCGGTGGAGGATCAGTGCGGCGGCGGTGGACTTGCCGGTGCCGGTGGAGCCGAGCAGGGCAAAGTGCTTGCCGAGCAGCGCATCGACATAGAGCCCGGCGCGAATGTCGCGCGTGGGAAACACGGTGCCGATCGAGATGTTGGTCCGGCCATCGCTGGCATAGATCTGGCGCAGGTCGTTGCTGGTGGCGGGATAGACCAGTGCGCCGGGGACCGGATAGCGTGTGACACCGCGACGGAAGCCGTAGATCTTGCCGGTCAGGCGCTCTTCCTCGCCTTCGCCGAGGAAATCGATCTGGGCGACCACCCCGCCATCGACCGTGGTGTCCTGCCGCTGCGTGCGGACGCTGGCGAGAAGCCACGAGTTGCCGACACGGATCTTGATCTGGCTTCCGACCTTGCCCGACATCGAAACCGAGGGATCAAGATCAGACGAGCACTGTTCGAGGCGGGCGAGATCAAGGGCGATGGCCGAGCTGGAGCCGGCAACATCGCGCACGAAGCCGATAGGCTGGCGCGCGTTTTCCGACCCAGGGGCGGGTGTCGAAAAGATGGCCGACGCCGATTCGGCCTCTTCCAGGTTGGCGGCAGGCGCCATGAATCCCTGCATCCCCATCTCGGACATTGCGCAAAACCCTTTGGCCATTGTCGGCTGTTGGCCTGGGACTATCCGTTTCGGGTTAAGATCGGCTAAACCAACGAAAGGCAGCAGCCGCGTCAGCTGCGGGCAAAGAGCCTGCCGGCGATCCAGCCCATGGCAACCGAGACAATGACCGCAAACAGGCCATAGAGCCATCCGTTGCGATCTGCCGCGACAGCGACGAAGCGCTCGAATCCTTCCTTCTTCACCTCGATCCGGGTGATCGCCGAAGCCACGACCTTGCCCCCGCGAATGGCAAAGGTTTCGGCGGTATAGGTGCCGGTCTGGACGCTGGAGGGCAGGCTGATCCGGGCCTGATAGAGCACCTGCCCGCTGATCTTCACGCTGCCCTGATCCTCGCGGTAGAGGCCCTGCCGCCGCATCAGATCGACCAGCCCCTCGGAGAAGCGCTGCTGTTCGCGCGGTTCGATCACGCCGATCGGCGAAAGCTGCAGCCACTTGAGGCCGAGTTCGTAGATCGCCGCGGTCTTGTCATCCACGATCTTCGCGATCGGGCGAGAGGAGGCGACGGCGAAGTAGCTCGGCGCCGAGCGGAATTCGAGCGAATCGGCATTGATCCACATGCCCGCGATCTTCTGCTTTTCGCGCAGGACGATGGACTGCACCGGGCCTTCGAGCACCACGACGATATCGTTATCCTGCGCGGCGCGGCTGCCTTCGGGGCTGAGGATCGCGCCGAACAGGAGCAGGTCGGCCCCGGTAAAACCCTGGCGGACCTGGATTTCGTGCTGCGAGATTTCGGGCACGAGGATCGGATCGCGCGCACCCAGCAGGAGCAGGCAGGCGGCAAGGGCGGCGCTGCGAGGCGGCACGCGGCCCTTCACAGCGGAACCACCGTGTAGATCTCATCCGGGCGATAGCCGAGCCCGAGTGCCATGCGCAGTGCGACTGCAAGGACGATCACCGCAAGGATGAGGCGGAGCTGTTCGGGCTTTACCTTCTGGGCGAAGTGGGTGCCGATCTGGGCACCGGTGACCGAACCGACCAGCAGCAGGCCGGCCAGCACGATGTCGACCGCGCGCGTGGTGAGCGCGTGCATCATCGTGGTGACCATGGTGACGAACAGGATCTGGAACAGCGAGGTGCCGACCACCACGTTCACGCCCATGCCGAGGATGTAGAGCATCGCCGGAACGAGGATGAAGCCGCCGCCAATGCCCATGAGCATGGTGAGAATGCCGGTGGCGACGCCCAGCAACAGCGGCGCCAGCGGCGAGATGTAGAGGCCGGAGCGGTAGAAGCGCCACCGCAGCGGCAGGCTGGCGACGAGCGGATGGTGGCGGCGCTTGCGGGCAGGCAGCGGCTGGCCGGTCTTCTGCGCGCGCAGGGCCGTGATGCTTTCGTGCGCCATCAACCCGCCGATGCCGCCAAGCATCAGCACGTAGAGTATGTTGATGACCGTATCGATCTGGCCGAGCGCCTGCAGCAGCCGGAACAGCAGCGAGCCGAGCCCGGTGCCGATCACCCCGCCTGCCACCAGCACCGCGCCGATGTGATAATCGATGCCGCCACGCCGGGCCTGGGCAAAGGCGCCCGAGACGCTGGCGCCGGTTACCTGGCTGGCAGCCGATGCAGCAGCGACGGTGGGGGGCACGCCGTAGAAGATCAGCAGTGGCGTGGTCAAAAACCCGCCGCCGACGCCGAACATGCCCGAAAGCAGCCCGGTCAGCGCGCCGAGGCCGACGATGACCAGCCCGTTGACCGACAGGTTCGCGATGGGGAGATAGACGTCCATTGCCGGGTCAACGCTAGGCCGGGCGGTGCGTGCCAGCAACCCCGCGAAACCGGTTTGCGGCCAAAAAACTGTGGCTCAGAAAGCAGAGGTAACCGTCATGGTCGGACCGCTGCCGGGCCGGGCGTTTCCGGCGATGCGCAAGCGCCAGTCGAGCGCGACGCGGGTCGGTCCGAACAGGCGTCCCCCTTCGAGCCTGAACGCGACGCGCGGGCCCACGTCGAGCCGCACCGCACCTTCCTGCCCGCCTGACCACATGCCGACTCCGGCGCGCAGATCGCCATTGCGCGAGACGACGCCCCGGACGGGATGATCGAGCAGGGCCTGCGCATCGAAGAAGGCGGTGGCGGCCTTGCCCCCGGCGTACCCTGCCTGCCCGTAAGCTTCGAGCCGGAAGCCGCGGGGCAGGCGCTGCCACGGCAGTTCGGTGATGACAGTGGCGACGGGACGAACCTGCATCGGCGAGCGGCTGGTATCCTGAAGGCGCGCTTCGACAAGGGCGCGGACGGGCAGGCGGCGGAACGGGCGAATGCCGAGGCCGAACGCGACTTCCTTGTCTTTGCCCGGGGCGTTTATGGCGAGCGAGGTGCGCAGATAGCCGTAGGAATCCTGCACCTCGCCCTTGCCGAAGCGGTAGCGGACGATGGCTCCCGCCTGGCTGGCGCCATAGGACGCGGCGCCCGGGGCTTGCGCCGCCGAACCGCTGCCCGCGCGCATCAGCAACCAGTTCTCGCCGCTCCAGCGCGGATCGTCCTTGACGACGAGAGGCTCGTAGAACTCCTGCGGATCGGCGGTTTGGCTGGGGGCGGAGGCGATGGGAGCGATCAGGGCGGCGGTGCGGTGCGGTAATGGTGCGAGTGGGGGCGGAAGAAATGGGACAGGCGCGGCGGTAGGGAGAGGTGGCCATGGTGTTGATGCGGCAGCCGGTGGGGCGGAAGCTCGCTGCGGGACGACGCTCGTGATGTGTGGCTGGGGGCGGGAAAGGGGAGAGGGAAGTATCTGACGGGCGAGCGAGCGCTGGTGGCGCAAGGGCGGCACGCTTGCCGGGGCAGCGGGCGCCTCGTTCAGGGTGTCATCCTGCAGGGTCAGGGCGCGGCCGGTGATCCAGCCGACGAGCACGAGGGCAAGCGCAAGCAGGGGCTGGCCCCGCCGCCTCGCCGCAGGACCTGCTCTCATGCTGCAACCGGCAAAGGCCGCTGCTGCGGTTCCTCGTCAGGCTTGGGGGCTTGGGCGACGTGGATGTGATGGACCGTGTGTTCCCAGCGCAGGACGCCGCCTGCCAACACCCGGACGTAGGCAGTGACGGCGCGACGCGCGGCGAGCATGGCGATGACGTTGCCTACCGGAAAGCGGAACACTGCGCGCAAGGCTTCCGCCGGGCCATACTCGCGGCCGGTGAACAGCGCGCGCATGACCAGACGCCAGATCAGGCTGGCAAGATTGAATGCCAGCAGGCCCTTGAGCAGCGGGCCATCGTCAACCGGGACAGCAAGGCCCGATGATTTCGCGATCAGGACCACCGGCCACAGCATGATCAGCAGATAGGCGGCGGCCAGGACGAGCGCGACCAGCGGCCCGCGGCGATCGCGCAGACGCATCCAGATATCGCCGGGCGCGCACTTCCAGCCCAGTCGGTCCCAGCCCTGGAAGGCGATGCCGTGGACCCAGCGCGTCTTCTGCCGCACCGACGCGACGAGGTTTGCCGGAAAGAACTCGCGCGTGGCGACGAGCGCGCCCGAACTGTCGCGCACGCGCAGGAAGACAGACCGCCCGCCGGTCTGATGGACAAGCAGGCCGCATTCGTAATCTTCGGTCAGGCATTCAGCGGCGAAGGGCTCGGCACTGGAGCGGGCGACGAGAATGCGGTCAATCGCGCGGCGCGAAAAGGCGCAGCCCACGCCTGCCGAGGGGAGGGCGGCGCCGATGTGGTGCCGGACCACCATGTCGCGCGCATGGGCCTCGGCAAATTCGTCACAGTAGTGGCCGGCGATCCAGGGGCTTGCGCGCTGCGGTTCGGGGCGGACTGGCAGTTGCACGAAATCCGCATGGTCTAGCGCGCGGTCCATCAGGGTGAGAGCGGCGGGATGGACCATATCCTCGGCATCGTGGAGGATCAGCGCGCGCACGCGCCGGTCACTGCGCCGCTCGTCCTCGCAGATCGCGCGATAGATGCGATTGAGGCAGTCGGCCTTGGTCGTCGGACCGTCACGATCGTGGATGACGACCCGCAGGCGAGGGTCGGGCGCGAGCGAGACGAGAACGGAAATGGTGGCCAGGTCATTGCGATAGCAGCCGACGTAAATGCGAAGATTGCTTTGCGGCCAGCTTTGCAGGGTATGGCGCACCATCGGCCCGATCACGCGCGATTCCAGCCACGCGGGAACCAGAACGACGGCCAAGCCATTGAGTTCGGCATTGCAGGGGTGCGAGAGGCGGGGTGTGCGCAGCTTGCCGCTCAGGCGCAGGCGAAGCCAGGCGAGGTCCACGGCCAATTCGTCGATCGCGAAGATCGCAAACCAGATTGCGGCAAACAGCAGCAATTCGTGCTCGACAACCGCGAGCCATTGCAACGCGGGATAGGTCGGCCATGGTGACAAGAGCTTGCCCCTGTTTGACGTGCCAGACCCCCGTCGGCACAAGGGGAATGCTAGGCCCAAGGCCTGAGTTTCGTGAACACTGGATGATTCGAAAATGGCAGGAAATTCAGGGCTCAGGCGCGCTCTGCACAAGTTGACGCACAACGAAGCAGCACCGGGCATCGTCCTGATGGTCTGTGCAGCGATTGCCCTTGTCCTGGCCAATTCCCCCTTGGCGGACCCTTGGCACGACCTGTTCCACCACACGCTGCCATGGACGCCCGTGCCCAAGCTCGACACGTTGCATCTGTGGATCAACGATGCCCTGATGGCGGTGTTTTTCTTCGTCGTCGGGCTGGAGATCAAGCGCGAGATCCTTGACGGCGAACTCTCAAGCCCGAGCCGCCGTCGGCTGCCGGTCATCGCGGCCGTCGCCGGGATGGTAGTGCCGGCACTGATCTACTTGGGCATAGCTGGTGGCGATCCAGCGCTCCATCGCGGCTGGGCGATCCCTTCTGCAACCGATATCGCCTTTGCCATCGGCGTGCTGGCGCTGGCCGGGAAGGGCCTGCCATCGTCCTTGCGCCTGTTCCTGCTGACCGTGGCGATCGTGGACGATCTTGGCGCGGTCCTGGTCATCGCGTTCTTCTACACGACCGGGCTGGATCTCATGTGGCTGGGCATTGCCGCCGCCATCTTCCTGACCCTGGTGGTGGTGAACCGCGCCGGGGTCAGCGCGCTGATCCCCTATATCCTCGGGGCTGTGGCACTGTGGTTTGCCGTGCTGCATTCCGGCGTCCATGCGACCATTGCCGGGGTGCTCGCCGCGTTGACCGTGCCACTGGCGCTCAACAAGGAGCATGACAGCCCCTTGCTGCGGCTCGAACATGCATTGGTTGCACCCAACGGCTTCCTGATCGTGCCGCTGTTCGGCCTTGCCAATGCCGGCGTTGCGCTGGGTTCGATCGATGGCGGGCCGCTGGCCCTGCCGGTTGCGATTGCCGCGGGCCTGCTGATCGGCAAGCAGGTGGGTATCCTTGGCAGCATCGTGGCGGCGGAAAAGCTGGGTATCGCCAAGCGTCCGGCCGGGGCCAGCATCCGCCAGTTGTGGGGCCTGTCCCTGCTGTGCGGGATTGGCTTCACGATGAGCCTGTTCATAGCCAGCCTTGCTTTCCCGCAAAGCCCGCTGCTGGTCGAAGAGGCGAAGTTGGGGATTCTGGGCGGATCGATAATCTCGGCACTGGCCGGGCTGTTCTTGCTGAAAGGGAGCGCGAAAGGGCAGGTGTGATTGATTTGGTCGATCAATGATGCCGTATTATTGCATGAAACCTTTCAGTCGATCTGGCGTATAAGAGGCTCAATCCACCCGGACACGAAAGGGGAATGTCATGCCCGGCGACAACGCAAAGAAGGCCCTGATCGACAGCATGAACGGTCTGCTGGCCGATTATTTCACGCTCTATCTCAAGACCAAGAATTATCATTGGCACGTGGCAGGCCCGCAGTTCCGCGAACTGCACCTGCTGTTTGACGAGCAGGCCGCCGAACTGTTCGCACTGACCGACGTGATTGCCGAGCGCGTGCGCAAGAATGGCGGCGACACGCTGACCGGGATCGGCGCGATTGCCGGCAAGGCTTCGATCAAGGACGACGATCGCAGCAAGGTTGACGCCATGGACATGGTCAAGGCCCTGCGCGACGACAACGTGGCGCTGATCAAGGCGATCCGCGCGGTCAAGGAAGCCGCCACCGAAGCCGGAGACAACGCCACCGAGGGCATGGCCGACGACTGGACCGATCAGGCCGAACAGCGCGCCTGGTTCCTGACGCAGACGCTTGCCTGAGAGCTATCGTCTATCGTGCATGATGCTTCGACAAGCTCAGCATGAGCGGGGGTTTGTTTCGGACGGGCAGGAAACCCGTTGGTACTACGCCGCTCGTCCTGAGGTTGTCGAAGGACGCGTAACCAGCCTGACTTTCACAAGGTTCCGCCCGTCACGATGCCGACACCGTCGGGACGGGTGTCGAACCCTGAGGATTTGAGCGCATCGGCGGTTTCCTGGGGCAGGCCTGCAAGCGTCAGGTCTGCCTGCCAGCGTCCGTCGCCGCCGAGCTTTAGCGTCAGGCGTTCCATGCCCTGCGCACCGCGCATCGGTACGACCAGCGCGCCGTTTTCACAGCGGGCCTGGCCCGAGACAACCAGCGCATCGGGCAGGAGCGGGCCAAGCGAAGCCAGGGTCAGGCTGAGCGTGCCTTGCGCCTCGGCGCACTTGCCATTGACCATGACCGCCGAGAAATCGCCTAACCCGAGCGACGTCACCGGCAGTCCGCCAAGACCATCGGGCAGAAGCACGGAGCCGTTTGCGCCAGTCAGGCGCGAGGGGCCGATCTGCGCGGAAAAGCCTTCGCGCGAGATGGCGAACTGAGGGCGACCAATCAGCAAGGGCAGCGGCTGAAGCCTGGCGTCGACAGTGCCGAGCGGCAAAGGCCCGGCATTGAGATCGGCGATCCGCCCGCTCCAGACAATGCCTTCGACGCTGCGCGCAGTGACCGTTTCGGGCAGGGCCATGCCCAGCACCAGCCGCAGCGGTAGCAGGACGAGCAGGGCACCCACGAACAGCACGCCGAGCGCCAGCCAGCCACGACGGCCCATGGCGGCGCCGCGAATGAAGATCCACCGCCCGATCACGATGCGGCCTTTCGCACGGTGACGTTGACCGCGACCGTGCCGTCGGGCGCAGGCGTCAGGGTGATCTGTTCCACCGCAAGCCCCTGACCGCCGAGCGCGTCGAGCCAGGCAAGCGCGGCTGATGGACGCGCGGTCGGGATCACCAGAACGGCCATGTCGGACCCGCGCCGTTCGTTCGACTGCACCACGAAACCGGCTTCCTGCGCGCTTGCTCCGGCGATCTGTTCGACCGGACCGGCCAGCGCGGCGGCGCGGGCAGCGGGTGCGCGCTTGAGTGCGGCGATGCCGGCCGTGATCCTGCCCGCCCGCTCAGTCGCCTCGCGATGGCGGGTGGCGGCTGCGTCGAGCGCGTTGCCGATCGGCAGGACGATGCCGTAGACCAGCAAGATCACTGCGGCGAGCGCGCCGCCGATGCCGACCAGAATGCGCTCGCGCTGGGTGAGGCCGATATACCAGACGGAGACTTGCCGCATCACGGTGCCCTCACCGTTATGGCGGCGACGGTGGCGCCGGTCGGGTCAGGGGCAAGGGCAGGCGGCACGGTAACCTTCCAGCCGTTGTTCTGCAGCGTGATCAGCACGGCGTTGACATCCTCTGCGCGCGGCGCGGCGGCAGTGAAGCGCAAGGTGCCATCGGCGCCATAGCCAAGATCGCGCAGCTTCACGCCGGGAACGGGGCGCATGGCATCAAGCACGGCAGCAACGGGCGCGGCAAAGCTGGCACCGCCTTCGCCGCGCTTGGCGAGTTCTGTGGCGAGCAGGCGCTCGGCCGTGTCGAGATCGGTTGCGGCAGGAAAGCGCTTCTGTGCAAGGTCGAGGGCGCGGGCTTCCTCGGCGCTGCTGTCGAGATTCCACTTCACGATCCACACCACCATCAGCAGCAGGGCAAGCAGTGCTGCCACAGCAGCCATGCGGGCCAGGCCGAGCCAGTTGGCGGTGCGGAACACCGAGACGCGGCGCGGAGCATAGGCGCCTTGCCGCAGGTTCAGCGGTGGGGCGGCGTGAACCTGGGCGAGTCGTTCGGCCAGGGCATCATCGTCGAGCGCGGTCTGGTCCAGACCTTCGCCCAGCGCTTCGACCAGCGCCTCTTCTGCCGCAAAGGCGGCCGCCGGGGTCCGGGCGAGCAACTGTTCGCCCAGTGCGCCAAGGACGAGGGCGCCGTCCTGCCGGGGGAGGACGAGGGCCGCCGGAACGATGGCCTGCGGATCGATCCCGGCCTGCGCCAACGTGGCCAGCCAATGGTCCATGTCGGAGGCGGACAGGCGGCAGGAGAGCAGGCGTCCATCTGCTGCGGCGACTGCGACGTGGCGCTCTGCGGCAAGGCCGCCTTTCGCCAGCGCGAGACGCTCGGCCGCAAGCGCCTGCGCCACCGGCATTGCCGGCAGGGGCCTGTCCACGACGGGGGCAAGGGCGCTGGGGACAAGCACGGTGACCGAGGAGTGGACCGGCAGGTCGGCCGCGTATTCTTCAGGCCCCACGCCAGCTTCGCCGACCCGGCGCCAGCGCCAGGGATCACCCGGCACGGGCGGCAGGATCAGGATCAATCCGTCAGCAGGAGATGTGCCGGTCGAGGCCATTGCGGGGGTCAGTTCTGTCCGGCGTAGATGTCGGCGTTGAGATCGCTGCCGCCGGGCTGGCCATCGGCGCCGAGGGAGAAGATCTCGAACGGCCTGCCGTCACGACCCGGCGTCTGGTACTGGTAGGGGTGGCCCCAGGGATCGGTCGGCACCTCCTTCACATAGCCGCCGGAGCGATAGTTCTGCGGCTGGGCGAGGTTGGCGGGCGGGGACTTGAGGGCGTTCAGACCCTCGGCCAGACCGGGATAGCTGGCCATGTCGAGGCGGTACATTTCCATGCCCTGTTCGAGCGTGGCAATATCGCTGCGCGCCTTGACCACCATCGCCTTGTCCTGGCTGGGCAGGACGTTGATGAGCACCACGGTGGCAAGCAGGCCGATGATGAAGATGACGACCATCAGTTCGACAAGGCTGAAGCCGTTGCGGCGGCGCTCATCATCGGTCTCGGGGGTCGGCTTGGGCGTAGCTTCGGTCATGGTCATCACAGTCCGGTGAGGTTCTGGAGCTGCAGGATCGGCAGCAGGATGGCGAGGATGATGAGCGCGACAGCTGTGCCCATCACCACGATGATTGCCGGTTCGAGCAGCGCCATGGCTGCGGCAGTGAAGGCCTCGAACTCGCGCTCGAGATAGTCGGCGGCGCGTTCGAGCATGGTGCCGAGCTGGCCGGCTGCCTCCCCGCTGGCGGCAAGGTAGACCAGCAGCGGCGGGAAGGTGCCTGCCTCGCGCAGGGCGGTGGAGAGGGAGCCGCCGGCGCGGACCTTCTCGCTGATCTGGGCGAGCGATTGCGCCTGTACCGCGTTCGAGACAGTTCGCGTGGAAAGGCGCAGGCCATCGACCAGCGGCAGGCGCGCCTCGATCATCGTGGCGAGCGTGCGCGCAAGGCTTGCGGCGTGGACATCACGGATCAGCTTGCCGATGAAGGGCAGGCGTAGCAGCGCGGCATCGAAGCGCAGCTTGAAGGGGGGCTGGCGCAAGGCGCGGACGAAGCCGGCGACCGCCAGCGCGATCAGGGCAAGCAGCGCCCACCACCATGTGCTGAGAAACTGCGAGATGCCGATGACCACGCGGGTCAGCACCGGCAGCTGGCGGCTGGCGTTGTCGAACTGTTCGACGACGCGGGGGACGACCGAGATCATCAGGCCGGTGACGACCGCAATGGCGACGAGCGAAAGCACGATGGGGTACGCCAGCGCGGCGATGATCTTGCCGCGCACCTGCGCCTGCCGCTCCAGCATGTCGGCCAGCCGGTCGGCGATGGCGGGGAGGCTGCCGGAGTTCTCCCCCGCGGCGATCATCGCGCGGTAGATCGGCGGAAAGCTCGGCTCCTCGCGGCGCATGGCTTCGGCCAGCGGCAGGCCTTCGACGATGCCGGCGTGGACGCTTGAAAGAATCGCTTGCGCCTTTGGCTTTTCGGTCTGCCGGGCGATCGTGCGCAGCGTTTCCTCGAGCGGGCTGACGACCATCAGCGAGGAGAGCTGGCGGGTGAACAGGGCGAGCTGCTTGGCCGATAGCTTCGTGGCGAACAGCGCAAGGCCGGAGGTGCTGGTGGCGGCGCGGCGGGCGGACGCAGCGGCATCGGCCTGCACGCTGACCACGAACCATTCGCGCGCGACGAGCTTTTCCCGCGCCGACGCTTCACTGGCCGCTTCGATCGCACCGCGGCGCTCGTCCCCCTTGGGGTCGATGGCGTGATAGGCAAAGCGCGCCATCAGCCGTCCCGCCGCATGATGCGCGCCGCCTCCTCAGGCGACGTGGTGCCGTCCTTGACCATGCGCCGCACCGCCTTGGCCAGGTTTGGCGAATCGGCAAAAGCATGACGGGCGATGGCTGCTTCATCGGCATTGTCGTGGATCATCTGGCGGATGGTGTCGTCCACCCGCAGCGCCTCGAACACGCCGACGCGGCCCTGATAACCGGTCTGGCTGCATTCACCGCAGCCCTTGGCCGAGTAGACCGTCCGTCCCGGCTTCATGCCCAGCACCTCGGCCATGCCGGGATCGAGCACGCGCTCCTCGCGGCAATGCGGGCAGAGGCGGCGGACCAGGCGCTGGGCGATGACTGCGCGCAAGGTGGAGGCGAGCAGGAACGGCTCCACGCCCATGTCACGCATGCGGGTGATGGCACCGGCGGCATCGTTGGTATGGACCGTCGACAGCACGAGATGGCCGGTGAGCGAAGCCTGCACGGCGATGTCGGCGGTCTCGCGGTCACGGATTTCGCCGACCATGACCACGTCGGGGTCCTGGCGCAGGATGGCGCGCAGACCGGCGGCGAACGTGAGGCCGACCTTGGAATTGACCTGCGTCTGGCCCACGCCGTCCACAGCGTATTCCACAGGGTCTTCCACAGTCAGGATGTTGCGCTGGCCATCGTTGAGGCCCCGTAGCGCGGCATAGAGCGTGGTCGTCTTGCCCGAACCCGTCGGCCCGGTGACGAGAACGATGCCGTTGGGTTCGGCAAGGGCGCGGCGCAGCGTGTCCTCGGCCTTGGCGTCCAGCCCGAGATGGACGAGATCGAGCCCTGCATTCTCCTTGTCGAGCAGGCGCATCACCACACGCTCGCCCGCGCGATTGGGCAGGGTGGAGACGCGCACGTCGACCAGCTTGCCGCCAAGGCTGAGCGAGATGCGTCCGTCCTGGGGCACGCGGCGCTCGGCAATGTCCAGCCGCGCCATGACCTTGATGCGGCTGACCAGAACGGGCGCGACATGCGGCGGCATGCGCAGCTTTTCGGCCAGCACGCCATCGACGCGCATGCGCACGACCAGCGCGGTCTCATAAGGTTCGATGTGGATGTCGGATACGCCCTGGCGCAGGCTTTCGGCGATCAGGCCATTGATCAGGCGGATCGCCGGGGCATCGTCGGCGCTGTCGAGCAGGTCCTCGGCGGTGGGCAGGCCCAGCGCGAGCGGATCGAGCCCGTCACCCGCGATGCCCATGTCGCCCGCGACGGCGGCGGCTGCGCCATCCATGGCATAGGCATCGGCAAGCAGCTTCTCGAATTCCGGCGGCGATACGCGCCGGACGCGGAGTGGCAGGCCGAAGCTGCCGCGAATCTCGAGCAGGCTCAGCGGGTCCGCACCATCGCGCAGGGCGACGGTGACATGTTCGGCGTGGACGGCTTCGATCAGTGCGCCATGATCGCGGGCAAAGGCATAGGGGACTGCTGGCAACGGCGCAGGCGCGACGATGGTCACCGCCTCTACCAGCGGCTCCCCGGTGTCTGCGATGGCGCTCTCGCTTTCCATGCTTCAGTTCTGTGCGCTGCTCGGCGGAAGTTCGGTCTGTTCAAGCGGGACCGGCGTGGCGCGGGGGCGAATGAGAGTGTCGCCCGGCGCGACCACCGCCACTTGCGCAGACGGCGCCGCCGGCAGCGTTGCGCCCATGTAGTCGACGATCAGTTCGTCGATGGTCGGCTCCTGCTTGGCATTGAAATCGATCTGGGCCTGCCGCACCACGCCATAGCGGCGCGCGGCCAGCGCGGCGCGGTCAGAGGCGTTGCGCAGGATCGTCGGGCGGATGAAGACCATGAGGTTTGTCTTGACCCTGCTGCGCCCGCGCGACTTGAACAGTTCGCCCACCACCGGAATGTCGCCAAGCAGCGGCACCTTCTGCAGCGTGCGCTGCTCGTTGTCGTCGAGCAAGCCGCCCAATGCGACGATTTCGCGGTCGCCCACGGTCACGGTCGTCTTGATCTCGCGCTTGTTGATGATCAGCTCGTCCGACTTGCTGGAAACGGTGCCTGCGATCGAGCTGACTTCCTGTCGCAGATCGAGGCGGACCATGTTGCCGGCATTGATCTGGGGCGTCACATCAAGCTCGATACCGACATTCTGGCGCTGAACGGTGCGGAAGGTGTCGCTGAAATTGCCGCTCGACAGCGCCTCGCCCGTGGTGATCGGCACGTCCTGCCCGAACAGGATCGAGGCGGGCACGTTGTTGTTGGTGGTGATGTGCGGGGTGGAAAGGATGTTGGAGTTCTTGTCGGTCTGCACCGCGTTGATCAGCGCGCCGAGGTAGGTGTCCTTCGACAGCTCTGTCAGGAAGCCGGTGTAGGCGCCGCTGGCCGAGAGTGCCTTGGTGGCGGCGTTCTGGCGCAGCAGGTCTCCTGCCGTGCTGTTGGTCGTGGTGGTGACAGTGGCGCCGTTGACCACGGTGGTCGTCTGGTTGAGGTTGTCGGCCAGCAGCCCGCCCGCGATATCGATGATGTTGGGCGAGGAGTTGGAGAAGTTGGTGACGGCAAAGGGCTTGTCCTTGCCGCCGAACAGCAGCTGGACGCCGAGTTCCTTCGCCACGTTGTTCGAAATCTCGACGATGATCGCTTCGACCAGCACCTGCTCCTGCGGCACGTCGAGCTGGCGGATCACCTCGCCGATGCGGCGCTGGTCATCGGCAGGCGCGGCGATGATGATCGCGTTGGCGCCGGGATAGCGCGTGATCGTGGCCGTGCCGCGTCCGTTGGCGAGCTTGATCGGACCATTGCCGAGCCCGCCCGTGGTTGCGCCGATCGGGCTGGTCTGGCTGCCGCCGGTGGCAGCGGCCTGTCCGGTCGAGCCTTGCGTGCCCGCGTTCGACGTCTGGCTGCCGCCGACGCCGCCGAGCGATACCGGCGCGGCGCTGGCCGAAGCCACTTCGCCGCCGCCCTGACCGCCCAGCAGGCGTTCGAGCACCGGCACCAGCGCTGCCGAATCCGCATAGTCCAGCCAGACGACCTTGATCTCGCCCCCGGTCGCGGCTTTCGCGTCAAGCTGGCGGGCCATCGCCGCCAGCTTGGCGAGCGTGGCCGGTTCGCCGCGCATCAGCACGGCGTTGGAGCTGTCCACCGCGACGACCGTGGCCAGCGCGCGCGCGCCTTCGCCGCCGGCCGGGACCAGTTGGCTCAATGCCGTGGCGATCTCGCGGGCGCCGGCATGATCGAGGATGACGGTCTGCGTGGCAGCGTTGTCGCGGTCGATATCTGCCAGCAGCGCGCGGATGCGGCGCATGTTGTCGGCATAATCGACGACAACCAGCGAATTGCCCGCCTTGTTGGCGGTAATTGCGCCTTCCTTGCTGATCAGCGGGCGCAGGGTCTCGACCGCTTGTGCAGCGTCGATGGCGCGCAGGCGGATGACTTCGGTGACCATCTGGCTGAGCGCGGCACCACGGCTGCCGATGCGCGAGGGGTTGCTGGCCGCGCCCTCGGCGGGCTGAATGCGGAACGCGCCATTGCCGGTTGGCACAGCGACCAGCCCGTTGGCGCGCAGGGTGGAGAGGAAGACCTCGAAATATTCCGAGCGGCTGAGCGGACGGTCGGAAACGACGCTGATCTTGGCCTGCACGCGGCTGTCGACGATGAAGGTGCGGCCCGTCACTTCGGCGGCATCGGCGACAAAGGCGCGAATGTCGGCTTCGCGCACGTTGAGGGTGTACTGCGCCAGCGCGGCCTGCGGCACGGCAAGGGCGAGCGCGGCGGCTCCGAGGAGCATCTTGGGGCTAAGGAGCTTGCGCAAGGTCATGGGGCCAATGTGATAGCAAGAGGAAGCTGGCGATCCCCGCGACGGACGGTGACCGCGACTGAAGTGCCGGCGCGGATGGCACCGGAAAGCGCGGCGGCATCGGCCGCGCTGGTGATCGGCTTGCCATCGACAGCGGTGATGACATCGCCGGGCTGGAAGCCTGCGGCCCGGAAAGCCGCCCCGTCACCCGACGAGAGGACTTCGACGCCGACGACCTTTCCGCCCTCGGCGCGCGGCCCGAAGTTGACCCCGCTGCGCAAGGCGGCAACGCTGACCCCGCCGCCGGCTGCGGCTGCGGCAGGTGCTGCCACCGGGTTTGCCGCGACAACGCCCTGTGCGCTGGGCGCCGGGCCGGACTGGTCAAGATAGAGCAGTTCCTTTGCGCCATTGCGCGACAGTTCGACGTGATCGAATGCGACTGCCGCCAGCGTGACGCCGGGCTGCACTTCGGCGCCGACGCGATAGACCTGCTGCAGGCCGTCTCCTCCGGCAATGATTGCCGTGCCGCCACCACCGGGCGTCGCGCGCGTGGCGAACAGGGTCAGCGCCAGCGAGGTTACCGCGCCCGACTGCTCTGCCTGAGCCGAAGCGGCGGGCGTGCGGTTGAACGGATCGACCGTGGCGAACAGTGCGGCCCGGGCGGTGGGAGACATGATACGAACGCCGCGCGGCGCCCAATCGCCCAGCGGCGAGACCGGGGTGACGAGCGCCCAGACGAGCGCTGCGGCAAGCCCCGCGATGAGGCTGGCGAGGGTCCACCACAGTACGTCATGCAGGGGCGGCAAGGCGGGTCGCAACCCGGCGATGACCAGCCTCCTTTGCCCGAATCCCACGCCAGCGTTCCCCTTCCGAAGCAGCAGGAATAACCGCAAGGCTGCGATTCACAAATGCTTCCGGTTACTTGGTCCGACAGATGCCAAGCAGTGCAATGCTACGGGAGTGTGACAAAGGCTTGGCAAACTCGCCAGTTTGGAAAACCCGTCGCTGCTCCGGCGCGCTGCCCTCTCTATTCGGATTCGCGCTCTCGGGCGTTGAGCTTGCTCCACAGGTTCTCCGTGCCTGCCTCGATCGCCTGGTTCACGTATTGCGAGGCAACCAGCCAGCCCTTGAACGGGCGGAGCGTGGCAAGACACCCGATGGCCAGGATCGGCACGGACGTGAGCACGTGCACCCACCACGGCGGCGCGTAGGCAACTTCAAGCCAGACCGCAAAGAACGTGAGCGGGAAGGCGGTGATGCACAGCGCGAAGAAGGCCGGACCATCGTCGGCATTGGCGAACTGGTAGTCGAGCCCGCATTCCGGGCAGGTCTTCTGCAGCTTCAGCCAACCCGCGAACATCGGCCCCTTGCCGCACTTCGGGCACAGTCCCTTCCAGCCACACCGCAGGATCCAGTCGAACTTGGGATTGTCGGTGAAGATGGCCATGAACAAATGCCTGTCGTTGTGCGAACGAAGCCCCCTTAGGCCTGCCCGGCGCAAGCGCAAAGCACAACCTTGCTGGTATCAGTTTGCCGGATTGTGCTTGTCGAGGAAGGCTTCCATCTGGCCAAGGAAGGTCAATCGGTCCTCCTCGCGGCTGAAGTGGTGGTCGCCTTCGGGCTGGATGTAGAATTCGACCGGCTTGCCTGCCTTCTTCAGCTTTTCGACATAGTCCTTCGACTGCGCGAGCGGCACCCTCAGGTCCTTCTTGCCGTGGATCACGAGGATCGGGATGCCGGTCCGCTCGGCATTGTTGATGGGCGACACGGCGCGAAGATCGGGTGCGCGGCTTTTCCAATAGTCGAGGTTGCCCAGTCCGCCGACGAACTGGCTGTCGAACTTGAGGATCGCAGGCAGGTCGGAGACGCCGGCAAAGCTGATGGCGCAACGATAGAGGTCGGGATTTCGCTCTGCCGCGCGCATGGCAACATAGCCGCCATAGGAGCCGCCCGCGATGCAGACACGCTTGCCATCGGCCAGACCTGTCGACACCGCCCAGGCGCGGGCATCGTCGACGTCGTCCTGCATCTTGAGGCCCCATTCGCCGTCGCCAGCGGCAGTATAGGCAGCGCCGAAACCGGTCGAGCCGCGATAGTTCGGCTGGAGGACGGCATAGCCGCGGTCGGCGAGGAACTGGGTCCAGAAGTCCCAGTGTTCATAGTCGCGGGCGCGCGGGCCACCGTGCGGCAGGACGATCAGCGGCAGGTTCTTCGAGGTTCCGCCCGAAGGAAGGGTAAGAACCGCGTTGAGCTTCATTCCGTCGCGCGCAGTGTAGCTGATGGTCTTGACCGCGGCGAGGGGCTTGTTGCCGATGGCAGGGTTCTCCATTCCCAGCATGGCCAGCTTTCCTGTGCCGAGCGACAGGGTGTAATAGCTCCCCGGCGCCGACGGACTGCTCTCGCGGATGACGAATGTCTGCTCGTCGGCACTTTGCGAAACGATCTGCACCTGCTTGCCCGCAAAGGCCTGTTCAAGTCCCGCCTGGACCTGCTGCATCTTGGGATCGAACCACACTGTGCGGCGGCGCGTGTCGGTATAGCGGACGCCGCGAATCTGCGTTTCCGTCGGATCGGCGATCAGCGAATCCAGATCATGTTCGGGCGCTTCGTACAGCATCGCACCGGTCTGCATCGTCGCGAGGTCGAGCATGTAGAGCGCCGTGCGCCCGTTCTTGTCACTGAAGGCCGCGGCCTTGCCCGGTTCGGCAAGGAACAGCACCGGCACAGGCAGGTCGTTCTTGCCTTCGCCGGTCCTGGCCACCACCCGGAAGCCGTCCTGCGCACGATCGCGATAGAGCAGGCGGTGATCGCGGCCGCCATTTTCATCGCCTATGCCGACGCGGACAGCGCCGCTGCCATCGGCATACCAGGACATCACGCC
>JBEQCK010000014.1:0-33870 GCA_041639335.1 Novosphingobium sp.
GCATCGACGACGTGATCAACGTCTCGGGCCACCGCATGGGCACCGCCGAGATCGAAAGCGCGCTGGTCGCCCACGCCAAGGTCGCCGAAGCTGCGGTCGTCGGCATGCCGCACGACATCAAGGGCCAGGGCATCTACGCCTTCGTCACCTGCAATGCCGAGGTCGAGCCGGACGAGGCGCTGCGCAAGGAGCTGGTCCAGTGGGTCCGCCACGAAATCGGCCCGATCGCCACGCCCGACGTGATCCAGTTCGCCCCCGGCCTGCCCAAGACCCGCTCGGGCAAGATCATGCGCCGCATCCTGCGCAAGATCGGCGAGAATGACATGTCGAACCTTGGCGACACCTCGACGCTGGCCGATCCCAGCGTGGTCGACAACCTCGTCGCCAACCGACCGCAGCTGGAAAAGGCCTGATCCGAGCAGGGGCGCGGCGGCCATCGTCGCGCCCTCCATTTCAAGACACCGTCACCCTGAACTTGTTTCAGGGTCCATCTGTCACCACGAACGGTGGCTTGTGGTCATAAATGGATGCTGAAACAAGTTCAGCATGACGTTGATTGGGGAACCGGACCGATGACCCAATACGTCACGTCAGCAGCTTGCCGCTCTTTTCGCGGATGATTCCTTCGATCATGCGCTTTGCAAAGCCGAGGCTGGCGGGGATGTCGACCTCGACCACCAGTTCCTTCTCGGCCAGTTCCACCCCGCAATCGAGCGTGTAGCCCATCGCGCTGACGGTCATCACCATATGGTCGTCGTCGGTAAAGGTCGTCGTCACCGTTGCCATGCCATCGGCCTTGGACGCGGCCTGCGCCGCCTTCTCGCGCAGGCGCCGACGCGCTTCGTCACGG
Organism: Novosphingobium sp.; assembly: GCA_041639335.1. Taxonomy (GTDB): domain Bacteria; phylum Pseudomonadota; class Alphaproteobacteria; order Sphingomonadales; family Sphingomonadaceae; genus Novosphingobium. The sequence goes on from JBEQCK010000014.1 coordinate 851, forward strand.
TCGAGCGAGTGAGGAATGGCGATGCGCATCAGGTGACCTTCGGGGCTTCGAGCTGGGGCGCCGCCTCTAGCCCTTCCCCATAGCGATAGTCCAGATAACGCCCGCGCACGGCGAGCGCATCGAGATCGCCCGCCGCCAGTTGCCGCGTGATCTCGTCGATTTCCTTGGATATCTTGCCAAGACCATCGGCCAGTTGCTGATCGGCATTGCGCCCGCCGCGCTCCTCGCGCCGCAAGTGCTGCGGAATCTTGCGGTAGCTTTCGACCATGCCCGGCAGATGCTCGCCCACCAGCTTGCGCACTTCGACTGCGGCAGGTTCGGCCGGGTCGATGCCTTCCAGCTGGACACCGAGACCATCGAGCTGCACGCCGATCTGGTCCACCAGCTGCACCGCAGGTGCGGGCAGCGCGGGCCGCTGGGCCTCGAGCCACAGTTCGGTCCGCCCGACCATTGTCCGCACATCGCCGGTGTTGAGCGCCGACAGATCAGGCACTTTCATCTTCGGATACTTTGCGAAGAATGCCAGCGCAGCAACGATCGCCAGGCCCAGCACCATCACGCCGCTGATGCCGATGCCGTCGAGGATCATCCCCGCAACCATCGCGCCCACCAGCAGCACGCCGACCGACATCGCCATGCGCGCGGCCTTCTTGCCGAAGTGCTGGCGCTTCAGTTCGGCCGAGCGTTTGCCGATGCTCCGCCGCCCGCCCGCCTGCTGGCGCACCAGCGATGAGCGCGCGTCGGCAAGGATGCGGTCGCTGTCATGTGCCGGTGAATTGGCCATGCGCCGCTCAGCCCTCCAGCGTCAGCAGCGGCGAGGTTTCGGGGCCTGCCAGCTTCGCTTGCGCCGCACCTTCGGCCCGCGCGATATAGCCCTTCGACTTCTCGACCTCGCCGGACAGCGTGGTCACCGTCTGTTTCATTGCGTCCAAGGCCTTGAGCTTGAAGGTGTCGATCGTGTCCATCGTGTCATAGATGTTCTGGAAGGCGCGCTGCAACGTCTCGAGCGGGATCGTGCTTGAAGCGGCCATCTCGTGAATCTTGCCGGTCTGCTCGCGCAGCAGCTTGCCGGTGGAATCGATCATGTTCGCGGTCGTGGTGTTGAGCGCGGTGATCTGCTGCAGCACCAGCCGCTGGTTGGTCATCGCCTGCGCCACGGTCACTGCCGTGCGCAGCGCTGCCACGGTCGTGGTGCTGGCGCGGTCGACGCCCTTGACCAGTTCGACGTTGTTCTTCTTGACCAGATCGAGCGCGAGGTAGCCCTGCACCGTCACTGCCATCTGCGTCAGCAGGTCCTGCGTGCGCTGGCGCGTGTAGAACAGCGCGCTTTCGCGGATCGCCTTGGCCTTGGCCGGATCGGTATGGTCGAGATCGGCAGCGGCCTCCTCCAGCTTGGCATCGAGCGTCTTGGAGATGTGGATCATCTGTTCGAGATTGCCCATCGCTTCCCACAGCTTCTGGCGCTCCACATCGATCCCGGCGTTGTCCATCAGCAGCTCGTCCTTGCCCGAGGCAAGGCGCTCGAGGATCGCCTTGATGTGCCCCTGCGCCGAGGTGTAGCCGTCAAAGTACTTCTTCAGGCTGTTGCCGAACGGGATGATGCCGAGGAACTTGCGGCCCGAAGACAGGTTGCCCTGCCGGCCGGGATCGAGATCCTCGATCGTCCGGCGCAGCGCGGCAAGATCGGCGCCGACGCCGCTGTCCTTGTCCATCGCGCGGATCGGCCGGTCGAGAAACCGGTTCGACATGCCCGCTGCCTGCGCAATTTCCTTGCGGCCCATGTTGGTCAACTGGTCGACCTTCTTGCCGAATTCCGGGCTCTGCGCGTCGACCGAGATCAGATCGGCCACGAACGCATCGACCTTGGCCTCGAGCTTGGACCGGTTCTCGTCCGATACCGGCACCAGCCCTGCCGCCTGCGCGGGCGCGACCACCGGCACCGGATCGGGCGGGGTCAGGCTGATCGGGGTCATGGTGGCGGTTTCGGTCGGTGTGGAAGCCATCGTGCTGGGACTTTCGGAATTGAACGCGTTTCAACGGTAACTTCGGCAAAGGTATTGTTGCCAACATGGTATGTCCCGCGGCCGGGCGCAAGCTGTCTTATACTCGCAATACAGCACCATGCCTTGGGTCATATCGACGGAGCGTTGCCACAGGTCCATCAACGGCATGATGACCATGATGAAACGCTGCGCCGTGTTCGGTGCGAGTGGCGGCATCGGCGCCGCCCTGACCGCTCTTCTTGCCGCGCGTGAAGACGTGGCCGAAGTCCATGCCCTGTCGCGCAGCGGCGGCGGCGGCTATGGCAAGATCATGGCTCATCGCTTTGACTTGCTCGATGAAAGCTCAATCGCAAAGGCCTGCGCAGCGATCGGCGCCCCGCTCGACCTTGTGATCGTGGCGACTGGCCGTCTGGTTCGCGAAACCGGCGAAGGCCCCGAAAAGTCGTGGCGCGCGCTCGATGCCGGTGGAATGGCAGAGCTCTACGCGATCAATACCATCGGCCCTGCCCTGATCGCCCGCCACACCCTGCCCCTGTTGCCCAAGGACCGACCTGCCGTTTTCGCCGCCATCTCTGCCCGCGTCGGCTCGATCAGCGACAACCGCCTTGGCGGCTGGCACTCCTACCGCGCCTCGAAAGCGGCGCTGAACATGCTGGTGAAGACTCTCGCCATCGAACTTGCCCGCACCCACCCGCAAGCCGTGGCCGTCACGCTGCATCCGGGCACGGTAGATACCCCCCTCTCCCGCCCGTTCCAGCGCGGCGTGCCTTCGGAAAAGCTGTTTGCCCCCGAACACTCGGCTGGACGCTTACTCGACGTGATCGACGGCCTGACACCGGCGCAATCCGGCAGGCTGTTCGCCTGGGACGGTGCGGAAATCCCGTTCTGACGGTCGCGCCGCACTGAGACATAACGAAAGTGAATCCAAAATGGAGCGGCCCGAAGCGGACTATTGCGGCTTCAGGCTTTAAGGTGCCTTGAAGCTCGCCGTAACTTCCCGCCGCGCCCTATCCTCAAGAGACGCCGGCAGGAAGGCGAGCACAAACAAGGACCTATTGATACCATGCCGCACCCGGACTCAACGCCTGCGGCATCGTATACGGCTGATCAGGCCTGCGAATGACCGGAATCAGGATGAAGTTCGCCCTGATGGCCGTTCTGGTCCTGGCCGCAGCCATGCGCCTTCAGCACATCGATTTCGGCCTCCCCGCGCTCAACGATCCCGACGAACTAATGTTCGAGATGGGCGCCATCCGCATGCTGCGCACCGGCACGCTCAATCCCGGATGGTTCGGCCATCCTGCCACAACCACGATGTACGTTCTCGCGCTGGTCGACGTGCTCGTGTTCGGTGCGGGCTACGTCACCGGTCATTTCGCCTCGCCTGAGGCCTTCGCCGACGCGGTCTTTGCCGACCCGACACTGGTCATCCTGCCGGGACGCATCGCCATGGCCGGGTTCGGAGTCCTCAGCGTCTGGCTGACCATGCGCCTCGCTTCCGAGCTTCTCGATGGCAAGGCAGCGCTGGGTGCGGGGCTCGTCCTTGCGGTCAGCCCTCTGGCGGTGACCTGGGCGCAAGTCATCAGATCTGACATCATGGCGACAAGCTTTCTGCTTGCCTGCCTGATTGCCACGACACGCTTCGCCCGCGAGCCCTCGAAAGGCCGCTTCGTGTGGGCCGCGGTCTGGCTGGCGCTGGCCATCGCCACCAAATGGCCATTTGCGCTGGGGGCCCTGGCGATGGTCGCGGTGCTGCTCGATCGCTGGAGGAAAGATGAGGCTACCTTGCGCGAGAGCCTCGCCGGTCTAGCGGTGTTCGGCGCGCTGACCATCGCACTGCTGCTGCTGATTTCCCCCTACCTTGTGCTGGATCACGAAACACTGTGGCGGAACCTGCAGGGCGAAGCGCAGGCGCACCACCTTGGCGCAACCGGTGGCCCACCCTGGCAGAACCTGGCGTGGTATGGGCAGGGTCCGGTCCTGACAGGTCTTGGCCTGGCGGGATACCTGCTCGCAATCTGGGGTCTGTGGCTGATCGCGCGCCTCGGGCTGGCGGCAAGAGTGCTGCTGCCCGTGCTGCTGGGCTTCATCGCGGTTCTGGCGGCGCAACGTCTGGTTTGGGACCGCTGGGCCTTGCCGTTGCTGCCGATCTTGGCGATCGCCATAGGTGCAGCCACAAGCTGGATCACAAGCCGGGCCGCCGTGCGTGGATTCTGGGCCAAAAGACTCGCTCCTGCCGCCATTCTCGCAGGGGTTGCCGTGCCCTTGGCCGCCGCCTCGCTCGATCGCACCGCGGCGCGGGCGCAGGACACGCGCCAGGCGGCCTCTGCCTGGGCGCTGGCCAACATTCCGCCCGGCTCCACGGTGCTTATCGAACAGTTTGCCTTCGACCTGCAGGGCGCACCATGGCGCATCCTGTTTCCGATGGGCGATGCAGGCTGCGTCGATGCCAAGGCCATGCTGGCGGGCAAGATCGACTACGCCACGATCGAGTCCGCGCGGGGATCACGCGCTATCGTCGATTACGGCACACTTGCCCCTGAACGCGCCGGCTCCTGCGCGGCCGATTATGCGATCATCGCCCAGTATGATCGCTACGCAGCCGAGAGCGATCGCTTCCGCGACGAAATGCGAATGTACCAGACACTGTTGCGAAAGGGACAGGAGCGGATCGTCCTACGTCCGCAAGAAAATGCACCAAGAAGCGGCCCGGTGGTCCGAATTATTAGCTTCTAAATGAAGGTAACTTTTCGCTTCTTCTCCAAAATGGACGCGAATTGCCGCGCTTTTGGCAAACCTAAGTAATAATGAGGAGTGGTTGGGGCGCCGCCCTTATATCATACAATCATTCTGGGGTATACTTTGACCAAAGCGGTCATTCTGGCAGGCGGTCTGGGGACTCGCCTTGGCGAAGAAACGTCTGTTCGCCCAAAACCAATGGTCGAAGTCGGCGGGTTTCCGATAATCTGGCACATCATGAAAATATACGCTGCCCATGGCGTGACTGATTTCGTGATATGCCTTGGTTACAAAGGATACGTCATCAAGGAGTTCTTCGCGAATTACTTCCTGCATTCTGCCGACGTAACCATCGACCTCTCGCGCAATGCCATCGAAGTGCACCAGGCCAAGTGCGAGCCTTGGAAGGTGACCTTGGTCGAAACCGGTGCCGAAGCACAGACCGGTGGACGCCTGCGCGCGGTCCGCTCGCATCTCGATGATGAGCCGTTCTGCTTCACTTATGGCGATGGCGTTGCCGATATCGACGTGACCGCCGAACTCGCCTTCCATCGCGCCCATGGCCGCAAGGCGACCATCGCAGCTGTCGCCCCTCCCGGGCGGTTCGGCGCGCTGGAGTTCGATGGCGACAAGGTGGTCGACTTCAAGGAAAAGCCCGCAGGCGATGGCGGGCTGATCAACGGCGGCTTCTTTGTCCTCGATCCATCAGTCATCGATCTGATCCCCGGCGCCGGCACGATCTGGGAAAGCGGCCCGCTGGAAACGCTGGCCCGGCAGGGCGAACTCGTCGCCTTCCGGCACAGCGGGTTCTGGCAACCCATGGATACCCTGCGCGACAAGCAATTGCTCGACCGTCTCTGGGCCGAAGGTTCCGCGCCCTGGAAGTGCTGGTAAGCATGGCACATCTCCACGATCCCGCTTTCTGGGCAGGACGGCGGGTCCTGCTGACCGGTCACACCGGCTTCAAGGGCGGCTGGCTCTCCTTGTGGCTCACGCAAATGGGCGCCAAGGTCACCGGCCTGTCACTTCCGGCCGATGAGACGAGCCTGTTTCGCCAGGCACGGATCGATGCGATGGTCGATCATATCGAGGGCGACATTCGCGATCTGCCCACGTGCGTGGCTGCGGTCGAACGGTGCGATCCCGAAGTCGTGTTCCACATGGCCGCGCAACCTCTCGTCCGCCTGTCGTATGATACGCCGGTCGAGACGTTCGCAACCAACGTTCAGGGCACAGTGCACGTGCTCGAAGCGTGTCGACGGGCAAAGGCCCTGCGCGCAATCGTCTGCATCACCTCGGACAAGGCCTACGAGAACCGCGAATGGCTCTGGCCCTATCGCGAGAACGATCCGATGGGCGGGCACGATCCCTATTCCGCCAGCAAAGGCGCCGCAGAGATCGTGATCTCGGCCTATCGCCGCAGCTTCTTCTCGGCCGAAGGGGCAGCGGGTCTTGCCTCGGTCCGCGCCGGCAACGTCATCGGCGGGGGCGACTGGGCACAGGATCGCCTGATCCCCGACATCGTCCGCGCGTTGATCGCTGGTGAGCGCCCACTGATTCGCAACCCCCATGCCATCCGCCCGTGGCAACACGTCCTGGAAGCTCTGGGCGGTTACCTGATGATTGCCGAAGCGCTAGCTTCTGGGAAATCCTGGGCGGCCGAAGGCTGGAACTTCGGCCCGGCGGATGACGACACTCGCCCGGTTGACTGGATTGCCGACAGGATGACCGCAGCGTGGGGCGCGTCCGGCTGGGACCGTCCGGAGAATGTGGCCAACCTGCACGAAGCGCACAATCTCAGGCTTGATTGCGCAAAAGCGCGCAGCGTCCTCGGCTGGCGGCCGACCTGGCGGCTCGACGAAGCGCTGCAGCGCATCGTCTCTTGGCACCAGACCGTGGATCGCGGCGCCTGCGCCAGAGCAACTTCGCTTGGCCAGCTCACCGAATACCGCGAAAAATTCCAGCAATTCCAATCAGGCAGTGCATGACATGACAACCGACACTCTTCCCCGCGCTGCCGACGTTCAGGCCGTGGCCGCCCATGCCGACGAAGCTGAGCTGCGCCAGCTGATCGTCAGCCTTTCAGGCGAATACGCCCGCCGTTTCCACGGCCCTCGCCCCTTCGTGCCGGGGCAGAGCCCGGTGCCGGTGTCCGGCAAGGTCGTGGGCGAAAGCGAGATGCGCAACCTTGTCGACGCCAGCCTCGACATGTGGCTTACGACAGGGCGCTACAATGCGCTTTTCGAAGAACAGCTGGCCAAACGCATGGGCGTGGCCCACGCGCTCACCACCAATTCCGGATCGTCGGCAAACCTTCTCGCGCTGGCCGCGCTGACCTCGCACTATCACCGCAGTGAAGCGCTGAAGGCCGGTGACGAAGTGATCACCGTCGCCACCGGCTTTCCCACAACGGTCAATCCCTCGCTGCAATACGGGCTCGTGCCCGTGTTCGTCGACGTCGACATCCCGACCTACAACATCAAGCCGGAAATGATCGAAGCTGCGGTTTCGGAAAAGACCCGTGCGATCATGATCGCCCACACGCTGGGCAACCCGTTCGACCTTGCCGAGGTGATGCGCGTTGCCGAGAAGTACAACCTCTGGGTGGTCGAGGACACCTGCGACGCGCTTGGCGCCACTTATGACGACAAGCCGGTGGGCACCTTTGGCCATCTCGGCACGCTGTCGTTCTACCCTGCCCACCACATCACCATGGGCGAAGGCGGCGCGGTGTTCACCGACAAGCCGCGCCTCAAGCGCGTGGTCGAATCCATCCGCGACTGGGGCCGGGATTGCTGGTGCGCGCCCGGTCAGGACAACACCTGTGGCAAGCGCTTTGCCCGTCGCCTCGGCACCCTGCCGCACGGCTATGACCACAAGTACACGTACGGCCATGTCGGCTATAACCTGAAGATTACCGACATGCAGGCAGCTGTTGGCCTTGCCCAGCTTGCCCAAGTCGATGATTTCATTGCCGCGCGCGGTCGCAACTTTGCCAAGCTGATCGAACTGATGCGCCCGCTCGAGGATGTCTTCATCCTTCCTGAAGCCACCCCGCGCAGCAAACCAAGCTGGTTTGGCTTCCCGCTGACGATCCGCCCCGAAAGTGGCCTGAACCGCGAAGAGCTCGTCCAGTACCTCAATGACAAGCAGGTCGGCACACGCCTGCTGTTTGGCGGCAACCTGCTGCATCAGCCCTACATGAAGGGGCGCAATGTTCGTGTTGTTGGCGACCTTGCCAACGCCGATCTCGTGACGACCAACACCTTCTGGATTGGTCTCTATCCGGGTCTTACCGAAGACCATCTTTCCTACAGCGTCGAAATGCTCGCCAATTTCGTCAACGGCAAGCGCTGAACTGTTGGTTCAAAGGACAGGATGACAAGATGAATACTTACGAAAAGCAGATGCTTGCCATTCTCGAGAAGGGCCGGAAGGATCTTGGTTTCGTTGCGGTCAAGGCGGAATTCGAAGCCGAGGGCACACGCTCCGATGAATTCCTTCGCCTGCTCGAACTGGCGCGCCGCGCCGGGCTCAAGGTGGCACTGAAGATCGGCGGGTGCGAGGCCATCCGCGATCTTATCGAAGCCCGCCAGTACGGCGTCGACATGATCATCGCTCCGATGGTCGAAACGCCCTATGCGCTCAGCAAGTTCATCGCCGCCAAGAACAAGGTGTTTCCGGCAAAGGAGCAGGAGGACATGTCCTTCCTGTTCAACGTCGAAACTGCGGCAACCTTCGAGCATCTCGAAGAGCTTGGCGGCGTGGCGCAGGCAGGCAAGGTCGGCTTCGTGTTCGGCCGCGTGGATTTTGCAGGCTCGCTCGGCCAGGATCGCAGCTTCGTGAATTCGCCGGACATGGCGGCTTACGTCAACCGCGTGGCCCAGGAAGCGCGCATTCGCGGCGTTGAACTCGTCGTGGGCGGCGGTGTCAGCCCGGATTCGATCCCACTTCTTTCGGGCGCGCGTCGCCACCGGCTTGACCGCTTCGAAACCCGCAAGGTCGTGTTCGATTCCATCGTGGCCGATGATGGCCGCGCCCAGGCCGGCATGGAACTTGCCATCGAGTTCGAACTGCTCTGGCTGAAGAACAAGCGCGATTTCTACCGCGGCATTGCCGAGGAGGACGCCGCCCGCATCGAAATGATGGAAGCCCGCCAGAAAGTCTCTGCCCGCACGGCGGAAGCAGCCTGACCCCATGGCGCAGACTATTCGTGTTGCAGACCTGATCGCGCGTCTGCTCGTCCAGCATGGCATCAGCGATTGCTTCATGCTGACGGGCGGAGGTGCCATGCACCTGAACGATGCGTTCGGCCGGGAAGCCGGCCTCCGCAAGATCTTTTCCCACCACGAACAGGCCTGCGCCATTGCGGCAGAAAGCTACGGGCGTCTGACCGGACGCCCCGCCCTGGTCAACGTGACGACCGGCCCGGGCGGCGTGAACGCCCTTAACGGCGTGTATGGCGCCTATGTCGATTCCGTCCCGATGATCGTCGTTTCGGGGCAGGTGAAGCGCGAGACCATCGCCGGAAACTATCCGCAGATCCCCCTGCGCCAGCTTGGCGACCAGGAAGTCGACATCATCGCGATGGCGCGACCGATTACCAAGTATGCCGTCCTGCTGCAGGACCCGCAGGACACGCGCCGGGTGGTCGAACGCGCCATTCACCTCGCCCGCAGGGGCAGGCCCGGCCCGGTGTGGATCGACGTACCGATCGACGTCCAGGCAGCCCCGGTAGATCCCGAAGCCCTGGCAGGCTATGATCCTGCGTCCGACGAGGGTCTGGCCGACCTTCCGAGCAATACCGACGCAGAAGCCGGCGCTCTCGAAGGCACTGACCTTGAAGCAGAAGTCGGCGCTTTGCTGGCAGAGATCACGGCAGCGGAACGCCCGGTCGTGTTCGTGGGCGCCGGTGTCCGCCTGTCCGGCACGCATGCCGCGTTTCTCGAGTTCGTCGAACGTCTCGGTGCCCCGGTCGTGACCGGCTGGAATGCGCACGACGCCTTGCCGGATGCGCACCCGCTTTATGTCGGGCGGCCCGGCAGCGTGGGCGATCGTGGCGGCAACTTTGCGGTCCAGGCGGCAGACTACGTCCTCGTACTGGGCAGTCGCCTCAATGTCCGCCAGATCAGCTACAACTGGGGCAGCTTTGCCCGCAACGCGCGCGTGGCCATGGTCGACATCGACAGCGCCGAACTCGCCAAGCCGACGCTGCGCCTTCACCGTCCCATTCATGCTGACCTGCGAGCCTTCTTCGCAGCGGCACGGTCCATGCCCATTCCTGCGGCTGGCGAAGCGCACAGGGCAGCCTATCTCGCCCGCAGTCGCGAACGCTCGGCGCGCTACCCCGCCGTGCTGGATTCGATGCGCTCTAGCGAGGGACCAAGCAACCCTTACGTGTTTGCCGAAGCCCTGTTCGAAGAACTGGACGAGGGCGACATCATCGTCACCGGTGATGGTACGGCCTGCGTCACGATTTTCCAGGCGGCACGCATCAAGGCCGACCAGCGGCTCTACACCAACTCCGGCTGCGCCAGCATGGGTTACGATCTGCCTGCAGCGATCGGTGCATACTTCGGGGCCGCGTCCATGGGTGGCACACCCAAGCGGATCGTCTGCCTTGCCGGTGACGGTTCGATCATGATGAACCTGCAGGAACTGCAGACGATCGTCGGCGCCAAGCTGCCAATCAAGATTTTCGTCCTCAATAACGACGGCTACCACTCGATCCGCCAATCCCAGGTTGCGCACTTCAGTGGCTTCTCGGTTGGTTGCGGGCCAGACAGCGGCCTGACATTCCCCGACTTCGCAAGACTGGCCGATGGTTTCGGACTTCCCGCACGCAAGGCCTGCCGCGATGTTGACCTGCATTCGGCCATTCGGGCGACCCTGGATGGGCCCGGCCCCCAGCTGTGCGAAGTGATGATCGACAAGGCGCAGCAGTTCGAACCGAAGCTGTCCAGCCGCCGCCTTGCCGATGGCTCGATGGTGTCGCCGCCGCTGGAAGACCTTTCGCCATTCCTCAGCGATGCCGAACTGGCAGAGGCCATGAGCCCCTGCGCCATACTGAGATAGGCCATGGCGGGGGTGCAGAAATCGCTGATCTTCGACCTCGACGGCACGCTCGTCGATAGCTGCGCGATATGCGTCGAGATTCTCGATGACATGCTGCGCGACCGTGGCAGCGATCTCGTCATCGACCCGGATTTTGCCCGGCCGTGGATGAGCGAGGGCGGTCCCCGTATGGTCGCCGCACTGCTCGGTAGCGCCTGTGCCGATCCCGACGACGAAATAGCCGAGTTCCGCGCGCGTTATGCCACCAAGCGAACCGCGCGCAGCTCGCTCTTCGCCGGCGTCGAGGAAAGTCTGATCGCCCTGCGCGAGGCGGGTTTCACGCTGGCAATCTGCTCGAACAAGCCACAGCCACTCGTCGATCAGGTCCTCGCCGACACCGATCTGGCGCACCTGTTCTCATCGGTCGTAGGCGGGCGGCCGGGTATTCCGTCCAAACCTGCACCGGATCTTCTCGAAGCGGTTCTTGAGGAACTGCGGGTTCGGCCGCGCGATTGCCTGTTCATTGGCGACAGTGAAATCGATCACGCCGTGGCCGACCGGCTCGACATGCCGTTCATGTTCCTGACCCACGGCTACGCCAAGGCAGACTACATCCCCGATCCCGACCGCAGCTTTGACCGGTTCAGGGATCTTGCCTCCACCATTCTGGCAGGCGTCCATGCTTGATCCGACCGTGGCGGAAGCCCTGCGCCGGGACGGGCATCGCATCGTCATCACCGGTTCGGGCGGATGGATCGGCCTTGCCCTGCTCGACCTGCTGAACGCCGCGCTTGGTCCTGACGCTCTCCGCGCCCGGGTCCTTGCCTTCGGATCGAGCGCCAGAGATTTGATACTGGCTGACGGAAGCACCCTGCCGCAAGCCGCGCTTTCTTCCATCACCGACCTTCCCCACGCACCGACCTGGGTATTTCACACCGCCTTCCTGACCAAGGACCGCGCGTTGGCGATGGACGAGCGTGATTACGCCGCGGCCAATCGCGCCATCACCGGACAAGTGCTTGACGCGCTGGACGCGATCGGCACCACCGGCCTGTTCGTGGCATCGTCTGGCGCCGCCGCAAAAGCGGAAGACGGCAGCGCGCAAGGTGCGCTCGAACTCTACGGGCAGCTCAAGCTCGAAGAGGAGGAGCGCTTCGGCAATTGGGCGCAGGATCGTCAGGCTACGGCCGCCATCGTGCGCATCTATGCCTTGCTCGGCCCCCGCATCAACAAGCCTGAAGCCTATGCCATCGCCAGCTTCATTCTGGACGCGCTGGCGGGCAGGCCGGTTGCAGTGCGCAGTCCCCGGCAGGTCGTCCGCGCCTATGCCAGCTTGCGCGAACTGCTGAGCCTGGTCTTCGCCGTAATGCTGCGCGGGCAGGGCCTATCGCGGTTCGACAGCGGTGGAGAGCCGATGGAACTTGGGGACATCGCCCGGCTCGTCGCCAGCCTGGTGCCAGGGGGCAGCGTCGAGCGCGCGGCGATCACCGCGCCCGATGCCGACATCTATCACGGGGACGGCGCACGCTACGCTGCCCTTCTCCGGACGCACGGGATCGCCCGCGTGCCGCTGCTTCAGGGCATCCGAGAAACGATGGACTGGCTCGGACAGTCGCACCCCAAGGCCCTTGTTCCCGGCGTGCCGGCTCCAGCCTGATCGAGAAAAGAAGACGTCATGCCTATCAACCCCTCCCCCGCTCGCACCGCGCCTTTCGCGCGGGCCATAGTTCCCGCCATCGCCGGGAGCTTGCTGGCCTTTGCCGTGCCCGCCCTCGCGCAGCAGGAATCACAGCAGAATTCGCAGCAAAACGGGCGACGCGATGCCAGCGACAGCGACAGCGAAAGCACAAATACCTCGACCCAGTTCACGCCGCTCGACATCACGCCATCTGCAAGAAGCAGCAACGAGCGCGACGTTACCGCCGAAGGCTCATCCGGCTCCGGCACCGACAAGGCTGCCCGAGCCACCTCTGGCGGCGATGCTGAACGCCCAGAACCAAAGCAGAGCGAATTCGAACAGTTTCTCGCCAGCATGGCCGGCCGGAAGGTACCGCGCTTCGGCGCCGATCTGCTGGTGCCCAGCGCCACGGATTACTCCGTACCCTCGGCTCTCGTCATCCCGCCCGATTATCCCATCGGCGTGGGCGATGTCATTGCGATCAACCTCACCGGATCGGTCGTCGGCAGCGCCGAATTCCCCGTGGACGCCAACGGGCGCATCTTTCTCCCGAACATTGGCGAGGTCAGCCTCATCGGGGTCCGCTATCGCGATCTCAAGCGGCATGTCTCGCAGGCGATCGGCGCGCAATATCGCGGTTATGACGTGTCCGTCAGCATCAAGAAGCTCCACGGCATACGGGTGTTCGTGACAGGCTTCGCGCAGAAGCCCGGCGTCTACACCGTGAATTCCCTGTCTACGCTGCTCGGCGCTCTGGTCGCTGCGGGCGGCCCCAATGCGGGCGGTAGCCTGCGCAGCGTCAAGCTCTACCGCAATGGGCAGGAAGTGCAGGACTTCGATCTCTACGACATCCTGCGCAAGGGCGATCGTTCACGCGATCCGATCCTGCGCAACGAGGATGTGCTGTTCGTGCCCGCAGTCGGCAAGCAGGTCGCGGTGATCGGCAGCGCCAACGAGGAAGCGATCTACGAACTGCGCGGGCAGGAGACGCTGGAGGATCTTCTGGCCTACGCCGGCGGCCCGAACCAGCTGGCCGATCCCGATCGCGTCATCCTCTACCGCTTGGCAGACCGCGACAGCGTCGGCAGCCGCGAGCTGCCTCGCGCCCAGCTCGCCCTTTCCCCGGCCGAAGGTGGCGACGTTCTCCAGGTTCTGGCCAAGGGCAGCCTCGCCCGCCCCATAGAAAGGCAATCCGTCCTCGTGCGGCTCGAGGGCGAGGTCCAGCGGCCCGGCAACTACTTCGTCGCCCCCGGCACATCGGTCGGCGAAGTCGTCCGCCTTGCCGGCGGCTTCACCAACCGGGCATTCGTCTATGGAACAGTGTTCAGCCGCGCCACGGTCCGCGAACAACAGCGCGAAAGCTTCAGGGCTGCGGTCGAACAGCTTGAACAGATGGTCAATGCCGCCGCCCTCACCGGCTATGCCTCGCAAAGCCAGCCTGACCGCGAAGCGCAACTGGCATCGGCCAGGGCCCTGCTGCAAAGAATGCGCTCGGCAGAACCCGATGGACGTCTGGTGATGAACATCGCACCGACTGCGACGAGTCTGCCCGAAACGGTCGTCCTCGAAAACAATGACCGCATCATCGTTCCGCCGCGCGTCGATACGGTGGGCGTATTCGGCGCCGTTTACAGGCCGGCCTCGTTCCTGCTCGATCCCGCACGCAGCGGCAAGGTGAAGGACTATCTGGAATCGGCAGGCGGCGTCCAACGCTCGGCCGACAAGGGCGCGATCTTCGTGGTCCACGCCAATGGCGCGGTAGAGACCAAACGCAAGGGCGCGCTCGACAGCGCGGCGTTGCCCGGGGACGTGCTGTTCGTACCGGTACGCACGCAATCGTCCACTCTGCTGGCCAAGATCAAGGACATCACGCAGATCATCTTCCAGGCCGGCATCAGTGCCGCAGCCCTTGCGGCGATCAAGTGATGACACCGCGCAAGAGCCTCGTCGGCAGCCTCGTGCACGGGCGCATCATCGGCAACGACCGCGTCCGCCGCACCGGTCTCGCCGTTGCGCTGGCGGTCAGTGCCGTGTTCACGGTCTACCCGCAGAACTACCGCGCTGCAGTCAGCCTGACGCCAAGCGATCCCTCCACGCTCGGCCTTTCGGGCACGCTCAGCCAGCTAGGTGCCGGTGCCAACATCTTCGGCAACCAGACGGCAATCGAAGTCAGCCTGAAGGTCGCGCGCAGCGTCTATGTCCGCCAGCTCGTCGCCCGGCGCGTCAAGCTGGGTGAGCGGCTTGGCCTGAACGAGACGCAAGGCCTGCGCTGGCTCGAAAAGAACGTCGACGTCCGCATCATGCGCGGCGGGATCATCGAGATCGAAATGGTCCGCCGCGATGGTGATTTCGCGCGCGATGTGGTCGCCACTTATGCCGATGCGGTGCGCGAGCAGCTTGGCGTGATCTCGCGCGAGCAAACCGCCTACAAGCGCCGCATTCTGGAACAATTGGTCGATCAGGCAGCGCAGCGGCTGGATCGGGCGCAGGCCGAATTCGATACCTTCCGCCTCAACACGCGCTATGGCGATCCGCAGTCGGCGGTGCAGGAAGTGGCCAAGAAAGTCCCTGCGCTCGATGCGCAGATCGAGGCCAAGCAGTCCGAACTCAATGCCCTGCGCCGTTTTGCCACGGACCAGAACATCCTCGTCCAGCGCGCCCAGGTCGAACTGCAGGAACTGCTGCGGCGTCGCGCGCTTGCAGCCGAACCCCAGCCGCAACAGCGCGGCTCGGTCGGGCAGGTGGTCCAGGAATCGACCAAGGGCCTCAGGCTGCGGCGCGAGCTTGATGTCGCCCAATCGCTCTACGACAACTACAAGCGCTTCCTGCAGGGCACGTCGGTCGAAGACCTGACTTCCACTGCCAACATCCGCATTCTCGAACCGGCCTATGTCGATCCGGACCGCCAGTACAACCTCCCTGCCCTGGCAATTGGGCTGCTCCTGTTGCTGCTCGGGCTGGCCGTGGAATTCTACAAGCTGCGTCCTCCACCGGGAGAGCCGCGAAAGGCCGTGCAATGACCTGCGCCAGCACCGCCCCGACACGCGCTTCCGGCTCGGCAGATGCCACCGGGATCGAGGACATCTCAGTCGTGATCCCGTGCTACAACGAGGAACTCAACGCCGAAGCCATTGCCGCGGCGGTCATCGCCGAGCTTGAGAAGACCGGAGCCAGCTTCGAAATCCTGTTCATCGACAATTGCTCCACCGACCGCACGGTGCCGATCATCCGGGAAATGTGCGCGCGCGATCCGCGCATCCGCCTGATCGTCAACACCCGCAATTTCGGGCAGATGCGCTCGCCCACGCATGGCATCTTCGCCGCACGCGGGCGGGCGGTCATCGGCATGTGCGCCGATTTCCAGGATTCCCCTGCCCTGCTTCCTCAGTTCGTGGAACGCTGGCGAGCAGGCGTGGACATCGTGCTGGGCGTCCGCGAAGCCGAGGACTCGGGAACCGTGCTGCGCGCGGTGCGTGGCCTGTCCTACTGGCTCGCCAAGAACTTCGGCGATTTCCAGACCATTCCCAATGCCACCGGCTTTGGTCTCTACAGCCGCCGCGTCGTCGATGCGATCAAGGCGCTGAACGAACCTGAACCGTTCTATCGCGGGCTGCTGGTCGAAACGGGCTTCCCGCTGGAGACGATCGGCTATGTCCGCCCGCCCCGCGCGCGTGGCGCATCAAAGAACAACTTCTTCACCCTGCTCGACTTCGCAGTGACGGGGTTGACCGGCTCCTCCAAGCGGCTCCTGCGCGTGCCGCTTTACTTCGGAGTCGTCGGCATCGTGATCGCCTTGGCCATGCTGGTCGGCGCGGGCATCGCCTTCTTTACCGGTCGCCCCATCGCCGGGTGGCTGATCGGCAGCGTGATGCAGGCGCAGGTTTCGCTGATCTTCGGCTTCCTTGGGCTGATGGGAGACCATGTTCGCCAGATTTCGGAGCGGACCCGGGCAGCACCGCTCGTCCACGAACGGGAACGCTACAATTTCCCGCAAGACTACTGACATGCCGCGCGCAGGCATGCTTGAGATCATGCGCTATCTGGTTGCCGGGGCGATGAACACCGCCTTCGGCTTCGGCATCTATGCCGCTCTGGTCTGGCTTGGCCTCGATAGGTATCTGGCGCAGGCGATCGGGTATGTCCTCGGCACCGCGTTCAACTATGTCACCTATTCGCGCGGCGTGTTCATCGGCAGCGGCCCGGCAAAATTCCGCTTCGTGCTGTCATACTTCGGCAATTACATCGTCAACCTGCTCGTCCTGCGCCTGGCCTCCCATTACCTGCCCAACCCCTATGCCGCAGGCGCGGCAACCACTGCCTTCGTCGTCATCCTGAACTATTTCGTCCTCAAACGCTGGGTCTTCCGGCCCTCGGCCTCGTGATCATGGCCAGACGCGCAGGACTCCGCTTCGAATGGGCGATGGCCGCGCTCATTGCCGCGATGACCGTCTGGAACATGTGGCACCTCCTAACGCGGGGCTATCTGCCGCAGCCGTTCTTCTATGAATCGTCCGACACCTGGATGGACTGGTTCAACACCGCATGGTGGGCGCACGACCGCGGCATCTACGACAGCTGGGCCTCGATCTACCCGCCGATTTCATTCGTCGTCCTGCGCCCCCTCGGTTTGGCATCCTGTTATGCGCAGACGACAGCCGGGCTCGAGGTCCGCACGTGTGACTGGCTTGGCATCGCCGCGATCCATGGCTTCTATCTTCTGGATATCGTCCTTGCCGCATTGGCATTTGCCAAGCTGGACCGGCGCACCGCCATACCGCGGTCCTTCGCGCTCACCGCGGGCATGCCGCTGCTTTATGGCCTGGAGCGGGGCAATCTCATCCTGCTGGCCTTTGCCTGCATGATCCTGGCCTTTGGCCCGCTGCTGAAATCAGCCCGCCTGCGGTGGCTGAGCCTTGCCGTGGCGATCAATCTCAAGGTCTATCTGGTGGCAGCCTTGGCGGCACAACTGCTGCGTCGTCGCTGGCGCTGGTTCGAGGGTGGCGCAATCGCCTTTGTCGCTGTCTACCTCGGATCCTTTGCCATGCTCGGCATCGGTACACCCGGCGAGATCGTCCGCAACATCACCGCCTTCTCCGGCGGCTTCAATGCCGCAAGCGTCCTCGATGTCTGGTATCCGGCGACGTTCATCCCGATGAAGTCGCTGCTGAACAGCACCGATTTCCCGATCACTGCACTGATCGGTTCGCAGCTGGTCGAAACCGGTGATCCGATCATTACCCTCATTCTTCGCCTGGGACAGGCCATCCTGGTGCTCGGTGCCGCCGCCATCTGGTTCCGCCCACAGGCGGTGCCGGCACACCGGGCCACGCTGCTGGCCGTCAGCCTTGCCCTGATAACTTCGGAAGCCGGCGGCTACACTCCGGCCCTGATACTGCTGTTCGTGATGATGGAGCGTTGGGAAGGCTGGCTGCGCCCCGCCGCCATCGTCATCGCCTATATCCTGTCACTTCCCGGCGAGATCGTCTTCTCGACCATCCCTTCAATGATCCAGGACAGCTTCTTTGCCGGGCACACCGTTACCGTCCAGCACGGGATCGGGCTCGGCATGTTCATCCGGCCGATCCTGAACATCCTGGCCCCCAGCCTGCTGGCCTGGCACACCATCGCGCTCGTCTGGCGCGCCGTGATGCAGGACAGAGAAGCCGAATCGCACAATTGCGCGTGAAGATGGAGCGGGCGAAGGGATAAGCCAACCCTGAACTCAGCGATGCGGCGAAGTGAGAGGCTGGAGCGGTGAAGGGAAGCCAAAAATAGTCTTAAACTATTGATTTAATGCATGTATACCCTGATGAGCTTCGGTAGTGGCCCCCGATATGGCCCCCTGCCGCATTAGATGCCTGTGGAAATTCTGAGATTCGCTGGAGCAATGCGTAGCGAGTTGGTCTGCTCTGTCCGGCACTCCCGAACGGGATATGGGTGCGTAGGTTGCAGATTATGCCGCATCGACCTCCCAACGGGTGTTTCAACTCCCTGCGCGGCGCGCACGCAGCATTGCCAGAAATGCCCATTGCAGTGCGACCTCCCGCAGCGCAGGATTCTTGGCAGCCATGAACACCGTGGGCAGACTACTGAGCATCTCCGGACTGGCGAGGTCGAAGAAGGCATCGCGGCCGGCTGAGTGGATCAGGCGGTAGGAGACGCGGCCTTCCAGCCCGCACAGGAACACCGCCTTACCCTCAGCACGGATGCGCTCGATTAGTGGAAAGAAGTCCATGTCGTTGGTCATGAACACGAAGGCGTCGACCTTGTCGGAATGCAGATCGTCCATCACCTGCATAATAAGGTCGCAGTCCACCCCCTTTTCGCCAAAGTCTCCTAGGTCTTGGCGCCAATGCACCTTGCTTTCACCCAAGCGCGAATAATAGCCGACCCTGTCGGAGACCGCGTCGTAGAAATTCTCGGTAAAATCGAAGTCGACCGGGCCGCCTATCGAGCCGTCGGCATTCCTATAGTGGAATATGCCTTTGGGAAGTGTCGCTAAGTTGCGTTTGATCCAGGCTTCGCGCGAGCTGTCGCCTGCGCGGCGCGCGGCCTCGAGTTCGCGGCGCAGAATTTTGACCTGCCGTTCACGATCGATTTTGCCGGTCGAGTAAATCGTGCCGGCGCAAGCAACATCAAGGTAATGGCCCGCCTGCCACTCTTCTTCTGAAACGGGGAACAGTGCCTCCAGCAGGTTATGTCGCCCTTCGTCCAACTCGATCTCGAGCGGATTGGATTGGTTTACCAGCAACGCATTAGGGCGGATCGCGGTGCCCGCAGCGCGATAGCGGTCCTCCATAACCGCCACGACATGAAGCTCGACGAGCGCTAGGCAGAAACTGAGGATTTCGGCATAGATCGCCGGGCTGGGGGAGGAGTGAAAGGTGTCGTAAAGCCGCTTGTGACCTGCGACATCGCCTTTTGTCTCCCGGCGCAAGTGCTCGTAGAGTTCTTTGTCGCCCCGATCGTAGAGCCGTTCAGCGTTCTTCATGGCGCCATAGCCATCGATATAGACGCCTATATTGAGCGCGATCGGCCTGCACCCGTCTACATGCTGATTGTCGATGGCGTGCCCCGAAATACGCTCCACTCGTAATGCTCCCATTGTTGATAGCTTGGCGACATGGTCGCGATTGTGCCCCAGCACCCATACGGTACCGAAATAATTCGAGGTAGAAAGAGAATGTCGAAGGTGGACTCGATCGGTATTGGGAGCTTGCCCCTTCCGTTAACTCCTGGCCCGCTGCGGCGCTTCGGGTCCGGCGTCAGCGCTTTAATGCGGGCAAGTTCAAAAAACCGCCGGTCCTTTTATCCTTGATGATCAAGCTTCATCTGCAAAGAAGTCTTCATCTAGTCGCTTAACGTCGATCACGCGCGTTATCCGTACACCGACGCCAAATTCAGTCATCAATTCGGTTAGACGGGATCCATCGATGAGAATAACCCTTTGCTGCAGACTGCGAGCGTAATCCTGGGCCTGTTTGCTGAAAGCCGAGGTCGTAACGAAAACGCCCTTGTTCGCACCCAATCCGACAAGGCTTCCGACGAAACCTTGGACTTCCGGGCGACCGACTGCGGAACCAGTCGCATAGCGCTTTGCTTGGACATAGATCCGATCCAGCACGAGCCGATCTTCGTCAATAACACCGTCAATGCCACCGTCACCAGATTTGCCGAGTTGGCGCGCTGCATCTTCATGCGATCCGCCGTAACCCATTGCCACGAGCAACTCGACAATGAGGCGTTCAAAGAAGGCAGGAGATTGCTCGAGGACACGTTGGAGCAAATCCGCTTTCAACGCCGCAGTCATGACAGCGTACGCGGCATCGATTTGTTCTTCAGGTGTCGCGTCGGAATTCGTCGCCGCCACAGTGGCTGCGACTTGGTCTGGTTCGGCGCTCGCACCTGCCTGCCCGTAAAACTCGGCGAACGCTGGGAAGGTTTTAAGCGTCTCTACGTTAATGCGTTCAGGCTTGGTAGCGAGCAGCGCCTGGCCAGCTTGGGAGGCGACAAAGACGCCCCGCTTGGGACTATCGATCAGGCCTGCCTTCGACATGTAGAATTTTGCCCAGTGAACGCGGTTATGCAAAAGGCGCTGCTTGCCGCTTGGCAGCATCTCCTCGCGTTCGTCTTCGGTAAGACCCAGCTGATCAGCAATTATCTGAGCTGCCATCGGCACCCTTACCTCGCCTCCTGCAGCAACGGAAAGCACTGGAAGCATTAGCGTCTGGTAGTCTGGTATGGGCATGGAGCTGTGGCTAGCAGGATGTACGGGCGACGGGCAATCCGCTACGCTAAGTTTGTCGAATAGATCGAATTATGCACGCTCAGGTGCCGCGAGGCTTCGGCCACGTCAGACAAGAGTTCTTCTACTTGAAAGTTCTGCATGCCAAACGATTGAAGCTGGATCTGCAGTTGGCTGACAAGCACACCGTACGCAGTAAGACTGCAATGGCATGGGAAAAAATGCCGTAAAATCAGTGCGTGAGATGCTGGAAGTGCTCGGCAGCAGGCATGCTGCTGAAGGCCATCCGGTCCCCGCAAATGACGGTAATTCCGCGACTTTTGAGGGCAGTTTTGCTACTGGCGATTGTCATATGGTCCCCAGGCGGCGAAAGCCCGGGCGCCGGGCACTGCTCGATGGTAATTTCGCGCGGCGCAAGCTGCCGCTTCGCGAGACCGAATACTGCATCTGGGATACCGAGCTTGCCGGGTTCGGTCTTCGCGTCAGGCCGAGCGGGAATTACTTCTGGTTTGTCCGTGTGCGTCATCGCGGCAAGCACCGCCGGATTTCGCTTGGGCGAACCGATGAACTCGATGCGGGAGTCGCAAGGGCGCAGGCCAGACGCATTTTGGCCGAGGTCGCGCTAGACGGCCTGCCCAAGCGGGCCATAGTGAAAGCCACCCCAACGCTTTCCGATTTCGTCGAGACCTATTGGGATGACCTGTCGCGGGTCTGGAAGCCATCGACGATCAAGCGCAATCGGAATGCGTGGCGGCTTTCCATCGAGCCGGAATTTGGCGCGATGCGGGTGGCGGACATCATGCCCGCCGACATCCACCGCTGGCGCGACGGCTGCTCTGGTGAGGGAGAAACAAGCTTCAACCGCGCCGTGCCTGTGCTCGCTTCCCTTATGAAATATGCCGAAGCGCTGCGGATGCGCCGAAAGGGATCGAACCCTTGCCGGGGAATGCCGCGCTTCAAGCGCCCGAAAATGGAGCGATACCTCACACCCGCAGAGTATCGCCGCTTGGGAGCGGCCTTGCGCGAGGCCGAGGCCGAGCATCCCATCCCGGTCGCAATAGTGCGGCTGCTGATGTTCACCGGCGCGCGGCTTGGCGAGATCAGATTTCTTCGATGGGGAATGGTGAAACCGCCCCGGCTCGTGCTGCCCGACAGCAAGACCGGACCGAAGGTGATCTGGCTCAACTCACAGGCGCTGGAGGTGCTGGCGGGATTTGAGCGCGCTGAAGACGACGCGCTGGTGTTCATCAACTCACGGGGCAAGCACCCGGTCAACATCGAGCCGTGGTGGTACAATCTGCGGCGACGCTGCGCGATGCCCGATTTGCGCGTCCACGATCTGCGGCACAGCTTCGCTTCGACCGCGATCATGGACAATGTGCCACTCGCAACCATCGGCAAGCTGCTTGGTCATGTCTTGCCAGAGACCACCGCGAAATACGCTCATCTATCCGATGACGTCATCGGCGATGCCGCCGAGCGCATTTCCGGCTCGCTGGCGCAGGCGATCGGGCTGCGGCAATGACAGCTGCCAGCCTCAAGCGTATTGTCGAAGAGGCGCTGGCCGAGGTTGGCGCGTCGGTAAACTTCAGGCTTGTCCCAAAGGGCAAGGCGCGGACGACGACCTGGCTCGGAATCGAGCACGGCTTCGGCATCCGCCACTATCCCAGCGGACGCAACGTCTACATCGTGCAGACGCGAATGGGCGGCAGGTTGCGTACCGTGACTATCGGCCCTGCGTCGGTACTCACGCGCCATCAGGCGCAGATGGTAGCGCGCCGCGTTATTGCCTACGCGCAGGTGGGGCGCGATCCGGCAACCGATCGCAAGCGCATCCGGTCCGCGCCGAGGTTTGACGATTTCCTTGAGGAATACTGGACCCGCTGGTCGCCGCGCTGGAAAGCCTCGACGCTCGATTCCCACACGCGCTACCGGCGGCTCTATCTCGACGACGCATTCAGGGGCGTTTTCATCGACGAGGTCAACGAAGAGTATGTGACCAAGTGGTTTGCCGAACTCAACAACCGCACCGGTCCGGGTGCTGCCAATCGGACGCTCGAAATCCTCAAGCACATGCTCAACAAGGCGGAGGCGTGGGGGTATCGACTGGAGAATACCAACCCGTGCCGGTCAATCCGACCGAACCGCAAACGCCAGTGCGAACGGTTCTTGACGGTTGAGGAGTTGGGGCGCGTCGGGATCGAGCTCGCGAAGCTGCGAGAGAGCGACGATCTGACCTCCCGCTGTGAGGGCGCGACAATCACCCTGCTGCTGCTGACCGGTTGTCGCCGGGGCGAGATTCTCAATCTGCACTGGGGCGACGTGAAGGGAAATCGGCTGAACCTGCGTGACAGCAAAACCGGACCGCGCACCGTCTGGCTCGGCTCCGCCGCCCGCGGCGTGATTGCTGGCATTCCGCGCCATCGGAAACTGCCCTGGCTATTCTGGAACTATCGCTACCGGCGGCAAATGCGCGATGTGGCCTGGGCTTGGAAAGGCATCCGCGAACGCGCAGGACTTGGGCACGTCCGCATCCACGACCTACGCCACACTTTCGCCAGCCATGCCGCCATGAACAAGGAAACGCTGCCGATGATCGGTCGGTTGCTCGGTCATGCGAACCACCAGTCGACGGCCCGCTATGCCCATCTGGATGACGAGCACTTGCTCGATGCCGCGCAGCAAATTGGCGACGCGATAGAATCCTTGACCTATTGAGGCACCTTAGAATTTTCTCACCCCATTTGCGGGGATATGTAGGCGACCCGCCCATTGCCGCAATTCGATATGCGCGGTAGCTAATCTTGTCTCGCTTCCAAGTAGCGCCGATTTTCGACAGAATGGTGAAATGAGAGACTTTGCAAAATACACGTTAGCCGCCGCTGTGGACACCTCGGCTTTCTTTGTGTCTCAGTATCTGAGTCCGGCTTCTAGTCGTGAGGCCGCCGAAATAAACTGCACATTCGACGCCGAAGATGGTGCCATTCCGCTCAATGTCCCCAACTCGCGGGATATTGTGAAAAAGGTTGAGTTCTCGGGCGAGATGACAGGGAGATATACCGACAAGGAGACCGGGACTGACCTTTGGCATGCCGATGGTGAGGTGCTCTTCGGCGGCGGCTCTCAGCGAGCATCTGGAGCTATCTTTTTGACGGCAACCCATGAGGTCAGAGGTGTAATGCTGTATCGGGATCGGTATCCGCACCAAGCTGTCGATCTGCGGATTTCGACACTCAACGAGAACAGCAATCTCGACTGGGATGACGCGCGAGCATACGTCTATTTTGAAGGCGCAGACACCAAGCTCGATCATCCATTCGCGTATCGCTGCAACGTGACCAAAACCCGTTAGTCACAAAGCACGTAAGATCTGATCGTAGTTCAAAGGCGAATTTGTACGCCATGCGGAACACTGGAACCGGCGGGGTGTGGCAATTTAGGCCGAGGCTTTCCTTGAAGCGAGCAATAGCGTCTCCGGCCCGATCTCATCCTTCGAAAGCTGCGTGTGATCCGACAGCACGTCCGTGAAGGCCTGCCAGGCTTCCTTCGGCCCTAGCCGAGCGCCTCGTCCCGCTAATGCTCCAATACTCCGGGATGCAACGATCTTGACCAGATCGCCGAACGTCTCGACCTCGCCGGGCAATTGGATTGGCGCGAGCCGATAAAGCACGATTCCGAGAGCGGCGGACGGAAGGGCAACCCACCACGGGATCCCGACGGCGAAGATTCCGAATGGAAGGCTCACGACAAGCAGCAGTGCTAGGCATCCCCACAACGTGATGTATTGCGGTGGAGGCCGCAGTCCGCATTCGGATTCGATGATTTGGTGCAGTTTCCGGACAGGCACGGCTCCTAGCGCCGCGATAGATGTCTTCGGCTTCAAGGCGATTGCGGAGTACGGCTGCAGAGCTCGCCGCAATCGATAGAAGCACATCGCGGTCGCGCATGATTGCCCACTAGGCATTCCCGGGAGGCAGGCTTCGATCAGTTCGAAGAGGTGCCCAACCGTTGAGCATCGACTAATTTTATCATCCGCCAGGCGGATGCCGAAAGCAGCCTCGACGTCTTGGATCAGTTCGACGTCGTCCAGATCACCAGCAAGGCCGAGCGATGAAGTCAATCAATTGCCTCCGGTTTGTGCAATAACGTCAAACGAATGAGTAACAACAAGTCCTCAGCCTCGGTTCAACGCATCTACTTCCTGACCAATTTCTCGCATCTGAAGCCCTCCGATCGATAATCCACACGCTTTATCGACGACTTCATTCGCCCGGTTCATAGCATTCATGGCTGGTGGAAATACGCTTTGTGGTAGCTCAGACCCCATGCCCGTAAAATCATGAACGATACGCGTTTTATCTCCAATACGACCAATCTTCAGCGTCGCCCAACCCAGTTGATCGTTGCTTTGGTAGTAAGCCATCTGCGCCACGTTGGTTTGGTCGGGAAACTCGAATCCATCGCTGACGTAGTCCCATCGCTGGATTTGATCGAATTCAGTGCGAAGGGCGGCATCAATACAACCAACATCCACGGGCACGTCAAAGTCACGATAGCCCCTTATGCCGCGTTCCGGCTCGCAGCCGCTTAAGAGCGTTGCCGCTATGGGCAGGGTCAAAAGTGCAATTCTCATGATTTAAGGAATACTCAAAGTTGCTGCAGCCGTCATCTTGGTTTTCAAACCGGTTCTCCCAGTTTAACCCCACTCTCGAAAACGTTCTCCAGCTGGCAAACCAAGCACCGGGCGAGCTGCGACTACCCGTAGCTTGCCGTAGCCGCTGCCCTTGAACGGCAATCGAAATTTCCGCTCACGCTTCGCCATATGTTTGTGCGAAAGACAATCGTATGCCGGTTGTTAAGCCTTCGATCCTGAAATGGGCGCGCGAAAGTGCGGGGCTTTCGCTTGAAGAAGCGGCGGGCAAGGTCGGCATCCGGGATGCGCGCGGCGTGTCCGGCGAAGATCGGCTGCTGGCGCTGGAAACCGAGGAAGGCGAGGTGTCGCGCCCGGTTCTGCTTAAGATGGCAAAAGTCTACCGGCGTCCCCTCGTATCTTTCTATCTCGAAGAGCCACCCGTGCGCGGAGACCGTGGCGAAGACTTCCGCACGCTGCCAGACCAGCACACTGCCGGCGAGCCGCTGGTCGATGCCCTGGTCCGCGATATACGGTCTCGGCAGGCGATGGTGCGCGCTGTTCTGGTCGAGGAAGAAGAAGCGCAGCCGCTCGCTTTCGTCGGCTCAATGTCGCGCAACGATGGCGTCGGTCCGGTCCTGGCCTCCATTCGAAAGACTCTTGGATTGGATCTTGCCGACTTCCGCGCGCAAGGTTCTGCCGAGGCCGCATTCAGCATGCTCCGGCGGCAGGTCGAAATGGCGGGCGTCTATGTCCTGCTAATCGGCAATCTCGGCAGTCACCATTCAGCCATCGATGTGGATGCATTTCGAGGCTTTGCTCTGGCCGATCCAATTGCGCCATTTGTCGTCATCAACGATCAGGATGCAAAGACCGCCTGGTCATTCACCTTGCTTCACGAAGTTGCGCACCTCTGGATCGGGGCGACTGGCGTAAGCGGAGGGCACGTCGAAGGCGCGACCGAGCAATTCTGTAACGATGTCGCCAGCAGCTTCCTGCTGCCCGAGGGAGAACTCAATCAGCTTCGCGTCCAGCTTGGCGGCGATGAACAGCAGATTGCTCGGCAGATCACCGAATTCGCCAACGAACGCCTGGTTAGCCGGTCACTGGTTGCGTACAGGCTTTTCCGCGTTGGTGCGCTCGATCAGGCTGCGTGGCGCAACCTGACCGAGATATTCAAGGGCGAATGGCTGCGCAACCGCGCCGCCCAGCGCGAACGCGCGCGTGGGCAGGATGGTGGGCCAAATTACTACATCGTTCGCCGCCACCGGCTCGGTTCAGCATTGCTGAGCTTTGTTGCCCGAAACATGAGCGAGGGAGTTCTTACCCCGACGCGCGCGGGCAAGCTTCTCGGCGTGAAACCGCGCAGCGTCCACCCTTTGCTGAGCGGAGCATCCCTGTCAGTCGAGCAAGGCGCCTGACGCATGCTCTACCTGCTCGATGCCAACGTCCTGATCACCGCGCACCATCTCTATTACCCGGTCGATGCCGTGCCGGAATTCTGGGACTGGCTCGCGCACCAAGGCGAGGCTGGCACCATCAAGATGCCGATCGAGACCTTCGAAGAGGTCAAGGATGGCAGCAACGACGTCGATAAAGACCTGCTCTACGCATGGGTGCAGGACGACGCGCATAAGGCGGCGATCCTGTTCGATGGTGACGTTGAGCCCCAGCTCGTTCAGCAGGTGACCGGACAATACGCACCTGACCTGACCGACGACGAGTTGGAAGCAATCGGTCGCGACCCGTTCCTGATCGCTCACGCTTTGGCCGATCCGGGCAACCGCTGCGTGGTGACCACCGAGGTGTCGAAGCGCCGTCTCCAAAGGCAGAACAGGCGAGTGCCGGACATATGTGCCGACGTAGGCGTCCAGTGCTGCGACACATTCGCCATGCTCCGCGCGCTTAAGTTCTCGACAGGTTGGCGCGGTTAAGCTTGCTGGTTTGCCATCGCCCCGCTGTTTAACGGTCAGCTGCCAACATTTTTCTGTAAAGTGCGTCGCCGCCCTTGGCACGTTCCAAGCGAATGCGTCGGTGCGCTATCGCGAGAAATAAGGGCAACACAAACTAACGCGAGGACACCGGGAATTACCTCCAGATTTCCTTCAAAATCATGCCAGAACGCGACGGCATAGATAAACCCAAAAAACCCGGCGACCCCGAACGCCAGTCTTTCGCGCAGGAGAGAAGGTTTGCGAATTTGATAGCGCCGATGGGCATAGCGCCAGAAAGCGCGGGACCAATTCACTCGATTCTCAGCCCTAAAAAGCGGTCGTTCCGATAAAGGCGACCGTCAATCATGCTCGGCCTCTTTCCGCCCAGAAATCTCCGCGCTCTCGCGTTTCAGTGGGCGCGAAACAGGACAGACTTCCTGCACATACGAATTGAGCGTGTTGACCAGATTATCCGGCATAAGTCGATAATAGACGTACTGGCCGCGCTTCTCACTGGCGATCAGGCCAGCGTTTTCGAGGATCGAAAGATGTTGCGAGACAGCAGGCTTCGACATGTCAAATCGCGCTGCAATCTCGCCCGCATTGAGTTCAGCCTCAGAGAGGTAGGCGAGGATTTTTCGCCGAGGCGTCGAGGCCAGAGCTTCGAAGGTTTTCTGCATGCCCTTAATTAAGGAATAAGCTAATCGCTTGACAACCCTCAATCGACGTTTAAGCCGTAAGTTAAATACCTAGTAGGTGATGGAGGGCGAGATGGAAACCAGCCAAACAAGGGGCGACCGCTGCCGTGTAAATAGCCTCATCGAGACTCCCGGCTGTAGCCCCGTTTCCGGCGCTGTGCGCTGGGACCCGGTCCACTCCGTTTGGAATGGAACGATGCTCTTTGCTTCGCTGGTACTCGCCCCGGTATTCTTTGCCTGGGATGCGCTACTGGTGTTCATTCTGTTGACTGGCGCATCGCTCCTTTTGGGGCATAGCGTCGGCTTTCACCGGCGGTTGATCCATCGCAGTTTTGCCTGCCCGCTCTGGCTCGAACGGTTCCTCGTTTGGGTCGGAACATGCGTCGGGCTGAGCGGTCCCTTCTGGATGATCCGCACCCATGATCTTCGCGATTGGGCCCAGCGAAATCCGCACTGCCATGATTATCTCGCACACCGCGGCGGGATGCTCCGCGACTACTATTGGCAGGTGCATTGCCGTCTGGTGTTGGACCATCCACCGGCTTTCGATCTGGGGGACGCTGGCCGTGATCCGTTCTACCGGTTTTTAGAACGGACGTGGATGCTACAACAACTGCCGATCGCGGCTTTGCTTTTCATCGCTGGTGGATGGAGCTGGGTCATCTGGGGAGTCTGTGTCCGGGTGACGGCGTCGGTTAGCGGTCACTGGTTTGTCGGCCACCTTGCCCATACGCGCGGCCCGCAGAACTGGACCGTGATTAATGCGGGAGTACAGGCGCACGACGTGCCGTGGGCCGCTATTCCGACCATGGGCGAGGCATGGCACAACAACCATCATGCTTATCCCGGCTCGGCGCAAATCGGTATCCATCCTGGTCAATCCGATTGGGGCTTTGCATTCATCCGCCTGCTGGAGCGCGCTGGTTTGGCTTGGGATATCGTACTACCCCAGCACCTCGACCGGGCGACGGCTATCCGACGAATTGGCACGCAATCGCGTAACTCTGTGCAGGCTATGAAAGAGGCGCGATCATGAACGCCAGTCGGTCTGAATTCCTGCGCCGCGTGGCCTATCTCGCGGCGTCGGCCACGCTCATCGCCAGCCAGAACCTTGTGGCATGGATTGCAAGGCGAGCCTACGCAGACGAGCGTCCGCTTGATCTCGAATTCTGGCTTACCCCGCTGAGCAGTACGCTGGAACTCTGGGGTCTCCCCGCGATCTGGGGCGCGGTCATTTTCGCCTACTGCCTGCTGGTAGCGTGGCTTCTTGCCCTGCTTTCCTTCAAGCTGGCGCAGCGGACAAACCGGGGCTTTGTTCTGGCTGTACTTAGCGTCGTCCCAGTAGTGCAATTGGTAGCCATCGCGCTCAATGCAACTCTCCCATCGAAGGATGCTCTCGACGAGGAGGGACAGGCAACGCGCCATGCCTCCAAATGCGTCGCGGTGGGCCTTCTTGCAGGGGTCGCACTTATCGTCTTGGCCGTGCTGATTTCGGCGGTGACTTTTGGAGCGTATGGCTGGGGACTGTTCGTGATGACACCGTTCCTGGTCGGGATCACGACCGGATATCTGGTCAATTCCGAGAGTGATCTCGGCTCATCTCGGACGATGAAACTCGCCATTGCTTCGGCGGGGCTCGGAAGCCTCGCGCTCGTCGTCCTCGCGCTTGAAGGGATCGTCTGCATACTCTTGGCCGCGCCGCTCGCGGTCCCCATCGTAATGCTGGGCGCGGCGCTCGGCAGGGGGCTAGCAATCGCTCGGCACAACCGCCGAAACCCGCTCGCAAGCGTCGCGGCTCTCCCGATGATTTTCATGTTGGAGGCCGCCATTCCGCCGGAAGCGCCGATCGCCACGCAGTATGAAATTGAGATCGGCGCAACACCCGAAATGGTCTGGCAAGCGCTTACCAGTCCGGAGCCGATCGAGGTTGCTCCCGGCCTCCCGGCGCTTGCAGGGTTGGCCTATCCGATGAGCGGAAAACTTGAAGGCGCAGGTGTGGGCGCAAAGCGCATCGGCGCTTTTTCGACCGGTACGGCTACCGAAGTGGTGACAGAGTGGAAACGGGATCGTGTTCTTGCATTTCGTGTCGAGGATCAGCCCCCGGCGATGGAAGAAATGAGCCCCTACCGGCGAGTTCACGCGCCCCACGTGCAAGGTTATTTTCTGACCGGCGAAACGCGTTTCGAACTGATGCCTATCGGGTCGAACCAGACGCTGCTCCGGGTATCATCTGAGCACAAGCTTCGGATCGATCCGGTCCCATACTGGGAGCCGATCGCCCGTCTTGCCATTCGTCAGAACGTCGGGCGCGTGCTTGAAGATATCAAGGAGAAGTCCGAACGCATCCGCCACTCGGTGGCGTTGGCAAGGCATGATCGATGAGGATGGTTATTTGGTCCCCATTCCGGAACAAACGCGCAATCTTGTGGGCTCCCCAGCAACCCTTCATCACTTGAAATTGTTTGCTCGAATGCCGCATGAGGCGCTGCAATCCACTGGGAAAGAACGCAAAATCCGTCAGGGCAGGACACGCAATGCAACCGGTCACAGGCACGCCGTCAGAAACCCGGTTGACCGGGCACACCCTACGCAGTGGACTGCAGGGTGCAAGTTATTGTTAAAATTAGCAAAAACTGGAAATTTCAGGCTGGTGTCAAACCGATTTGCCTCCAAATCGCGATTTGCAATCGCGCCTGCGAGGGAGAGTAAATACAGCAATAACAATATCTTATCCTGACAAATTGCGCGCAAGTCGCGATTTGCGCGCCAGTTGCCAGCGATCAGCTCGATAGATCGCCCATCAGACCGATTTCGCCCAGTTCCGCAGCTCGTCTAGGTAGTCACTCCACCACTGCGCCATGGCCACGCGCTCCTTCCAATGGGCACCACGATGGTACGCGGCGCGTACCTTGTCGGTGTCGCCATGGGCCAGTGCACGTTCGATGGCGTCGGGGTTCCATTTGCCGCTTTCGTTGAGCAGCGTGGATGCCATCGCGCGGAAGCCGTGGGCGGTCATTTCGTCGGTGGCATAGCCGAGGCGGCACAGGCCCGCGTTGATCGTGTTGTCGCTCATCGGGCGGCGGCGGGTGCGGACGGAAGGGAAGACATAGCCGCTCGGCCCGGTCAGCGCCTGCACGCCCTTGAGGATCGCAATGGCCTGACGGGAGAGCGGAACGACATGTTCCTTGCGCATCTTGGTCTTCCCTGCCGGGATCGTCCATAGCGCCCCTTCCAGATCGATTTCCGACCATTCCGCGTGTCGCAGTTCGCCGGGGCGGACAAACACGTGTGGCGCGAGTTGCATCGCGAATTTGGTGATTGGTTGCCCCTCATAGCCATCGATCGATCGGAGCAGTTCACCCACCCCGGCGGGATCAATGATCGCCCCGTAGTGCGTTACGGTGGGGCTTGTTAGTGCTCCCTTGAGATCGCGGGTGGGATCAGACTTTAGGCGGGCTGTCGCGACCGCATAGCGGAACACCGAGCCTGCCAGTTGAAGCGTTCGGCGGGCGCTTTCGAGTTTGCCTTTGCCTTCGATCCGGCGGACTGCGACCAGCACATCGGCGGGCTCAATCTCGGCGATCGGCATGTTGCCAATTGACCCGCACAGGATCGACAGAAGGTACTCGCAACGCTTGGCGGTAGCCGGTGCCCAGGCCCGCTGACCATCCCGCTTTCGCTTCTCGCAAAACTCGTCGGTGATGGCGGCGAAGGTGTTTTCTGCGTTGAGTTTCGCTCGGACGTTGTCGCGTTGTTTCTCCCGTGCGGGATCCTTGCCGGCAGCCATGGCCTCGCGAGCTTCATCGCGACGCCTGCGTGCCTCGCCTAGGCCGATCTCTGGGTAAGTGCCAATCGCCAGCTTCTTCTCACGCCCGTCGACACGGTACTTGAGCCGCCAGAGTTTCCCGCCAGTTGGCTGGACCAGCAGGAAGAGGCCGTGGGAATCACCCATTTTGTAGGGCTTCGGACCCGGCTTGGCATTGCGGACGGCGACATCGGTAAGTGTCACGATTTCAATCCCTTCCATCTCAAGTGGCCACCAGGCTGGGGGCCACTCGAATTGACCCAAACCCGCTTGGCCCCCGAAATGGCCCCCAGATTCGCGAGATGTGGCGAGATAAGACGGGCGCAGGCGGGACAAATGCAGTGTGAAAACCCTAGGATTTCCGGGGGTTTCGTAGCATTCTCGGGATGTTTTGGGAAGGTGGCGCTGGAGCGGGTGAAGGGAATCGAACCCTCGTATTCAGCTTGGGAAGGTTAGAAAACCACGGATTTCTGCGGATTTCCGCGCGCAAAGTCTGTTAAAAAGCCTAGTTATTGGAAGACTTGTTGGAAGGGTTTTTCTCGCCCTCGATCCCGTAGAACTCTTCCTCGGTGATGGGCTGCACTGTCATCCCGTCCGGTGTCCAGGTGACACGGCAAATGGCGGTCGATGCGGGTGCGCTGCCAAGGTCGAAGCCGATCGCCAGCTTGTCGGCAAATTTCTCCAATTCATCGTGCCATGCCTGCGGCATTGGCAGTTTTGGATAGGTGCCGGTAGCGACCTTGATCGGCGCGGTTTTCAGCTTTGGGCTGGGCAGCGATTGAAGGGCGTAGCGCAGGGCGAATTCGCGATTGTCGGTCATGCACTTTTCTCCTGCTGGCCTTGATCCTCTTTGGCCTGGCGCGCTGTTGCTAGCGCGATCGCGCGGGCGGCTCTTGCCGTGGTGCGGGGCATGTAGGTTTTGAGGATCTTCTGCGTTTCGTCGATGTCGTGGCCGGTGACGCCGGCGATCAGGTGGGCGTCCATGCCGAGTTCGCCCAGGTAGACCACGCAAGTGCGGCGAAGATCGCGGAACTGGATCTGCTCGAGCTCGGCCGCAAGCTCCGCCTCGCCTTCGCTGGTGGCGATCGCCACGGCCCAATCGCGGATCTCGGCAAAGTCACGCTGGAAGCGCGTCTGCCCTGCCCGGCCGTGATAGGTGGCCGTGCTGCCGGTTTCGGTGCGGCGCGTATCGTCCAGCAGGATCGTCGTTGCGCCGGCGGCGCGGGCGCTAGAT
>JBEQCK010000015.1:0-32975 GCA_041639335.1 Novosphingobium sp.
ACCTCTTCGCCCTCGTCCCGGAACTCACCGGGAAGCTCTGAACCACCATCCTGCCACAACGCCACCTTGGAGTGTTTCCCCGGGGAAACACTCCAAATGGGTTAATCGAGCTTCAGCGTCAGGCACTGGCTGAAATCGTCCAGTACGTAGTCCGCGAAAGCCTCACAATTGACGAAACCGTGTTTGCGGTAGAGCCCCAGAGCGGGCTCGAAGGCAGGGCCACGGCCAGTTTCCAGGCTTACCCGCTGGTATCCGCGTTGCCGTGCCGCGGAAAGCAGGTGGAGCAGCATGGCTTCGCCAATTTTCTTTCCTAACCAATCACTTGCGACGCGCATGGACTTCAGTTCGCCATGCGTGGCATCAAGTTCGCGGATCGCGCCCATCCCGGCCAGCACATCCCCGACCCAGGCAGAATAGAAGGTGACGCCCGGTTGCCGCAGCTTCTCGACGGGCAGGGCGTGGACTTTGCAGGCGGGCGAGTTGGCATGCATGCCCGAAAGGTGGATGGCGACGAGTTCACGGATCGCCTCTCCGGAAAGATCGTCTGCGATGATCGTGACGCGGTCCATTGGGTCCCTCCCTTCCAGTAACATTCACTTTTGAGCACGAACTGGCGCCATCTCGCAATGCTCGAGAAGAGCCGTGAAGGGGGCGCTCAGCCCAAGCGTGTCATAGTGCGAGTGGTCGGGGACTTGCGCTCAGGTGTGCTTGTCGGCCTTGCGGCGCCCGAAGCGCATGCCGGTTTCGAGGCGGGCACGCAGTTGGGCGTAATAGGCTTCGAGGAAGGCCCGTTCGTCGCCCGCGCCTGCGTTCCAGCCGATCTTGCCGCAGATCGTGCGGGCGACATCGCGCAGCGCTTCTTCGCGATTTTCACGCAGCACGCGCTCGAGCACCTGCAGTTCATATTCGCCATAAACGGCGAGATCGGTATCGCTGAAGCGGTACTGCGCGCCGGTGGCCTGGGAGACGCCGCGCGCGCCTTCGCCAACCGAGAGTGCCTGTTCCAGCTTGCGCTTGGGCGCTTCGACTACCCAGGTCCCGGCGATCAGGTCTCCGCAGCGCAGCCTGTCGCGGTTGAAGAACGGGAACAGCGCAAAGATCAGGAACCAGACCAGGCCTGACCAGGCCGCCAGTTCGGTGTCGCCGCCTTCAACCGCGGCGACGAAGATGAAGATCAGCGGCATGAACAGTTCGATATCGCGCACGAGATTGCGGGCGATCACCGCTTCGGTGGTCAACCGCGCGCCGTCCTTGCCGCGTGCGCGCGCGGCGACGCGGATGCCGGTAATGCGCTTGCCCGGCGTGGCGCCGCGCGGGCCGAGTTCGAAGAACAGGAACCAGGCATTGCGGAACAGGAACACTACGATGATCCAGATGATGACCAGCGCCTGCACGGCGCGCCCGGCGGGGCTGTCATCATCCTTGTAATTGATGCCCACTGCATCGGCGACATAGACAATGAGCAGCGAGGCACCGACGATCGCGCCGACGATCATGGCAAGATCGAGGAATAGTGCGGCAGCGCGCGCTCCGCGTGAGGCGAGGACGAAGGGAAGCGGCACGCCTTCAGGGGTGACGACCATACGGCGGCGGCGGTCCTGAAGCGCCTGCGGGGTGCGCGGCGCGGGCTTGCCGGTGCGGCGGAAAGGCAGGCGCATTGGAAGGCGCACTGGCAGACGGAGGGCCATCAGCGGGCCTCCCTTCGGAAGGCGAAGAAGTAGCCGGTCCACAGCACCAGCATGAAGCCGCCGACAGTGAGGCGGGACGGCGTGGAATCGATCAGCTGCCGGCCAAAGCCTTCGAGCAGGGCGGCGACGATCAGCATGAGAACCACGCCGGTCATCACCTGCGCGGCACGGCGACCGGCAGCAGCGGCGGCATCCATCACCGACATGCTGCCGGGAAAGGCCATGGCACGGCCGATGTGGATGCCGGCTGCGCCGGCCAGCAGGATTGCAAACAGTTCGGTCGTGCCGTGAATGGCAAGCCAGCCGACGAAATCGAGCAGCAGGCCCTGCCCGTGGTAGAGCCACAGCATCGCGCCCAGCAGTGCCGTGTTGTGAACCAGCAGCAGCATCGTTGGCAGGCCGAAGGCGAAGCCCAGCGCGAAGCACATGATCGAGACTTGCGCGTTGTTGCTGAACAGCCCGGCGGCAAAGGCGCTCATGCCGTTCTGGTCCTGGTTGCCGAACAGGGTGCCGAGCAGGACTTCGCGGCTTGCGCCCGGTACGCGTACATCAGCCATGCCGCCCGGAACCAGCGAGTAGTACCATTCCGGGGTCGATGCCACGAGCAGCCAGCCTACCGCGGTGCCCGCGACCATCAGCGCGAGCGCGATCAGCAGATCGACGCCGAGGCCGCGCACGCTGGCGCTCCAGCCGCCGCCGATGAAGCCGCGAAACCACGACCACAGCGAGGCGCGCGGGCCATAGACGAGAAACCAGGCGCGCTGGGTCAGCGCTTCAAGATAGGCGACGAGCGCTGCGTCGAGCGAGGTTTCGCGAGCGATCGAAAGGCTGGAAGCGGCGGTGCGATAGAGCGCCGGCAGGGCGAGCAGGTCCTCGTCCGAAACGCCGCGCGTGCGCCCGGCCTCCATGCGCTTGAGCACGGCTTCGAGGCGCTTCCAATCGGCTTCGCGTTCCAGCCGGAAGCGATCGGAGCGCAGGGCGGCTTGCTCTGCCGCAACGGCGGCCTCGGTCGGCCGGGCGAACCAGCTGCCGATCTTCTGGGCAATTCCTGTGGTGACTGCGTTCATCCGATGCGTCCCTCGCGCTTGATCGCGAGATAGGAATCGAGCAGCCGCGTGCCGATCTGGTCATGCGGCGCTTCGAGCACGCGCACACCGAGGTGGCGCAGGCGCTGCAGCACGATTGCGCGCTGCCGTGACAGCGTGGTGGCGGTGACGGCTTCGGCGACGGATTGCATGTCTGTCACCGTGGCGGTTGCAAGGCCGGCGAGTTCGGCATCGGCCATGACCACGAACAGCACGAGGTGGCGTTCGACCAGTCGGCCCACGTTCTCGACCATCAGCTCGGCGCTGGTCGGGTCGGAGAAATCGGAGAACAGGACGATCAGCGAACGGCGCTGCAGCCGCGCGGCGAGCGTCGACAGGGCGAGCGTGAAGTTTGGCTCGCCGGGGTGGTAGTCGAGCTGGGCGGCGGCGCGTTGCAGGCGGGCGAAATCGCGGCTGTCGGTGACGAAGGGAGTGGCGACCTCCGGACGCGCGGCGAAGCCGAACAGCGCCACACGGTCCTGCGCCTTCAGCGCGACATAGGCGGTGGTGAGCGCGGCGGTGACGGCGCGGTCGATCCGGGGCAGGCCCTCGATCGGCTCGCACATCGCCTGCCCGCAATCGAAGGCAAAGACGATCTGGTTGTTGCGCTCGACCTCATATTCCTTGGCGAAAAGGCGGGCGTGACGGGCCGAGCTTTTCCAGTCGATGCGGCGGCGGTCCATGCCCGGTTCGTATTCGGCGAGTGCTTCGAATTCGGTGCCCTCGCCACGGATGCGCCGCGCGATCAGGCCGAACTGCGCATCGCGCAGGAAGATCTGCAGTGCCGGGCTGCGCACCGGGGCGATGTTCGGCCAGACGCGCACTTCGGCATCGATATCGCGGGTGGCCTGGCGGTGGGCGAGGCCGAGCGGGCCGTTCCAGCGCAGCCACAGGCGGGTAAGCTGGCCAGTGCCACGGCGGGTGGGGGTGATCGTGGTGGTGCCGCTCCATGCACCATCGGCAAAGGCGAGCGGCAAGGCAATGCGGCCACCCTCGGCCAAGCGCGGGTCGCAGGCGATGGCGGCATCGGTGCGGATGCCGTTGCGGGCGCGAGCGAGCGCGGCGACGACCGTGAGGGTGGCGGGTTCGCCGACTTCGCCATCGGACGGGGCGTGGACCTGCACGTCATCAAGGGAACCGGCGAACAGGCCGTCGAGCAGGATCAGTACGAGCAGCGCGCCGCCCAGCGCGGGTGCGGCGATCCATGCCGCGGGCGCAGCCGCCGCGATGACCAGCGCAACTGGGGCCAGGCCTGCGAAGAGCAGGACCGCGCGGCCCGAAGGCAGAAGGGCGGCGCGTCCGCTCAACGGGGGGCTTCCGTGCCTTCAACGAGGGCGGTGACGATTGTTTCGACCTGCTTGCCTTCGATCTCGGCAGCGGGGCTGAGCATCAGGCGGTGGCGCAGGACGGCAGTGGCCAGCGCCTTGACGTCGTCAGGGATGACGTAATCCCGGCCGTCGAGCGCGGCGCGGGCGCGGGCAGCGCCGGCCAGCAGCACGGCTGCGCGCGGGCTGGCGCCGACCACCAGGTCACCGCTTTCGCGCGTGGCGCGGACGAGGCGCACGATGTAGTCGACAATCGATTCGGCCAGCGTGATCGAGGCGATGGCAGCCTGCGCACGGCCGAGCTCTGCCGCTGTCGTCACCGAAACAACGCCGAGTTCGGCGGGCTTGGGCGCACCCTTGCCTTCGCCATAGCGGGCAACGATGCGGGCTTCCTCTTCGGCTGAAGGGTAGCCGACGATGAGCTTGAACAGGAAGCGGTCCAGCTGCGCTTCGGGCAGCGGGTAGACGCCCTGGCTCTCGATCGGGTTCTGCGTGGCGACGACGGTGAAGCGTTCGGACAGGGCATGGACCTCGCCGTCAAGGGTGACGCGGCGCTCCTGCATGGCTTCGAGCAGGGCGGCCTGCGTCTTGGGCGGGGTGCGGTTGATTTCGTCGGCCAGCAGCAATTCGTGGAAGATCGGCCCGCGCGTGAGAGTGAACTGGCTGGTCTGGAAGTTGAACAGGTTGGACCCGAGGATGTCACCCGGCATCAGGTCGGGCGTGAACTGGACGCGCCCGAAATCGAGGCCGAGAGCGGCGGCGAAGGTCTGTGCGAGGAAGGTCTTGGCCGTGCCGGGAGGGCCTTCGAGCAGGACGTGGCCGCCCGCGAACAGCGCGACGAGCAGGTGATCGAGCACCACTTCCTGCCCGACGATCGCCTTGCCCACCTCCGCGCGGATCCGGCCCGAGAGCGCGCCGAGTTCGGACAGGGACATTTCGGAGGTCGTCTCGGTCACTTGAGGTGCCTTTCTATCTGCTGCAGCACTTGGGCGCGCGTTGTCAGCTCATGGGGCTTGCGGGCATCGCGCAAGTGGCGCGCGGCCTGGGAAAACGGTGGTCCGGCCACGGCGCGGCGGACTTGCGCGGCGTCGATCAGGCGCTCGGTCTCGTCCGGTGACAGACCCTTGGGCAGACCCAGCGCCAGAGCAATGCGTTCGCGCGTGGCATCGGCATAAGGCGCGGCGGCGAGGTGGACGCGGCCAGCGCGGCGGATCAGGCCAGCCGCGTTGGCGACGAGGGCCGCCTTGCCAAACGCGATTTCCTGCGCCTGCGTCAGCGCCGGGCCGAAGCGGTTGAACGCGCGCCAGGCGATCGCCAGCGCGGCGAGGAACAGGCAGATCGTGGCGGCAAGGAACGGCGGCTCGAACGCGAGGGTGAGCAGGTTGCGGCTGGCGCCGAAGCCGTTGAAGGTCATGTCGAAGACGAAGGGCTGGCTGCGATTGTCTGCCGTCGCCAGCACGAGATCGCGGGCGAGCATGGCGGTGTTGCGATCGGCCAGACCCCAGTTGTCGAGAAGGTCGGGTTCGAACACCAAGACTACGGGGTAAAGGTCCTCGTCCTCGCCGCCGTAGTCGGGATCTATTCCAGCCAGCTTGTTGAGCGCGGGATAGTAGCCGTCGTCATCGAGAAACGCAGCGAGGGTCTTGCCGCTGCCGGTGGTAAGGATGGGCACGAGGCCCTTGCCGGAACCGGTTTCGATCTGGCGATCATCCGGGAACTTGCCGCGGCGGTTGCCGAGCTTCCAGCCGCCTGCCGGTGGTGAATCGTCGTCGCCGATCTCGACCGTGACGTTGTCGGCAAAGCCCTTCCATAGGGGCGCCTGCGTGCCGACCATCTGCACCCAGCCGCGCTTGGCGGCCTTGGCGTCGACACCCGTGGCCAGCCATTTGGGGGTTACGACGATCGTTGGCCCCCAGTAGCGGTGGGCATCGACGATCTTGGCGATCTCCTTGCCATCAGCGTCGGCTGGCGGGGTGAGGATCAGCAGGCCCGGGGTGTTTTCCAGCGCGCGTTTGTTGCGCTGGCGCTGGACGTCGAGCCCTTCGGCTTCGAGCATTCGTGCAAGTCCGGCATAACCGTTCAGGCCCTGCCCGCCGACATGCGCGCC
Organism: Novosphingobium sp.; assembly: GCA_041639335.1. Taxonomy (GTDB): domain Bacteria; phylum Pseudomonadota; class Alphaproteobacteria; order Sphingomonadales; family Sphingomonadaceae; genus Novosphingobium. Next base: position 6,206 of record JBEQCK010000015.1, read on the forward strand.
GCCATTGTTGCCATTGCCGCCGGTGCCGTTGCCGAGGAACCAGAGCAGCGCGACGAAGGCGAGCGCACCGACCAGAAGCATGCCGATCAGCGTGCCGCGCGAGAACGGCGATGGTGCGGCATTGCTCATTGGGCGGCGGCCGTCAGCGGTGCGATGGCGAAGCGCGAATAAGCCTCGCGCGCCGCACTCCATTCATCCGCCCCCAACGGGCGCAAGGCATAGCGGGCGCGCTCGACCAGGCTGGCGATGGTGCCGAAGGCGGTGCGCGCTTCTCCGGGCAGGCCCGCGATCGTGCCGATCTCGCGCGCGGTGCTGGAAGGGGCCAGCCAATCGGGCCGGGCCCGGGCGATCTGGCCGATGCTACGCTTGAGCAGGAGGTGCGCAGCCTCACCATAGAGGCCTTGCGCGGCGAGGCGGTCTGCGTCCTCAAGCAGGGCGAGCGCCTCTTCACGCTGCGGCGCCCATTCTGGCTCGGCCACCTTGTGGCTGGTGCCACGTTCGCGCCACAGCGGCCAGAGCAGGCTCCATGCGATCCACAGCACGCCGAGGCCGGCGCCCACGAGCAACAGCATCTCGATCACGCTCCAGCTGCTGCCGAGCAGGCGCCCGAGCGGCGAGAGCAGCCATTCGAGAAAACGGCCAAGCGCCTTGAGCCAGTCCGGGGTTATCGGCGCAGGGTCGGGCGGGACGGGAGCAAACTGGAGGTCCGACGATTCGCGGATCGAGCGCCACGCAGCCTCGGCTGCGGCCGCATCATTTGCTGGTACTGTTGCCGCCGCAGGTGCCGTCACCCGCGCAACCTTGCACGGGGCAGGCGGCGGGGCAAGGGCAAGTCTTGAACGATCCGGACCTGATTACTGGCCGCGAATGCGTTCCATCGGGTAAGTGCCAAGTATTCGCAGGTTCTTGGCAAAGAAATCGAGCTCCTCGAGCGCGAGATCGACCGGGCGTTCACCCGGCGCGCCGACGATATCGGCATAGAATTCGGTGGCGGCAAAGCTCGCGCCGCGCTGGTAGCTCTCCAGCTTGGTCATGTTGACGCCGTTTGTCGCAAAGCCGCCCAGCGCCTTGTAGAGCGCAGCCGGGATATTGCGCACTTCGAACACGAACGTGGTCATCGCGGGGCCGGAGATGGTGGCTGGATCGCGCGGGGTCTTCGACAGGATCACGAAGCGGGTGGTATTGTCGTGCGCGTCCTCGACGTTGTCCTCGATTACCTTGAGGCCATAAAGTTCGGCGGCGATGCGCGGGGCAAGCGCGGCCACAGTCGGATCGCCGAGCTCGGCGATGTAGGCGGCGGCGCCGGCAGTGTCGGCATAGCTCATCGGCACGATTCCGCGATCGCGCAGGTAGAAGCGCGACTGGCCGAGCGCCTGCGGGTGGCTGTATGCAACGGTGAACGGCCCATCGCCCAGCGCCATCAGGCTCGCATGGATATCGAGGAAATGTTCGCCGACGATCGACAGCCCGCTTTCCGGCAGCAGGAAGTGGATGTCGGCTACGCGCCCATGCTGCGAGTTCTCGATCGGGATGATCGCGTGGGCCGCGCGGCCTTCCTTGACCGCGTCGAGCGCGTCTTCGAACGAGAAGCACGGCAGCGGCAGGCAATCGGGAAGGGCTTCGAGAGCGGCGCGGTGGGAGTTGGCGCCGGGCGCCCCCTGGAACGAAACGGCGCGCGCAGGATCGGCGGCTGCGGCGGCAGCCATGTTCTCGACAAGGGCGAGCGCGGGGGCGGGATAGCTCTGCATTGTGCTGCGCGCGTTAAGCCGGTCTGTTCTTTCGGGCAAGGGAGATCGATTTTGCGGCGCAAACCATCTTGCGCTGCTGCATGGCGCTGACTAGAGGGACCCCGAACTCGCGCGGGTGTCGGCAAGGTGCTGACGTTGCGCCTATGGGGCTCGTAAATGGACGATCGTTTCAATACCATCGCCGGATGGACCTTGTTCGGGGGCATCGTGGCTCTGGGGCTCTCCAGCCTGTCGGCGCACTACTTCCTGGCCGACAAGGAGCACCGTCCGGAAGAGATGGGCTACGCGATCGAAGGCGTCGTCGAAGAAGGTGCCGAGGGCGGCGCTGCGGCTGAACTGCCGCTGGCGAATCTCCTCGCGGCTGGCGACGTTGCCAAGGGCGAAGCCGTTTTTGCCAAGTGCAAGGCCTGCCACACCGCCGATCAGGGCGGCGCCAATGGCATCGGCCCGAACCTCTATGGCATCGTCGGCAAGCCGGTCGGCAAGCATGCCGCAGGCTTTGCCTATTCGGCTGATCTTGCTGCCAAGGGCGGCAACTGGGACTTCGCCACGCTTGATGCCTGGCTGAAGAACCCCAAGGCCTTTGCCGCCGGCACCAAGATGTCGTTTGCCGGTCTGCCCAAGGGCGAAGACCGCGCCAACGTGATTCTCTATCTCAATTCGCTCGGCTCGAACCTGCCGCTGCCTGCGCCTGAAGCCGTTCCGGCTGCTGGTGCTGCGCCTGCTGAAGGTGCGGCAGTTGCTCTGGTTGGCGACGCTGCCAAGGGCGAGGCTGTCTTTGCCAAGTGCAAGGCATGCCACACCATCGATCAGGGCGGGGCCAACGGCATCGGTCCGAACCTCTTCGGCACGGCCGGTGCTGCAGTGGCGGGGCACCCTGGGTTTGCCTACTCCGACGCCCTCAAGGGCAAGGGCGGCACGTGGGATGATGCCACGCTCGATGCCTGGCTGAAGAATCCCAAGGCTTTTGCGGCAGGCACCAAGATGACCTTTGCCGGCATCGCGGACGATCAGCAGCGCGCTGACGTGATCGCCTACCTGAAGTCGAAGAAGTAAGCTTCGCTTTCTGACGAAATTCAAAAGGGCGTCCGGAACTGTCCGGGCGCCCTTTTGCTGTCTTTGGTACCTATTGCCTTCGCGCAAGGGCGGCGCAGAGTTGCGCTTTGGGAGAACCCGATGCGCCTGCTTGCTGCGTTACCGCTTCTGCTTGTCATGACTCAGGCCGGTGCGGTGGAACCGCCCGCCGCAATACAGGGCAACTGGACCGTTGATCTGTCGGCCAATCCGGACGAGCCGTACACGAAGCCGATGGTGCTGCAGCTGCAGGCCGATGGCACAGTCAAAGGCAGCTTCTACGAGAGCGAGATCCTGTCCGGACGCTGGAAGACCGATCGAGCGCGGACTTGCGTGAGCTTTCGCACCACTGACGGTGCGGGGCCCTATCACACGGCAGCATGCCTGGTTGGCGATCGCATCGAGGGCCAGACCTGGGCGGAGCACCGCAATTTCCTGTTCAACTGGAATGCGAAGCGCTGAAGTTCAGACGCTGCAGGCCTCGGCCATGATTGCTGCGTTGAGCGTCTCGGGCTCGACCGGGGCGTATTGGTCGGCACTGTCGGTGGCAACGGCGTTTCGGGACAGTATTTCCCCGGATGTCGCATAGTCCGTTGCGGCGGCGATCAGCACGCGCCGCGCGGCGCAGTCATAACGAAACAGGATGATCTTGCGTCCGGTGGCCAGAGCCGCAGCAGGGGCGAAGTCGAAACCTGCCCAGACCTGGCGGACGGCGAAGCTGCGACCGGCACTGGGCGGCAGTTCGCGTACCGATTCGGGCCGAACCAGCACTTCGGTGCGGTCCTCGGCCACGCCGATGACCTTCCAGTCGGCAGACCATCCTCTTGCTGCGATGTCTTCTGCCTTTGCCCCGCCGGAGAAGCCAAGGAAGGCGAGAGGGAGCAGCAGGCTGCGGATGGAGGTCATCGGGGTGGCTCCGGAGCGCTTCGGTTAAGACGCTGATAACCATGCTTGCCGGGTGCGCCCAGCTAAGGGTTTGTCCTGAGTCCCGCGATGCGACAGCAGGCTAGTCGTCGGTTAACGCCGGCTCGCCCGCGCGGCCCTTGAAGCCTTGGGCGATGACGTACCACTCCGAGGAATCCTTGCGGCTCGATGGCGGCTTGGCGTGCTTTACGGTCGAGAAGTTCGTCTTGAGGATCTTCAGCAATTCGCCATCCGTGCCGCCGGCAAAGACCTTGGCAACGAAGGCGCCGCCGGGCGCCAGTGTCTGGATGGCAAAGTCGACAGCCGTCTCGACCAGGCCCATCGTGCGCAAGTGGTCGGTCTGCTTGTGGCCGACGGTGTTGGCAGCCATGTCGGAGATGACTAGGTCCGGCGGGCCATCAAGCGCGTCCTGCAGGGCTTGCGGCGCCTCGTCGGCCATGAAGTCCATCTCGAAGATCGTGACGCCTTCGATCGGCTCGGTCGGCAGGAGATCGATCCCGACGACTTTGGCCGCCGGCGACTTCTTGCGCACGACCTGGCTCCACCCGCCCGGCGCGATGCCTAGGTCGACCACGCGTTTGGAGCCCTTTAACAGGCCGAACTTCTCGTCAAGATCGATCAGCTTGAACGCGGCGCGGCTGCGCCAGCCTTCGGCCTTGGCCTGCTTCACGTATGGATCGTTCAACTGGCGCGACAGCCAGCGCACCGACGATGCTGATCGTCCCTTGGCGGTCTTGAGCCGCTCGTTGGGGTTCTTTCCGGAACGACTCATGCTGCTTCCGTTCTTCTGGGCCCGCGCGGGTCGGCGCCTGTGGCCATAAGGCTGCGCAGGATGCCTTCGCGGATACCGCGATCGGCAATGCCAAGGCGCTCTGCCGGCCAGATGTCGAGGATTGATTCGAGGATCGCGCACCCGGCGACGACGAGGTCCGAGCGTTCGCGCCCGATGCAGGGCACGGCAATGCGTTCAGACGGCGTCATGGTCGACAGACGGCGCGAGATGTCGCGCATCGAATCGGCCGGCACGATCAAGCCGTCGACCGCGCGGCGATCATATTGCGGCAGTTCGAGATGAAGCGATGCCAGCGTGGTGACGGTGCCGCTGGTGCCCAGCAGGCGGATGCTGCGTTCGCCCTGCTCTGCGTGCCGGATCGGCGTTACGCGCGCGGTGAAATCGGCAAAGCCTTCGTCCACACGGCGGCGCATCTCGGCATAGGCGACCGCGCGGGCGTGCGGATCGTCGGCAATCGCGCCGATGCTCTCGGTCAACGAGACGACGCCCCACGGGACGGACTGCCAATCGAGGATGCGGGGCACGGTTTCACCGGTTTCGACCAGCACCATCTCGGTCGATCCTCCGCCGATGTCGAAGATCATGGCGGGGCCGTTGCCCTGTTCGAGCAGAATGTGGCAGCCCAGCACGGCGAGGCGCGCCTCTTCCTGCGCGGTGATGATGTTGAGGCGGATGCCGGTTTCGTTGCGGACGCGATCGATGAAGGCCTGGCCGTTGCTGGCACGGCGGCAGGCTTCGGTGGCGACCGAGCGGGCGAGATGCACGTTGCGCTTGCGCAGCTTGTCGGCGCAGACGTGCAGGGCGCCGAGCGCACGGTCCATGGCCTCGTCGGAAAGGCGTCCGGTCTGGGCCAGTCCCTCGCCTAAACGAACCACGCGGCTGAAGGCGTCGATCACCACGAAATGCTCGCCCGAGGGCCGGGCGATCAGGAGGCGGCAGTTATTCGTGCCAAGGTCGATCGCGGCATATGCCTGACGGTGATGGGGTAGCGGTTTCTGCCAGGTGCTTGCCCGCTCGAACGCGGGCGCTGCGGAAGGTTCCGCCACCACAGCCGGAGTTGCCGCGGCGATAGCCTCGTGTGTGCCGCCACCGCGTGCTGCGGGCGGACTGGTCTTGCCGGCCGACTTGGGTGGAGCGCCGCTCCCGGTCTTGCCGCGGGGCCGACGGGGCTTCTTCCTTTGCCCCTTCTTGCCGCCTGCCGTCTTGCCGTTGGCCGACTGGCCGTCCGGTCGCGCGCCTTGCCCATTTGCCGGCGGAATTGAACCCGCCATGAATCGTATTCGCTTATGTTTTCCCGCGCCGCCTGATGCAGGCCGGGTACTTGGCCCCAATGCTAGCGATGTGCCGCCCCGGCTGCAAGACCGGCCCCAAAAATGCCCATCGAACCGCTTGACTTGGGCGCACTCGCCCCCTAGTTGCGCGCCTCACACTGCCCCGTCGTCTAATGGTAAGACTACGGATTCTGATTCCGTCTATCGAGGTTCGAATCCTCGCGGGGCATCCAACTCTTCAGATATTCTCCCTGCCAAGAGCAGCCCCCAGGCAATCGCCAGGACAAAAACCTGCGCCTCGATGACCGAGGTGAACCCCTGCGCAGTCCTTGTCAGCCCCTGTTCGCCGAGCAGGCTACCAATCCTGTCGACATCAAGCTGCATTCCTGAAACTCCCAGCTCGAGAGCGTGGAGCGAGCCTGCCAGCAGGATTCCGCCAGACAGGAAAATCATGAGACCTGCCACTCCTCCTGCGCACAGGGCCGTGGCAAGCACGATACGTCGCGCCTTACCGGCAAGCGCGGCCCAAGCAGCAAGACCCGCCGCAGAGCCGAGAATTGCGCCCTCAAACGGTCCGGTTACGTAAAGGTCGGATACGCCAGACAGCAACCCCACGCCTTCCCGGCCGAGAAGGTTGCCCAGTGCGCCAATCGCAAGGCCTCCCAGTGCAGTGCCGGCCACGATCCACCACTCGACATGCTGGCGCCAAACCAGTGTAGCAGCCATTCCGGCGCCAAGCCCAGCGCCGGCGAGAAGACCCAGAACGCCGATCATCGCCGACAGGATCAGCACCTGCCCGCCACCACCGATTCCTGCCACCATGCCGTAGAAAAACCCCGCCGCCGCTCCTGCCGCGAGTCCTGACAGGGTGCAGGCACCGGCAATACGCGAGGCCAAGGCCCGTGGTGCCGCGCCCGCTTGCCGCGGCATTGCACCAATGAAGCGGTAGCCATGTTTCGGCACCGTCTGGATGAATCGGGGATTGGCCGCGTTGTCCCCCAATGCGCGGCGCAGGGTCCGGATGCATTGTGTCAGCGCCTCGTCTGTCACCGGGATGCCCTGCCAGACTTCGTCCATGAAGCTGTCCTTGCTCACCAGTTCGCCTGGCCGCGCGACCAGCAGCGCGAGCGCGTCGAAGTAGCGGCTGCCAAGCTCGACCGGTGTGCCGTTTTGCCGCAATTGCCGGTTCTCGCAGTCGAGCTCGAAGTCTCCGAAGCGCAGAATCTGTGCGTGTCTTCCCATTGCGTCCGGGTCTGCTGCGATCCCGGGGCATTGGCAAGCGCTTGGCGCGATATCGGCAATTGCTCATCTTTTCCTCATGCCTTTCAGACCGCGCCAAAGCATCAACCGCCCCGGCAAATGCACAAGGAGGCCCGATCATGACCAATGCCCGTACTATGAAGTCTGCCAATGGCTGGCGGATTGCCGGATGGGGCAGCCTACTGGCACTGCTCCTGCTTCCCGCCCTGGCGATGCAGCTGACCCCGGAGGTGAACTGGACAGCCGGGGACTTCGTGTTCGCTGCGCTGCTGCTCGGCTTCATCGGCACAGTATTTGAACTTGCGGCGCGATTCGCTCAGGCAGGCGCACAACGCATCGGCCATGTCCTTGCCGGCTTGACTGCTTTTATCACCGTATGGTCGAACGCAGCCGTGGGCATCATTGGCGACGATGATGCCGTGAACGCGCTCTTTTTCCTCATGATTGTCATCGGGATGGTGCTGGCGGCGGCCTGCCGGTTCCAATCCCGCGCCATGCGCTGGATCGCGGTGTCTCTGGCGGCGGGCCAGTATGCCGCAGGTGTCGCCGCACTCCGCCTGATGCCCGGACACGCTGTCGAATGGGGCGTCCTGACGTTCTTTGCATTGCTGTGGCTTGCAGTCGCCTGGTGCCATCATCGCGCCGAACCGGCCTAGCACCACGGCCTTGCAAGCTTGCGAATCCGTATCCCGCACCAGAGCGCTTTGCCCCGTGAGCAGCAATCTTTCCTTGCGCTGTTCGGGGGTTGCGCTTTCCCGCATGGTGAACGACCTATGCAGGCATGACCGAAGAAGAAAAGCAGCACGAGCTGACCAAGCGCAAGTTCTACAAGGCCGAGCAGGAAGCCGGTTTCGTCGAGAACCACCCCAAGACCACCCCCCAGCAGCAGGACCCGGCCTATCGGCTGGCCTTCCGCGACACCGACTTCCTTCTGCGCGAGGAACTGCGGCCGGTGCGGTTCCAGCTGGAACTGCTGAAGACCGAGATGCTGCTGGATGAAGCAGACATTGGATCAACGCTGGTGGTCTATGGCTCTGCCCGCATTCCTTCGCCCGAGATGGCCGAGGCGGCTCTTTCGACTGCCACCACGCCTGAGCGCCATGCGGTGATCGAGAGCCTCGTCGCCAAGGCCAAGTATTACGAGGAAGCGCGCAAGCTGGCCTTCACCGCCAGCAAGTGCGGGCTGGTGGAAGACGGCAAGCGCCAGTTCGTGATCTGCTCGGGCGGCGGGCCTTCGATCATGGAGGCAGCCAATCGCGGGGCGCAGGATGCTGGCGCCGAATCAATCGGCCTGAACATCGTCCTGCCGCATGAGCAGGCACCTAACGGCTATGTCACCCCGCACCTGTCGTTCCAGTTCCACTACTTCGCGCTGAGGAAGATGCATTTCCTGCTGCGCGCACGGGCGGTGGCGGTGTTCCCCGGCGGGTTCGGCACCTTTGACGAATTCTTCGAGCTGCTGACCCTGATCCAGACCGGCAAGATGAAGCCGATCCCGATCCTGCTGTTCGGCGGTGACTACTGGAACCGCGTGGTGAACTTCCGCGCGCTGGCCGAAGAGGGAGTGATCAACTTCGAGGATCTCGAGCTGTTCACTCCGGTGGAGACGGCCGAGGAAGCGTGGGGCCACATCGTCAAGTTCTACGATCTGGACTGCTGATCCGATGATCCAGACCGCGCGGCTGCTGTTGCGATCCGTGCGCCCGCAGGAGGATCTTGCGGCGATGCACGGCATCATGCGCCAGCCGCGCGCCATGGCCTATTGGTCCACTCCGCCGCACGACAATGCGGCGGTGACGGCGGAATGGCTTGGCAACATGGCCGAAATTCCGGCGCTCGAGGGCGAGGACTTCATCGTCGAACATGAGGGCCGGGTCATCGGCAAGGCGGGGTTCTACCGTTTTCCCGACCTCGGCTACATGTTCGACCCGGAAGTCTGGGGTCAGGGCTTCGCGCGCGAGGCGGTGGGCGCGGTGATCGCGCGCGGCTTTACCGTCCATCACCTGCCGCGCATCCTTGCCGACGTCGATCCGCGCAACAAGGCTTCCATCCGGCTGCTCGAACGGCTCGGTTTCGCCGAGACCCACCGCGCCGCGCGGACGTGGCTGGTTGGCGAGGAGTGGTGCGACAGCGTCTACTTCGCGCTCACCCGCGAGGACTGGGATCAGCGCACCGCCTGATGGCCCAGCGGGCCGTGGCCCGCCCCGAAGCCGGGCGCGGCAAGCAAGGCAGCGCGGACGAACTCGCGCGCGTCCTCTACCGCTTCTTCAAGCGAGGCACCGCTGGCAAGCAGCGTGGCAATGGCGCTCGACATCGTGCAGCCGGTGCCGTGGGTGTGGCGCGTTTCGATTCGCGGCGCGGTCCAGACGCGCTCGGGCTGGCCAGGCATGACCAGGCGGTCGATCACTTCGGGGCCCTCGGCGTCACCGCCCTTGGCGATATAGGCAATGCCCCGCGCCTGCATCGCGGCATCACCACCGAGCGCTGCGAGTTCGGGGACGTTGGGCGTGGTCAGCGTGGCAAGGGCCATCAGGCGTTCAAAAGCCGCGATCGTTGCGGCATCGGCCAGCGCCGCACCGCTGGTGGCAATCATCACCGGGTCGAACACGATGGGTACGGACAGGCGTTCAAGCAGGTCTGCCACCACGTCGGCGATCTCGGGCGAGCCGAGCATGCCGATCTTGACGGCATCGACGCCGAGATCGTTCACGCAGGCATCGATCTGCGCGGCGACGATGGCGGGATCAACGGGGACGACAGCATGGACGCCGGTCGTATCCTGCGCGGTCAGCGCGCAGATGGCGGTCATCGCGTAGCCGCCAAGCATGGTGATCGTCTTGATATCGGCCTGGATGCCGGCACCGCCGCCGGAGTCCGAGCCGGCGATCGACAGGACGCGCGGCGGCCTCATCCCTGAAACTTGCGCTCCGTCGAGGGAGGATGCTTTGCGTGGAGCGCCTTGGCCCGCGTCGGACGGTCCATCAGTTCGCCGCCGCAGTTGGGGCAGCGATCGTCAAGCTCCTCGGCGCATTGCGCGCACCACGTGCATTCGAACGAGCAGATGAAGGCGCCGGGCGCTTCGGCGGGAAGATCCGTGCCACAGCGTTCGCAATCGGGGCGCATTTCCAGCATCAGGCAGCCTTCCTGACGGCGTCGCAGATCTGGTCGACCACGGCTTCGACTTCGCCGGCGTCATCCCCCTCGGCCATGACGCGGATGACTGGTTCGGTGCCGGACGGGCGGATGACGAGGCGGCCCTTGCCGAGCAGGCGGGCTTCGGCATCGGCGATCGCTTGCTTGACCGTCTTGTCATCCAGCGGCTTGCCGCCGGCAAAGCGCACGTTCTTGAGCAATTGCGGGACCGGATCGAACTGGTGCAGCAATTCGCTGGCAGGCTTGCCGCTTTCCACCAGCGCCGCCAGCACTTGCAGCGCGGCAACTGTGCCGTCACCGGTCGTGGCGTGGTCGGTCAGGATCATGTGGCCGGACTGTTCTCCGCCGACATTGAAGCCGCCTTCACGCATGCGTTCGAGCACGTAGCGGTCTCCCACTGCGGTGCGCTCGAGCGTCAGGCCCTTGCCGCCGAGGCAGCGTTCGAGGCCGAGGTTGGACATGACGGTGGCGACGACGCCGCCGCCGCGCAGCTCTCCACGCGCGGCGAGCTGGGTGCCGATCAGCGCCATGATCTGGTCGCCGTCGACCGTCTGGCTTTTCTCGTCGACCACGATCAGGCGGTCGGCGTCGCCATCGAGGGCAATGCCGATGTCGGCGCGAACTTCGCGGACCTTTGCCTTGATCGCGTCGAGATGGGTGGAGCCGACGCCGGCATTGATGTTCTTGCCGTTGGGCTCGACACCCATGGCGATGACTTCGGCGCCGAGTTCCCACAACGCCGAGGGCGTGACGTGGTAGGCCGCTCCGTTCGCGCAATCGATCACGATGCGCAGGCCATCGAGGCGGACGTTGTCGGGCAGGCTGGCCTTGACCGCGTGAATATAGCGTCCGCGTGCGTCCTCGATACGGCGGGCCCGGCCGACTTGCGTGGCGTCGGCCAGCGCAAGGTCCTGCGCCAGCATGGCCTCGATCGCCAGTTCGGCATCATCCGAAAGCTTGAAGCCGTCGGGGCCGAACAGCTTGATGCCGTTGTCCTCGAACGGGTTGTGGCTGGCCGAGATCATCACGCCAAGGTCGGCGCGCATGGAGCGGGTGAGCATGGCGACCGCGGGCGTCGGCATCGGGCCGAGCAGCACGACGTCCATGCCGACCGAAGTGAACCCGGCGACCATCGCGCTTTCCATCATGTAGCCGGAAAGGCGCGTGTCCTTGCCGATCACGACACGATGGCGGTGGTCGCCTCGCTGGAAGTATGTGCCGGCGGCTTGCCCGACCTTCATTGCGGTCGCGGCGGTCATCACTCCGGCGTTGGTCCGGCCCCGGATACCGTCGGTGCCGAAGAACTTGCGTGCCATGAAACGGCGTTTCCCTCTTTTTCGTGCGCCCGATCCCGGGCGGCATGCGTTGCCTTGCCGTGCAACCTAGCTAGAGTTGTCTCAAGATGACCTTACCGCCTTCTGAAAATTCGTCCATCACGCAACCGCCGATCCCGACGATCCGCGCCGGCTGGATCTTTGCCGCGCTTGTCGGCGGGCTTGTGCTGGGCCTTGCACTGGCCTTTCTCGACCCGGGACTGCTCGATCCCGTGCTGGTCGTGGCGCAACCCGTCGGCACATTGTGGCTCAACGCCTTGCGCGCGACAATCGTGCCGCTGGTGGTTTCGCTGCTGTTTACGGGCATCGCGCAGACGGTGGCGGCAGCCCGTGCGGGGGCGCTGGCAAGGCGGGCCTTGCTGTTCTTCTTCACGATCCTTGCAGGCGGCAGCGCCATGGCGGCACTGCTGATCCCGGCGATCCTTTCGGTCTTCCCGATGCCGACCGCCGCCGCAGCAGCCTTGCGGGCCAGCGTTGCGCAGATCCACGACAAGGCGACCGTGCCCGGCTTCGGCGCGTTCCTGCAATCGCTCGTGCCGACCAATGTGCTGCAATCGGCCGCCACCGACCAGATCCTGCCGGTCATTCTTTTTACCGCCGTATTCGGCCTTGCCGCCACGCGCCTTGCCGAAACGCAGCGCCGCTCGCTGGCGACGTTCTTCGAGGCTGTGGCCAACGCGATGCTGGTGGTGATCGGCTGGGTGCTGCTTGCGGCCCCCATCGGCGTGTTCTGCCTCAGCCTTTCGGTTGCAGCGCAAAGCGGGACTTCGGCCATCGGCGCGCTGGCGCACTACGTTCTGGTGGTGACATCGGCCGGCACGGTGATCTTCCTTGCCGCCTATGCCGTTGCCGTGTTCGGTGCGCGTCTGCGGCTGGGGGAATTCGCGCGCGCTGTCCTGCCGGCGCAGGCTCTGGCGTTGTCGACCCAGTCCTCTCTGGCAACGCTTCCCGCAATGCTGACGGTCTGCCGCAAGCTTGGCGTGCGGGACCAGACATCGGATCTGGTGATGCCCCTTGCCGTGGCGCTGTTCCGCGCGACCGGGCCGGCGATGAACTTCGCCGTGGCGATCTACGTCGCGCACTGGTTCGGCATGCCGATCACGCCTTCGATGCTGGTTGCCGGCTTTGTAGTCGCGACGCTGACGACACTGGGTGCGGTCAGCCTGCCCGGCGCGATCAGCTTCGTGACCTCGATCGGCCCCATCTCCATTGCCATGGGCATACCGGTGGAGCCGCTTGCCATCCTCGTCGCCGTGGAAGTCCTGCCCGACCTCATGCGCACGCTAGGCAACGTGACCATGGACGTTGCGGTGACTGCCGCGGTTGACCGCGCACACGGTGAACCTGCGCGTTAAGTGCAACTGCTGTTTCAATAATTTCAACGGTCTTGAGGCGGGACGACGCCGCAACCAACGACTACCTCGCGCGTTGGTCTGCGACGCAGATTTCCAAGCAAGGACGTTGACTATCATGGCGATTACACTTCCCCCGCTTCCCTATGCCGACACCGCACTTGAGCCGAGCATCTCGGCAACCACGCTGCAGACCCACCACGGCAAGCACCACAAGGCCTACGTCGACAAGACCAACGCCGCGATCGAGGGCACGGACCTGGCGGACAAGAGCCTTGAGGAAATCGTCGCTGCTGCCGAGGCAAAGGGCGACAAGGGCCTGTTCAACAACGCCGCGCAGAGCTGGAACCATGCGTTCTACTGGAACAGCCTGACCCCTGCTTCATCGGAGCCGACCGGCGATCTGGCGGCGGCAATCGAAGGCAGCTTCGGCTCGCTCGATCGCCTGCGCGAGGAACTCAGCGCACAGGGTGCGGCGCACTTCGCGTCAGGCTGGGTCTGGCTCGTCGCACGCGGTGACAAGCTGACGGTCGAGCAGACGCATGACGCTGCGACCTTTGCTACCGGCGATGCCAAGCCGCTGCTGGTGATCGACCTTTGGGAGCACGCCTACTACCTCGACCACAAGAACCTGCGCCCTGAATATCTCAAGGCCGTGATCGAAAAGCACCTGAACTGGGAGTTTGCCGCCGAGAACCTCGGCCGCGACGGCACCTGGACCTATCCGGCCTGATCCGGCTGGTACTGATCCGCTTCAGCCTGCCCGTTCTCATCCATGCCGGAGAGGCGGGCAGGTTCGAACAGAGCTTCGCCAAACAGGAAGCCCACCAGGTTCGGCCTGCCGATATGATCGAGCAGCGCGGCGATGGTCAGCAGGATCGGGACCGATAGCAGCGCGCCGAGCACGCCCCAGATCCACGAAAAGTAGCTGATCGACAGCAGGATCGCGACAGGATTGAGCGTGAAGCGCGCGCCGAGGATCGACGGGGTCAGGACGTTCGATTCGATAGCGTGGAGCGCGAGGTAGGCAAGCACCGGCAGCAGACCAACCGCCACGCTGCTGGCCGTACCGAGCCCCACCAGAGCCAGCAGCCCCATCATGACCAGCGGCCCCAAGTAGGGCAGGAAATTGAGCACGAAGGCGAGGCCGCCCCACATGACTGGCGCGGCGAGGCCAAAGCCCCAGGCACCCAGCGCCACGACAACGCCCACGCCAAAATTCACCTGCGCCACGGTGAGGATGTAGCTCGCCACGCGCTCCTGCACGTCGCGCAAGACCCGTGCGAGGCGGACAGAGGCGTTGAAGGTGTGGCGATCCAGCAGGATGCGCCGTTTCATGCGAATGCGCGATTCGATCATGAAGAAGGTCATCAGCAGGGTAAGCAGCGTTTCCAGGATGACGCTTGGCGTGGCAAAAGCCACCTGTTCGATGACCGAAGGGCTGGCAACCACCACTTCGCGCGTGGCCGAATGCCCGGTGATCCGGGCAAGCTGGCGGTTCACATCGGCGATCCATGAAAGGTTTCCGCGAAGCTCGGCAAACCTTCCGGCAACCTGCCGCGCAAGGGTCGGCACCTGATCCACCATCACGAAGGCGGGCTGCAGGATCAGGAGCAGCGCCATCAATACGACAGCAATCAGCGCACAGATCGCGATGAAGGAGGCCAGCATGTTCGGCAGGCCCAGACGGGTCAGTCGGTCCGCCAGCGGGGACATGACGATCGTGAAGATCATCGCCGTCACCGGAGGCAGGAACACCACCGATCCGATCGACAGCACGAACGGCAATGCTAGGAACAGCCCCAGCCCCAGCAAAAGCACAATCGCCGATTGCAGCCGCGCACGGCGGTCTGCCGGATCGTCGACGTCCAGCGGACTTTCCAGCATTTCTGACGGTGGCTGATTCACGCAAATGGGCCTGACGGAGGTTTCAATGCTCCATCCACCGTTGTCAGGCCTCGATCAATAGCCTTGGCCGGTGTCGCGTGAATTTGCAGGACAGTGTTGCCGCTGCAGCAGAGCAGCAATCCCTCAGGACTGGCTGCCGGCGTGAACGGTTTGATCCAGCTCTCTCATGATGGCCGAGTGAGCCACGGCATCGTCGGTGCTGCGTCGCGGGATCTGCCCGTTCTCGATCATTTGCGACAGTGCTGCGCGGGCACGGCCGACACGGCTCTTGATCGTACCAACGGCGCAGCCGCAAATCTGCGCGGCTTCTTCGTAACTGAAGCCGCCTGCGCCCACCAGCAGCAGGGCCTCGCGCCGTTCTGGCGGAAGCGTGAGCAAGGCGCGATGCATGTCCGAAAGATGCATCGGACCTTCCTGCGCGGCGGGGGCAACAAGAATCCGCTCCGCCACGGTTTCATCATAGTCGGCGCGGAAGCGGTTCCGGCGCATGTCGGTCAGGTAAGCATTGCGAAGGATCACGAAAGTCCACGCACGCATCGACGTACCCGGCTCGAACCGCTCCTGCGCGGCCCAGGCCTTGAGCAGCGTTTCCTGCACGAGATCGTCAGCCAAGTCCGGTCTGCCGCAAAGACCGCGAGCGAATGCGCGTAGGTGGGGGATGACGCCGGTGAGTTCACGCTTGAACGTTACGGGGTCGCTGGCGGGGCGAGGCGTTTTGTCGATGTCAGCACCGGCAGCCTGCGGATCAGCTTCAGCCATTGGACGGATCGTCCAGCTTGTTCAGCAGATCGGCAAACGTGTCGGGGAGAGGTTCATCGAGCACGGAATCGTAAAGGCGTTTGAGCCCATCTGCCCATTCAGGCGGCCGCGATTTTCCGCCCTTGCGGCGCTGCTGACCCGGATTCATTGGTTGTTCTTTCGACATTCGCTCTGTCAACGCCTCCCCCTCCAGGGAAAAATCCAAAATGTGACCGCAACGGCGCGGCAGATGCGCATTTGTGAGTGCATCGCGCCCGTCCATTGAAATGCATTCATCAGAAAGCGATCAAGGTAAACGGCAAAGCGCGATACGAGGTTTTGATGAGGAACGATATTCGCTCCTGTCGGTTCCCGACCTGATGCTTGCAGCGATCATTTCGCTTTGCGGGCGGTTGAGCATACCGGGGGAAGCGGGTTTTTTGGTGAAACCTGCAATGGAAGGGAAAACGGGCGCGCGGTGGAGAAATTGCTTGCCCAGAAGAAGCTGACGCCCAGATGGTACGAGCGTTTCCCCCGCGCCGTACCCGTCGGCATTTTCGGCCTGACCATGGCGGTCACGGTCCTCAGCGTCGCCGCTATCGAAACCGCCGAAGATCGTCGCCAGACCGCTACCACGGCGCAATTGGCACAATCCGTCGCCTCCGGGCTGGAGCGGCGGTCCAACGCCAATGCTGCCTATCTGCGTTCGAGTGCCGCGCTGTTTGCGACACAGCAGATGGTCGAGGCGCCCTTGTTCCGCACGTTCATCCGCCAATTACATCTTGATGGCCGATACGTCGGCTCTGAAGGGATCGGCTGGGCGATGAAGGTCAACCGTGCGGACATCCCGACGGTCGAGGCGATCATGCAGAGCGGAGGAGTGCCGGATTTCGCGATTCGGCCCGCGCCCGATGCGGAGCGTCCGTTCGTGGTCCCGGTCATGTATCTTGAGCCGAATACCGCGCGCAACCGGCGTGCGATCGGCTTTGACATGTTTTCCGAACCCGTGCGGCGTGCAGCGATGAAATCAGCTGAACACACCGGTCAACCAACCGCTTCGGGTGCGGTGGTGCTCCAGCAGGAAGGCCAGGAGGCACGCCAGCCGGGGTTCCTCGTCTACATGCCGGTCTACACGCTCAACAGCGATCCCAGTCCCCGCACGCTGCGCGGCTACGTGTATTCTCCCTACAATGCCCAGCGTTTCCTCGAATCGTCCATTGATACAAACCACTTGGGCGGGGCTGGCGTGCGGTTGTTCGATGAAGACGCATCCGGCAAAAGGCTCATGGCCGAGGTGGCGCCGGTTGGCGCATCCGGACGCATCATTCGCCAAGCGCTAGACATAGCCGGGCATCGCTTCGTTCTAGAGATAGAGGCACCGACAACGCCGATGCTGTCGATCATGTCGGTCATGTCGCTGCTGTTCGGCCTGCTTGTCGCCACCCTGCTTCTGGTCCTCGCCCGCCTGCTGACCCAGCAGGCCGTGGAAGACCGCATCGCCTTGGCCTGGTTCGAGCAGCAGTCTTCGATCCGCAACTCGTTGACGCGCGAGCTTAACCACCGCGTCAAGAACACTCTGGCCAATGTGCTGTCGATCATCTCGTTGACACGCCGCCGTGCCACGAGCCTGCCGGAATTTGCCGACAGCCTGGAAATGCGCATCCGCGCGCTTTCCGCCACGCACGATCTGCTGACCCAATCCGATTGGGGAACGACTCCGGTCATGGCTGTCGTGAGGGCCGAATTGGCGCCCTATGCGCAAGACGTGCAGCGACATCTCGAAATTGCCGGTCCGGATGTGGAGCTCGCGCCGAACGATGCCTTGTCGCTGGGGCTGGCCATTCACGAACTGGCGACCAACGCGGCAAAGTACGGAGCGTTAAGCGTCGAGACAGGACAAGTGTCAGTTACATGGGACATGGCTGGCGAAAACCTCGCGCGCATCGAATGGGTCGAACGCGGCGGCCCTCCCATCGATACCACTGTCCGCCGCAAGCGCGGTTTCGGCACAGAACTGGTAGAAAAGATCGTCGCACACGAATTGCGCAACCCGGTCGATCTGAAGTTCGAGGCCGAAGGCGTGCGCTGCAGCCTGCTTATTCCTGTCAGGCGGCGCGGCGATTTCACCATACGACAAGGGCGCGGCTGACACCGCGCCCTTTCATGTCATTGCCAGCCTGAAGCCTTTTACAACGGGCGACTTGACCCGAAGAACAGCGCCTGGCTGATCGCGGTGCGCACTGTCTGTTCCTGGAATGGCTTGGTGATGAGGTAGGTCGGCTCCGGGCGGTCGCCGGTAAGCAGACGCTCGGGATAGGCGGTGATGAAGATGACCGGGACCGAACCGATGCGCAGGATGTCGTCCACGGCATCAAGCCCGGAACTGCCATCAGCCAGCTGGATGTCGGCCAGCACCAGTCCCGGCTGTTCGCGCTGGACAATCTCCACTGCCTGGGTCCGCGTTGCCGCCATGCCGCAGACATCGTGGCCGAGCGAGCGGACGAGATCCTCAAGCTGCATCGAGATGAGCGGTTCGTCTTCGATGATGAGCACCGACGTTGCGGATTCGCGGTCGATCTCGGCAACGGCATCCTGCACGAGAAGTTCGACGTCCGCCGGCTCGCGGCCCATGATGAAGGCTGCTTCCTCGATGCTGAAGTCTTCCAGCGTGGTCAGCAGCAGCGCCTGGCGGTTTGCCGGAGTCATGGCCGCAAGCCGCTCCTGCGCGGCGGCTTCATGATCGCCGAGCAAGCTGCTCGAACGATCCACTGTGTCGACATAGGCCGTCGACCACACGCGGTTGAACGCATGATAGAGCTGCGGACGGCCTTCGCCGATCATCGCACGCAGGGATTCGTCAGCAAGCGCCGCTTCCAGAGTTGCGCGCACGAACGAATCGCCCGCGCTCTGGCTTCCCGTCAACGCGCGTGCGTAACGGCGCAGATAAGGGAGTTGATTGGCAACCTTGGCACCCAGAGTCATTCGTACCCCTTCCCGGATAGTAACGTGCGCTCAAACGCACCATAACGTCATCCGGTTCCCGATCGGGAACAAGAGGAAAATTACGTTATCCCGCCTGTGAGGCAGGTAGCTGCTGCAATGTGGCAACGACCCAGTCGGCAAGAAGGTCCGGCGATGTGGGTTTGCGGAACTGTATGGCAAAGCCGTGGCTGTCGGGCACCGATCCGGAATCCAGCCCGGAAGTGATCGCTACCGCGCAGCCTGCCTCATACAGGCGCGAAGCGAGATCGAGCGAGTTGCCGTCGGGAAGTTGCAGATCGAGCAGCGCCACTGCTGGCATGCCCCTTCCAACAAGGCTCGTTGCCGTTTCGATCGTCGAGGCGACAGCTACCTTAAGTCCCCGTTCCATCAAGGAATCCTCAATCGCCATTGCGACCAGAAGGCTGTCTTCGACAACGAGGACAAGATCTTGCCCGTATCGGAGGGCAGTATCGTTTTTCGGTTCCATCCGGGAACCCTAGGGCACATCACGGGAACAAACCCTGTCTTTTGACATAGCAGTTCCGGCGAACAGGTGATGAAAGGCGTCGATATGGGCAGGGACGATGCAGACTACAGCGCCGGGCAAGACGTCGGCAGAGTGGTGCAGGATCAGAGTGGTGGAGGGGGGTACCTGGTGCTGAACGGAGGACAGCCGTGTCTGGCTTGCCCGCTGGCGGAATGCGACGCGCTGCACCAGCCCCCGCCGGATGTCCGCAACTGGATTGCCGCGTTCCGACATGGCGAAATGCGCTTCACCCGTGGCGAACAGGTTTTTGCGCAAGGAACGCGGCCGACGTTCCTCTATACCGTGCTCTCGGGGGTTCTGATGCGGACCCGCTTGCTCGAGGACGGCCGGCGCCAGATTATCAACTTCATGTTTCCGGGTGACTTCGTTGGCCTGCAGGCCGCACTCGATGCCGAGATGAGCCACACGGTCGAGGCGCTGACCAATGCCACCTTGTGCACATTCGTGCGCGAGAAGTTCTTCGATCTTGTTGCCCAGCAGCCCAAGCTTTCATTCGATCTGACCTGGCTCGCCGCCCACGAGGAGGCCGCGCTCGAGGAACACCTGGTCTCGCTGGGCCAGCGCAATGCGCGCGAGCGGATGGCAGCACTGGCAGTGTTCCTGGTCCAGCGCGGCATCGATACCGGCATTGCGCCCGGCGGCGTCCTGACGCTGACCGTCACTCAGGGGCAAATTGCCGACATGCTGGGACTGTCGCTGGTTCACACCAACCGCACCTTGCAAACCCTGAGGCGCATGGGGCTGGTCGATTGGACGCTTTCGACCATCAGCGTTCCCGATATCGCCGCGGCAAAAGCCTACGCAAAGATCGATGGCGGCACATTTTCTTCGCGACCCTATATCTAATCCTTGTTTTAAAAGGATAAAAATTTTTTCGAGAGCTTGGAACCGCCTTTCAGGATGCTCGTTTAGGGTATGTCACCGCCGAGACCCCCCCTCCCGTCCAAGCGGCTGGTGATACGATCCCGAAAGGTCCCCGATGGAAACGTCGGGGACCTTTTTTGGCTGATCGACCCCGGCTGCGCTCCCCGCGCGGCCGGGGCTTTTGTTTCAGGATCATTGGGGGAACAGCGGAAGTTGTGCCGCCTGGTTGGCTCGACTGCCCCGAAAGTGCCTGACGAAGGCGCCCGAACAGGCCGGACGAGCGTTCCTTCTCGATCATCGCGATCAAGGCGTCGGTGCAGAATGGCTTCGGCAGGACCTTGCCCAATCCTGCCGCAGTGGCGGGTATCGCTGCGGGCGTAGCCGTGGTGAACAGGATCAACGGCGGACTTTCGCCAAGCTGCGTCGCCAGTTCCGCAAGCGCCCAACCGTCATCCCGGTCCGCAAGGTGCACATCCAGCACCATCAGGGCCGGGACCGCTTTTTCGAGTTCGGCCATGGCCTCGGCAACGCTGGCGCAAGTGGTGACCGATCTGGCCCCGGCCTCGGTCAGGGCTTCGGCAATGTCCAGGGCGACGAGGCCATCATCCTCGACGATCAGCGCCGGCCCCAGTGCACGCAAAGGCCTGCGACGACCTCGTGTGCCTTTTCCCTGCGCTGTTGTCGGCACTGTTGCTTGCACCCCTGAATGGCCTGTCTACCAGAACGCCATGGTCTGGACGGCGTTCCTCCCGATTGTCCTGCGTGATGCGCCGACGGGCGCAATCAGGCCAGTGGCTTGTCGTAGATCACGTAAGTCTTGTTGACGTGGCTGTCGATTGCCTCGGCAATGGCGTTCATCCCCTGGTTGTCATCGAGGATCCAGCCGATCTCCCCGCGCGAGGCGCCATAGTCGCGCACCGAGTTGAGGCGGATCGCCTCGATCATCATGAAGGCCAGCTGGCTCGCCAGGCGCGAGGCCTGCAGGCGCTTGCGCACGCCCATCAACGGGACGCGCATCGTGCGCACGCGCGGCTTGCGCAGCCACAGCAGCAGCTTGGCCCAGTTGAACGGGAACAGCTTGCCGCCCATCGGCTTGAGCACCTCGTTGAGATCGGGCAGCGTCATCATGAAGGCCACCGGCTCGCCTTCGTACTCGGCGATCATGATCAGGTCTTCGCGCACGATCGGCTTGAACTTCTTGCCGGCGTACTTGATCTCCGTGTCGGTAAACGGGACAAAACCCCAGTTGTCCGACCAGGCATCGTTGAGGATGTCGAGGATCAGCGCCGCTTCTGCATCGAAATTCGACTTGTCGACATTGCGAATGCGGATCTTGGCGTTCTTCTCGCCCGACTGTACGATGCGCTGGATCAGCGGCGGAAAGCCCTTGGTGATGTCGAGCTCGTAGGTGTTGAGCGTCTTGGCCGGCTGATAGCCCAAGGCCTTGATATAATCGTCATAGCGCTTTGGCTGGTGGCCCATCATCACCGTCGGCGGATGGTCAAAGCCCGAAGTCAGCTGGCCCGGCTCTTCCCAGATCGACATCGACAAGGGGGCTAGCACGCGGGTCATGCCCTTTTCGCGCATCCAGCCTTCGGCGCGGCCGATCAGTGCCTGTGCGACGGCTTCGTCCTCGGCTTCGAGGAGGCCCCAGTTCCCGGTGCCCGGGCCCATGCCCTGTTTGGGGTCCATGGCGATAGCCAGATGATCGATGTGGGCGGAGATGCGGCCCACCACCGCGTTGCCCCGGCGAGCGAGGAAAAGCTGCACGTCGGCATGTTCGAAGAATGGGTTCTTGCCGGGCGTGATCAGCTCTTCGGCTTCCATCCGCAGCGGCGGCACCCAGTTCGGATCATTGGCATTGAGGCGATATGCGAGGTCGACGAAGGCCTTTCGGTCAGCCTTGCCGGAAACCGGTGTGATGATTACTTCGCCTTGAGCCACGATCTTGCCTTTGTTTGCGGATATGGGGTCGTCGCCGATGGGACTGCGGTCCCGACCGGCGCATTGTCAAGCCGCAGGGCGCGGTGTGGGGACGCCCAGAGGCTATTGCTTGGTGCAAAAAGCCGGCCTGAGCCGGCAGATACGGGTCATACTGGAATTTGTGGCATGATTGCGACCGATACGCTTGAAACTCCCCGCGACGTGGCTGCTGCCGGTGTCGAAGCTCCCAAGCTTCCCCGCGGCCTGGCTGGCACGCCCGATGACAAGGAAATGCTCCGCTCCGCCGTCGAACTGACGCGCGACATCGCGACCGCGCGGCCCGATATCTACTGGCCCGACATGCTGGGGTCAGCCGCGCTTGGCTATGCCGCGCTGGTCGGCGCCATCCTGATCGGCAACCCGCTGGCTGCCGCGCTTTCCGGCGTGGTCGCCGCGCTCGCGCTCTACCGCGCGTTGCTGTTCATTCACGAACTCACCCACATCCACAAGAATGCGTTGCCGGGCTTCCGCTTTGCGTGGAACCTGCTGGTCGGCATCCCGATGCTGACGCCCTCGCTCATGTACGAAGGGGTCCACACGCTGCATCATGCGCGCACGCGCTATGGCACGGTGGAGGACCCTGAATACCTGCCGCTTGCACTGATGAAGCCGTGGTCGTTGCCGCTGTTCGCAATGGTTGCCCTGTTGCTGCCGATCGGCCTGCTGATCCGCTCGGCGATCCTTGTGCCGCTGGGTGCGGTCATCCCGCCACTGCGCCGCCTGGTCTGGGAGCGTGCCTCGGCGCTCTCGATCAACCCGGAATTCCGCCGCCGTCCCCCTGAAGGCGAATTCGCGCGGCAGGTGTTCTGGCAGGAACTGGGTGCATCGGCCTGGGCGCTGTTCGTCTTGTGGTGGAGCGCCACGCATTCGTGGCGTCCGCTGTTGATCGGTATAGCGGTAATTTCCCTCACCGCGTTGCTCAACCAGATCCGTACGCTGGTTGCCCATCTGTGGGAGAACGAGGGCGAGGCGATGACCGTGACTGGGCAGTACCTCGATTCAGTCAACGTGCCGCCGCCTGCCTGGCTTGCGCCGCTGTGGGCGCCGGTCGGCCTGCGCTACCACGCGCTGCATCACTTGCTGCCCTCGATGCCCTATCACTCGCTGGCCGAAGCGCACCGCCGGATCGTGGCGCACCTCGGCACAGGCTCGACGTATGAGAAGGGCAACTACAACGGCCTGCTGCCGCTCGTCGGCAGGCTGGCGCGCAGCACGATGATGCCGCGCTGATGGGAAAGGCCGCGCTGCCTCAGGCGGCGCGGCGGTTCCACGGCATCAGGCCAAGCAGCTTGGCCATGCCGCACCAGCCGGTTGCCCCGGCCATGAACAGGCCCGCCCCGACGAACGCAGAAAGCGCGACAAAGCCCTGCGCCACGGTGAGCGACAGCACCACGCCCGCCAGGATAAGCAGCCCGGCGATCATCTGGACCTGCCGCATGATCTCGAGGGGTGCCTTGGCGTCAGTCTTCACAGGCAGACCGGCGGAGCGCCAGCCGTCAATGCCACCTTCGAGAAGGTAGCCGGGACAGCCGGACGCGGCGGCGAGCCGGTCGGCATTGGCTCCGGTGCGCATGCCTGAACGGCAATGCCAGATCACCGCGGGGTGGCCTGATACCGGTTCCAGCGCCGAAAGCGGCATGTTGGCCGCGCCGGGAATGCTTTGTCGGCGATGTTCGTCGGCGTCGCGGATGTCGATGAGCCGGGCGCCCTCGTCGAGCAGCGCCTTGGCTTGTGCAGGGGTGATGGTTGGAAGCGTCATGGCCCCCATATATTAGCTGTTTCGAAAATTAGCAATATCTAATTTTAAGGTCTATTCCTCGGTGCGGATCAGCACCGTCTCACCGATGAGGAAGAACAGGACGAAGGGCGCCCACGCGGCCAGCAGCGGCGGGTACGCGCCGAAATTGCCCATGGCCAGTGCCGCGTTATCGAACACGAAGTAGGCAAAGCCCAGTGCCATGCCGATCACCGCGCGCACGAAGAGGTGTCCAGATCGGGCCAGGCCGAATGCTGCCACGGCACCAAGCAAAGGCATGAGCAGCGCTGAAAGCGGCCCCGAAAGCTTGTGCCACCACTTGCCGTCAAGCTCGGTGGTGCGGAAGCCTGCCTCGCGGATCGCGGCGAGCGAACCCGATAGCTGTGTCAGCGATTCCGCATCGGCATCGACCCGGCTGATTGTGACCTGAACCGGCTCCACCGTCTTGGCGAAAACCTCATCGCGGCCGATCGGCGTCTTGCGGGCGCTCTGCACATCGAACACCACGGGATCGCGGAACTTCCAGCCGGGATTGGCATAGGCTGCCGAGGGCGAAGTGACGATTTCGGTCACCATGCCGGTTGGATCGCGGCGATACCAGCTGACCCCATCCATCCGCATCGACTTGCCTTCGCCGGCAACCGAGCGAGCGAAGAGGATGTTCGGGCCGTCCTGCAGCCAGACATTGGATTTGATCGCCGATTCCTGCGGAATGGGCCCGTATTCCACGTTCTGCCAGACTTTTAGCGTGGCGGTCGACCGCGTGACAATGCGTTCGTTGAAACCGAAGGTCACGGCAGAGGTGACCGCCGCAACGAGAAATAGTGGCGCCAGCACCTGATGCGCGGACAACCCCGCAGCCTTCATCGCGATGACCTCGCTGTTCTGGTTCAGCGTCATCAGCGTGATGATCGTGGCCAGCAGCACGGAATAGGGCAGGAACCGGCTGATCAGTTGCGGCATGCGCAACGAGACGTAGGTCAGCAGCTCGCCCTGCCCATTGCCCGGCGCCGCCAGCACCTTGCCGCTTTCGCTCAGCAGGTCGAGCATCTGCAGCACCAGCACCAGCATCAGCAGCACGGCAACAATGCGCACTGCAAACATCTTGGCAATGTAGGTTGCCAGGGTTCGCGAAGGGAAGAATTCAAGCTGCATGGGCGGCGTCTTCCTCGGCAACGGCAGGCTCGTCGCGCAGCCGCTTGCGCTCGAACAGCTTGCGGATCGAACGCGAAACCTTGGCAAATCCGGTTTCGAGCGCACCAATCGGCTGGCCGCCGGGAACGTAGGCGATCTTCCAGTACATCCACAGGATCAGGGCCGAAAAGACCACGAACGGTCCCCATAGGGCCAGCACGGGATCGATCCGGCCAAGGCTGGCCACGTCCTGCCCGTACTGGTTGACCTTGTGATAGGCCACGACCAGCACGATCGACAGGAACACGCCCAGCGCCGAGGTCGAGCGCTTGGGTGGCACCGCCAGCGCCACCGCGAGCAGCGGCAGCAGGAACATCATCACCACCTCGACCAGCCGGTAGTTCAGGCTCGCCTTCGACTGGTTGCGGATCTCTTCGGAATAGCGGTCGTTCCAGCCGATCTGCAGCAGTTCGGGGAGGAAATACTCGCGGTCGGCGTCACCGCGCTGGCGGAACTGCTCGATCCTCGGGAGGTCGATCGGAAGGTCGTGGCTGGCGAAAGTCAGCACGCGGGGAGACGCTATGCCGGGGCCGTCCTGCACGATCTGGCCATCGGTCAGGCGCAGGATCACCGTGTCCGGGCTTTCCTTGTTGGCAAAGAAGCGTCCTTCCCGCGCCGAGATCACCATGACCTGCCCGTTCGAGGTCTGCAGGCGAGCGAAGATCCCGCGCAAATCGCGGCCCTCGTCCCGGCTCGAATCGACGCGCAGGGCCGTGCGATCCTGCAGCGAATTGAATTCGCCCACCTTGATCGATGCGCCCAGCGCGCCCGAGCGCAGTTCGAACTGCAGCTGCTCATAGTAATAGCGCGAGAGCGGCTGCAGATAGCTGACGATCAGCAGGTTGAGCGCGGCAAGCCCGATTGCGAACATGTAGGGCACGCGCAGCAGGCGGGTATAGGACAGCCCGACCGCGCGCATCACGTCGAGTTCCGAACTCGTCGCCAGCTTGCGGAAGGCAAACAGGATGCCCAGCATCAGGCCGAGCGGGATGGCAAGGCTGGCATATTCCGGCAGCAGGTTCGCCAGCATCTTGAAAACGACGCTTACCGGTCCGCCCTCGGTCGCCACGAAGTCGAACAGCTTCAGCATCTTGTCGAGGATCAGCAGCGACGCGGCAAGCACGAACACCGACAGCATCGGCACGAACACGAGCCGGGCAATGTAGCGGTCGGTGGCGGTGAGGAACTTCACGTGGCGGGTGCTGGCGTCTTTTTGTGGATTGATCTTCGGCGGGGCCTTGGCCTTCCCCGGGTGGCTGCCGACAGGTTAACCGGCCATGAGTGTCTGGGAATTAGCGCTTCCCAAGGCCCGGGGGAAGGAAAAACCGGAACAACCTTCGCTTAGAATAACGAAAGTTATAGATATAGCCCTTCGAAAGTCATAGTAATTAACCGGGTGCCAGCGAGGGAAAGGTCAAAGATGTCGCATGAGCAAACCGGTAATGCCTGGTTCGCGGGCTTTTCTGGCGGTCAAACCGATCCGGAAAGGTTGAGCGCACTGGCACGCTGGTGCGAACAACTCGCACCCACGGAACAGCGCAAGGGGTTCGAGAAGATTCTCGGTGAGATCGCTTCGCCGCAAACCGAAGACGAAGGCGGGCGGCTCAGTGCCGCGTTCGACTGGATCGGAGTCCTGGCGGATTCGGGCGCGTTCGAATCCGCAGCAGTGGCGCTGATTCCTCGTGATGCTATCTTCACGGGCGGGCGCCTCAAGGACGGCTCGTTCGTCGCGCAGGTGATTCTCGATGGCGGCATCGGCGCGCACTCGCGTGAGGCGCAGAGCCTCGCCATGGCATGGATTGCGGCGCTTCTGCGCGCCTTCGCCCGCCAGGCAGTGGAAACCGGTGCCTTGACCGCGCACTGATGCCGTTTGCGATCTGGCGCCTTGC
>JBEQCK010000016.1:0-32222 GCA_041639335.1 Novosphingobium sp.
ATGAACTGGTGATAGATCTTCTCCACCGAAGACCCCCACGTCAAATGCGCATGCGCCTCAACCATACCAGGCATCAACGTGCGGCCAGAACCGTCGATCACGGTGGTGGTGCCGTCAAGCGGAGGTTCCTCGCCTGCAGCCGTTACGGCGGCGATCCTGCCGTCGCGCACGAACACCGACTTTGCGCCGTCAAGAAGCGCCTCGCCGTCAAAAACCCGGACGTTCCTGATCATCACGGCCATAGCGCTCGCCATCCCCTTTCTCCCGTTCACCGAGATGACCTAGCTTTCGCTAGGGGGCCAGAAAAGTATTGATATGCAATATTTGCATAGGCAGAGCTTATGGAACGGCGCTGCCTGGGCCAATCACAACTCGAGCAGACTGTCATCCCGGACGAGGCTGACCAGCCGGAGCCCATGACTTGCAGCCTGTTCGCAAGCCAGCGTGGACGCTGCCGAGATCGTCGCGAGCAATGGGACTCCCGCGATTACCGCTTTCTGTACCAGCTCGAAACTGCAGCGCGCGGTGAGCAGGACGAAATGCTCGGCCATTGCCAAGCCCTCTCGCGCTGCCGCGCCGATCAGCTTGTCGAAGGCATTATGCCGACCGACATCCTCACGCACCAAGCGGATCGTGCCTTCGGCATCGCACAGCGCTGCCGCATGTGCTGCGCCCGTTGCGCGGCCGAGCGCCTGATGGTCACGCATCCGGGCGGCTGCGCGGAAGATTGCGTCTGCCCCAACCTCGATCCGCGCCGTCACCGGCTGCAGCGGCCGCATGACTTGCTCAAGGCTCTCGATCCCGCAAAGCCCGCAGCTGCCTTCCGCAAGCCGCAACCGCGCGCGTTCAAGCAGTGGAGCCGCGCCTTCCGCGGCAAGCTGCACGCGCAGCATCCATCCGCCGGCGTCAACCGGCGCAGCCTGAGCCGAAGCGAACTCGCGCGGGGAAGCAATCAACTGTTCCGACAGGCAGAAACCGAGGGCATAGTCTTCAAGATCGACCGGCGTTGCCATCATCACGGCATAGCCTATGCCGTTGATTTCCAACGCGACCGGCGCCTCTTCGATCAGCGCTCTGTCAAGCGCGCGTGAGCTCCGGCCATCTGCGAACTCTTCGCGAAATGGAAAGGCCCTGGTGCCGTCAACCGGCATCGGAGCCATGGACTTGCGGATCGGTGGCGCGAGTCTGCGGCGCTGGAACGCGCCCGTCTGCCAGCCGTGCGAGGGCCTCGGCTGCCACCGGATCGAGTCCGGCAGAACCTTGGGCGATAAGCGTATCGATCATGCGCGGTGTCCAGAACGAAACGATATGGTCGGCCACTGCCGCCACGGGCTTGTCGTCATGCACCAGGTTGCGTGCGATCTGGTTGGCCATGTAGGCCAGCTTTTCCGCCGTATGTGCGGTCATTCGGCAGGCTCCATCGCGCTGTCATGGCCCACGATCCGGCGCGAGCGCGAGGCTTGCGCCTCGTAGTCTTCCTGCCAGTCGGTTGGACCGTTGGAAGGCGTGATCTGCACTGCCGTTACCTTGTATTCAGGGCAGTTGGTCGCCCAGTCGGAATAGTCGGTGGTGACCACGTTCGCTTGCGTCGCCGGGTGGTGGAACGTGGTGTAGACCACGCCCGGTGCCACGCGATCCGTCACCAGAGCGCGCAAGGTCGTCTCGCCAGACCGGCTTGCCAGCTTCACCCAGTCCCCAGACTTGAGGCCACGGTTGTCGGCGTCGGTCGGGTGAATTTCGAGAACGTCCTCCGGGTGCCACACGGTATTCGCCGTCCGCCGGGTCTGCGCGCCGACGTTGTACTGCGAAAGAATGCGCCCGGTCGTCAGCAACAGCGGGAAGCGCGGGCCGGTGCGTTCGTCGGTCGGCACATAGTCGGTGACGACGAACTTGCCCTTGCCCCGCACGAACCCATCGATGTGCATGATTGGCGAGCCGTCGGGCGCCGTGTCGTTCACCGGCCATTGCAGCGAGCCCTCTGCATCGAGCCGCTTGTAGTTCACGCCCGCAAAAGTCGGCGTGAGCCGGGCGATTTCGTCCATGATCTCGGAAGGATGCGTGTAGTTCCAGTCGAGCCCGATGGCCCGCGCCAGTTCCTGCGTGACCTGCCAGTCCTCATAGCCGTTGAGGGGCTCCATCACCTTGCGCACTGGCTGAATGCGGCGCTCGGCATTGGTGAAGGTGCCGTTCTTTTCAAGGAACGTCGAACCCGGCAGGAACACGTGCGCGTAGTTCGCGGTCTCGTTGAGGAACAGGTCGTGGACGATCACGCATTCCATCGCGGCCAAGCCCGCCGCGACGTGCTTGGTATCGGGATCGGACTGCAGGATGTCTTCGCCCTGGATGTAGATCGCCTTGAACTGTCCGTCGGTCGCCGCATCAAGCATGTTGGGGATTCGCAGACCTGGCTCGGGATCGATTGGCACGCCCCATTCGGCTTCGAACAGATCGCGCGTGGCCTTGTCCGAGACGTGGCGATAGCCGGAAAGCTCGTGCGGGAACGAACCCATGTCGCACGCGCCCTGCACGTTGTTCTGCCCGCGCAAGGGGTTCACGCCGACGCCGCGGCGGCCGATGTTGCCGGTCGCCATGGCGAGGTTGGCAATGGCCATGACGGTCGAGGAGCCTTGGCTGTGTTCGGTCACGCCGAGGCCGTAGTAGATCGCTCCGTTGCCGCCCGTGGCGAACAGCCGCGCAGCACCCCGGATCGCTTCCGCATCCACACCGATGACTGGCGAGAGGAACTCGGGACTGTTGCGCTCTGCCGCGACGAATTCCGCCCAGTGCTGGTATTCGTCCCAGTCGCAGCGTTCGCGGATGAAGGCTTCGTTTGCCAGCCCCTCGGTGACGATGACGTGGGCGATTGCGGTGAGGATCGCCACGTTGGTGCCGGGCCGCAGCGGCAGGTGGTAGTCCGCCTCGATATGGGGGCTGCGCACCAGATCCGTCCGGCGCGGGTCGATCACGATCAGCTTTGCGCCCTGCCGCAAGCGACGCTTCATTCGGCTCGCAAACACCGGATGCCCGTCGGTCGGGTTCGCGCCGATCACGAGGATGACGTCGCTGTCCTCGACGCTGTCGAAGTCCTGCGTGCCCGCCGAGGTCCCGAACGTCGTCTTCAGGCCATAGCCGGTTGGCGAATGGCACACGCGGGCGCAGGTATCGACGTTGTTGGTTCCGAAGCCAGCGCGGATCAGCTTCTGGACAAGGAATGTTTCCTCGTTGGTGCAGCGGCTCGAGGTGATGCCCCCTAGCGCATTGCGGCCATAGGTATCGCGAATGCGGTTGATCTGGCTGGCCGCATAGGTCAGCGCCTCTTCCCACGAAACCTCGCGCCAGGGCTGGTCGATGGACTCGCGGATCATCGGCGAAAGGATGCGCTCCTGATGCTGGGCATAGCCCCAGGCGAAGCGGCCCTTGACGCAGGAATGCCCGCGATTGGCCTTGCCGTCCTTCCACGGCACCATCCGCACCAGTTGCTCCCCGCGCATCTCGGCACGGAAAGTGCAGCCGACGCCGCAATAGGCGCAGGTGGTGACGACCGCGCGCTCCGGCTTGCCGATCTCCTTCACTGCCTTTTCCTGCAAAGTCGCGGTCGGGCAGGCCTGAACGCAGGCACCGCACGATACGCATTCTGAGGAGAGGAAGCTGTCCGAAGTCAGGCCCGCTGAAACCTTGCTGCCAAAGCCGCGGCCGTCGATGGTCAGCGCCAGCGTCCCCTGCACTTCATCGCAAGCCCGCACGCAGCGCGAGCAGACAATGCACTTCGATGGGTCGAAATCGAAATAGGGGTTCGACACATCGGGCATTGCGCCCAGATGGTTGTCGCCCTCATAGCCATAGCGCACATCGCGCAGGCCCACGGCAGCGGCCTGGTCCTGCAATTCGCAATCGTTGTTCGCGCTGCAGGTCAGGCAATCCAGCGGATGATCGGAGATGTAGAGTTCCATCACCCCCTTGCGCAGCTTTTGCAGGCGCGGCGTCTGGGTGTGGACCTTCATGCCCTCGACTACAGGTGTAGTGCAGGATGCGGGAGTCCCGCGCATCCCGTCGATTTCGACCAGGCACAGGCGGCAGGAACCAAACTGCTTGAGATTGTCGGTAGCGCAGAGCTTGGGGATCGAACCGCCAGTCAACGCCGCCGCGCGCATGACGGTCGTGCCGGAGGGCACGGTCACTTCGCGCCCGTCGATGAAGCAGGTCACTTCCGTGTCGCTGCGGACTTCCGGGGTGCCGAAATCGGCCTGGCGCTCATAACCCATGGGATCGCTCCTCGGCGGCAATCAGGTCCGCCGGTGTATTGATATTGTCAGGAATCGTGTCGAACCTCACCGCCCGTGCGCCGACCAGTTCGGCAAATGCGCGCATCGAATGGCGCGCGTCGCTGGTGAGTAGGGCGTCGAGCGAGGCCGAGACTGTGGTGGGCCAAAGCCCGATCACCGGCTGGCTTTCGCAATAGGCGGGCGCGGGGCGCAACTGCGCCACGAGGTTTTCATCCAACCCGACGCTGTCGACCGAGCAGGTCAGCACTTCGTCAAAGCTCGCATCGCGCGCATGGTGGAGCGCTGCGGCAATCCCACCCAGTGGTCCCATGTCGGCGTGCGGCCAATCGGGCAGCGTGGGCGCAGGCGCTTCTTCCCGCCCAACGACCACAACCGCATCGCACTGCGCCGCCAAGGCATCTACCGCCCGCGCCAGCAGCGTGCGCCCGCCAAGTTCAGCCAGCGCCTTGTCGCTGCCGAAGCGGGTGGACCGGCCACCGGCAAGGACCGCGCCCAAAATCACTCGGCCGCTTCCTTTGAAACGTCTGCACCGAAATCCTCGGGGAAGTTGCGCAACGCCGAAAGCACCGGATAGGGCGTGAAGCCGCCCAGAGCGCAGAGCGAGCCGAACTTCATCGTCTCGCACAGGTCTTCCAGCAGGATGATCTCGTCCGCCAGTGACCGGTCGACCTTGCGCGCGTTATGCATCTGCGGCAGCGCCTCGACCTTGTCCGGCACGCGACCGGAGCGTGCGCGGATACGGTCGATCAGTTCCACGCCGCGCGTCGAACCGATGCGGCAGGGTGTGCACTTGCCGCAGGATTCTGCAGCGCAGAACTCCATGGCGAAGCGGGCCTGGCGGCTCATGTCCGCAGTGTCGTCGAACACCGTAATTCCGGCGTGGCCGATCAGGCCATCGGCGGCGGCGAAGGCTTCGTAATCGAACGGCAGGTGGAAATCGGACGGCGCGTGATAGGCTCCCAGCGGCCCACCTACCTGCACCGCCCGCACCGGACGGCCCGATGCGGTGCCGCCGCCGATGTCATTGACGAGTTCACCCAAGGTGATGCCGAAGCCCACCTCGAACAGTCCGCCATGCTTGACGTTGCCCGCGATCTGGATCGGCATGGTGCCCTTGGACCGGCCGAAGCCAACAGCCGCATAGGCTGCCGCGCCATTGGCCAGGATCCACGGTACGGCAGCCAGCGTCAGCACGTTGTTGACCACCGTCGGTTTGCCGAACAGCCCTTCGAGCGCGGGCAGCGGCGGCTTGGCGCGCACTTCGCCGCGCTTGCCTTCAAGCGAGTTCAGCAACGAGGTTTCCTCGCCACAGACATAGGCGCCCGCGCCTACGCGCACTTCCAGTTCGAACGGCGCAACCAGATGTGCCGAAGCGCGCACTGCCGCTTCCATCTTGGCAATTGCGTGCGGATATTCACTGCGGATATAGACGTAGCCCTTCTGCGCACCCACGGCATGGGCCGCAATCGCCATGCCTTCGACCAGCATGAACGGATCGCCTTCCATCACCATGCGGTCGGCAAAGGTGGCGCTGTCGCCCTCGTCGGCGTTGCAGACGATATATTTGCGGTCAGCGGAGGCCTTGGCCACGGTCGTCCACTTGATCCCCGCCGGGAAGCCCGCGCCGCCGCGCCCGCGCAGGCCGGATTCGGTTACTTGCGCAATTGTCGCCTCGGGCCCGATCTCGCGCGCCTTGGCGAGGCCCTGCCAGCCACCATGCGCAGCGTAATCGTCAAGGCTCAAGGGCCGCGTCTTGCCGGCTCGCGCAAAAGTAAAGCGCTGCTGCCTCGCGATGTAGGGATGCGCTTCTATCCGCCCGATGGCCTTCGCGGAGGTTCCAGCCAACACCGCAGCGACATCGCCAGGTTCGAGCGGGCCGAAGCCCTGCCCGTCAATCTCGGCCAGCGGTTCGAGCCAGTGCATTCCCCACGACGATACCCGCTCCACGGTGCAACCCGCCGCCGCAAAAGCCGCCGCCACCTCGTCTGCGCCACAGGCCAGCGCCAGCGCATCGTCGCTGATCCGCACGACAATCATGCCCCCGGTCATGCCAGCGCCTCCACCAGCGCACCCAGCTTTACCGCATCAAGCCGCGCGTGGACCTTGCTGCCAACCATTGCGTTAGGGCCGACAGAACAGAGACCGAGGCAATAGACCGTCTCGACCTTGATCCGCCCATTGGCTGGCAGGGCTGCGGCTAGCGCCTCCACGCCACGCGCCTGGCACGCTTCCGCCCGGCACAATTTCAGAACCGGGCGCGCATCGGCATCAGCGTGGAAATCATGGTAGAAGCTGACCACCCCCTGCACTTCGGCGCGGCTGAGGTTCAGCGCCTGCGCAATGGCGCGGATCGCCTCTTCCGAAACGTGGCCATATTCGGCCTGCACGTCATGCAGGATCGGAAGCAGCGGGCCTTCCCGGCCTGCGTGTGCGGCGATGATCTGGGGCAATCGTTCCATGGCGCTCCGATCTTGTCCGAAACAAACCGGCGGTCAAATCGAAAAAGTCGAACCTTGATAGAGCTTCTCTATCAAACTCCGGTAAGACTGCGTGCCACGGCCAGCGCCGTGCTGGCCATCGGGCTGAGGGGCACACGATTGACCACCACCAACCCGATGCGGCGCGGTATGTCGCCATCGTCCAGCACGGCGCAGCACGCCCACGGCAACCCTGCCAGAAGGCTGGCGTAAGTATCGGGCACGATGGTGCAAAAGCCCCCGGAGCGAACGAGGTCAAACAGCGTGACATAGCTGTCCGCCACCGCCCGGGGCGTTATCGCCAGCCCGCGATCCAGCATGCGCGCGTCGAGTATGCGGCGGAACTGCATCCCCTGGTGCAGGAGGCACAGCGGTTGCGCAGAAGCCTCTTCCCACTTGATTTCCGTCAGACCGCCAAGCGGGCCGTCTGCGCGCGTCACGAACAGGTATCGCTCTGCGTGAAGCGGCACCGTCAGCACATTGGCCGGAGTTTCGTGATCGAGATAAGTGAGGCCCGCATCGCATTCGAAGGTGTTCAACGCCCGCTCGATCTCGCGCGAGGTGGCCGAGCGCACGGACAGGCTGAGGCCTGGATGCCGCTCGAGCAGAGTGTCGCCGAACCGGCCGGCAAGCGGCAGCGCCGCAGGGATGGCGGCAAGGGCAAATTGCCCGGTAATCGATGCTGAACGTGCCGCGACCGAGCTTGTCATGCCCGCTACCGCGCCGAGAATCTGTTCGGCCCATGGCAGCATCGCCTCGCCCTGCGGCGTCAGCCCCACGAAGCGGCGGTCCCGCTCGATCAACCGATGGCCAACCTCGCGCTCCAGAGCGGATAGCCCGGCAGACAGCGTCGGCTGCGAAACGCCGCATTCCTGCGCGGCATTCGCAAAATGCCGCAGCCGGGCGATGGTCACGAAATAGCGGAGCTGGCGCGGGTGCATGGAACCAGCCTAGGTTGATAGGATGCGCCTATCAAGCGCGATACTTCCCCAAATGGCAGGTCTCGCAAGGCATCGCGCGGGCGCATAGGGCAGCTATGGACAGTGCCCAGCTTTCGGAACGGAGCCTGACGGTGTGGTACGATGGTGCCTGTCCGCTCTGCTCGCGTGAGATTGCCGCGATGAGGCGGCTGGATCGCAAGGGCGCCATCGCCTTTGTCGACATTGCCGATTCCGCTGCCGCCTGCCCGATCGACCGCGAGGCCGCGCTTGCGCGGTTCCATGTGCAGGAGGGCGGAGAAGTCCTTTCAGGCGCAGCGGCGTTTGCGGCGATGTGGCGTGCGGTCCCGGCCTTGCGCTGGCTGGGGTTGCTGGCCCGTTGGCGCCCCCTTGAGGCCGTGCTTGAGCGTTGTTATCGCATGTTTCTTTTGATCCGTCCTGCACTGCAAAGGCTTTTGAAATGAGCGGATCGCGTTATCGCAAGGTGCCATCGGCGCGGCTTTCGCGGCTGGCAGCGTTCGGCCAGTTGGCGGGGGGCGTGGCCGGTGGCGTGCTGGCGGAAGGTGCGCGGCGGCTTGCTCGCGGCGAGGCGCCGAAGCTGTCGGACCTGCTGCTAACCCCCGGAAATGCCATGAGAGTTGCCGACCAGCTCTCTCGTCTGCGCGGCGCGGCGATGAAGCTGGGGCAGATGATCTCGCTCGATGCAGGTGACGTGCTTCCGCGCGAATTGACCGAAATCCTTTCCCGGTTGCGCGACTCTGCGCATTTCATGCCGCCTGCCCAGCTGGAGCGTGTGCTGAGCGCCGAGTGGGGTGCCGGTTGGCGCGCGCAATTTCGGCACTTCGGCGCGCAGCCGATCGCAGCGGCCTCGATCGGACAGGTTCACAAGGCTGTCCTGCCCGATGGCCGGGTGCTGGCGATCAAGGTGCAATACCCTGGAATTGCTGCAAGTATTGACGCTGACGTGGACAATGTGGCCACGCTCTTGCGCGTCTCGGGGCTGTTACCGCAGGGCCTCGACATCAATCTCCAACTCTCCGAGGCAAAGCGGCAACTCCACGAGGAGTCGGACTATCTCCGCGAGGCAGAGATGATGCAGCGCTATGGCAAGATGCTTGCCGGCGAGGATGCATTTCTCGTCCCCCAGGCATATGCCCCCCTCTCGGGCCGCAACGTCCTGGCGATGGATTTCATCGAAGCACGTCCGATCGAAAGCCTTGTCACCGCGCCCTTGGAAGTGCGCAACAAGGTCATGGGGGCGCTGTTCGGCCTGACCTTGCGCGAACTGTTCGCGTTCGGCTTCATGCAGACCGATCCGAACTTCGCCAACTTCCGCTGGCAGCCTGAAACCGGCAAGCTGGTACTGCTCGATTTCGGCGCCGCGCGCGAGGTTCCGGTGGCCACGACCGAGGCTTATCGGCGGATGATGATGGCGGGGCTGGCAGGGGACCGCGATGCCTTGCGCGTGGCCTTGACCGAGGTCGGTTTCGTTTCAGATCAGCAGCTTGCCCGCCACGGTGCGGCGTTTGACCGGATGCTCGACGTGTTGATCGGCCATCTTGGAAAGCCCGGCCTGTTCGATTTCTCCGACCGCTCGTTTGTCGAGCGGGTTCGGGCCGAAGCCGAGAAGGTCGCCGCGGACCGCGCTTCGTGGCACATTCCCCCGGTCGATACGCTGTTCGTGCAGCGCAAGGTCAGCGGCACCGCGCTGCTAGCCATCCGCATGAAGGCGCAGCTTCCGTTGCGTGAAATGGTGGCAGAAGCCGTTGGCGGCGACTGTCCCCCACAGCAAACGCTTCGTCGCGCATTGGCTTAGCAATGGAACAGGCGAGTGGAAATTCCGTTTGCCTTTCATGCAGATAGATCTTGACCAGCGAAGCACCTCCCTCCCCGCTTCGGAGGCCCCCCGCTTCCAAAGCGATACGATCCAGCAGACGCTGGCCCATTGGAACCGTGAGCGCCTCAGCCCCCAGTTTCCGTCCTCGGATTGGAACCAGCACTTCGAGCATGAAGCGCAGATGCGCTACCTCGAAACCTCGTTCCTCGAGGAACTGCGCGCCGAGGTGATCGACCGTGCCCGCGAGGCTCCAACCGATGTTGATGGCTTCGTCGAATGGTTCGAGGATCTCAAGCAGACCGGCCCCGGCCAGGGCGATCCGCTGTTCCCGTGGCTAGCCGACAGCGCCAACGAAGTGCAGCTGCGCTGGTTCTTCGAACAGGAAGCCGCAGGCGAAGCTGGGTTCGACGATCTCGTCGCCTATACCCAGGTCAAGCTTCCTGTCAGTGCCAAGCTCGAACTCGCCCGGAATTATTGGGATGAGATGGGCCGTGGCAACGTGCGCGGGATGCACGGGCCGATGCTCAACGATCTGGCCCGAACCATGGGCGTGGAGCCGACCATCGAACACACCGTGTGGGAGAGCCTTGCGCTGGCCAACGCGATGACCGGAATGGCAACCAATCGCGGGTTCGCATGGCATTCGGTCGGCGCGCTGGGCGTGATCGAACTGACTGCGCCCGGCCGCTCGGCCATGGTCGCCAAGGGTTTGCGCCGCATTGGCCTGTCGGACCGCGAACGTCGCTACTTCGATCTTCATGCCGTGCTTGACGTGAAGCACAGCGAGGACTGGAACCGCGAGGCATTGCGGCCGCTGGTCGAGGAAGACCCGCGCCGCGCCACGGCGATGGCCGAAGGTGCGCTGATGCGCCTGATGTGCGGCGAGCGCTGTTTTGCACGTTACCGTGCGACACTCTGGGGATAATCACACATCGGGATGTGATTCAGGTTGACCTGCGCCATCGTGATGTGACACACGCGACTCATGGCACAGGACATTGTTGCGCGTGCGCGCAAGCTCATCGAGGATCGGGTCATTTCGAGGGCGGCGCTTGCCCGCGCGGCCGGTCTGCACCCCAACACCTTGCGCGATGCGCTTTCGCCTGACTGGAACCCGACGGCGGACACGCTGACCAAGCTTGAACGGGCCATGGACGACAGCGACGACGAGGACTTCGCGCTGGCGACGGTCGAGGAAATCATTGCCGACGTCCGCAATGGCCGCATGGTCATCCTCGTCGATGACGAGGACCGCGAAAACGAAGGCGATCTCGTCATCCCCGCACAGATGGCAACGCCTGAATCCATC
This sequence comes from Novosphingobium sp., assembly GCA_041639335.1. GTDB lineage: Bacteria > Pseudomonadota > Alphaproteobacteria > Sphingomonadales > Sphingomonadaceae > Novosphingobium. The sequence goes on from JBEQCK010000016.1 coordinate 10,845, forward strand.
AACTTCATGGCTACCCATGGCCGCGGGCTGATCTGCCTGTGCCTTACGTCCGAACGCGCAGACAAGCTCGGCCTCGAACTGATGAGCCGGAACAACGGCACGCGTCACGGCACGGCCTTCACTGTCTCGATCGAGGCCCGCGAGGGCGTTGACACCGGCATTTCCGCGGCGGATCGCGCCCGGACCGTTGCGGTGGCCGTCGATGCCATGAAAGGCCGCGACGATATCGTGACGCCGGGCCACGTCTTCCCGCTGATCGCCCGCGATGGCGGCGTACTTGTCCGCGCTGGCCACACCGAAGCTGCGGTCGACCTGCCTCGCCTTGCCGGGCTCAACCCTTCGGGCGTGATCTGCGAGATCATGAACGACGATGGCACGATGGCGCGCCTCAATGACCTGATCCCGTTTGCCCGCAAGCATGGTCTCAAGATCGGCACGATCCGTGACCTGATCGCCTATCGCCGCCGTCACGACCATCTGGTCGAATGCCTCAACCAGGCACCGTTCCATACCGATTACGGCGGCGAGTTCACGATCAAGACCTATCGCAACAAGGTTGACGGCTCGGTTCATCTCGTCCTGCAGAAGGGCCACATCCTGCCCGACACGCCAACGCTGGTGCGCATGCACTCGATCTCGGTCCTGTCCGACGTGCTCGGGCAGCCGGGACCGCGCAAGCGCATCCTGCAGCGCGCCATGACCGAGATCGGCGAGGCAGGCTCGGGCGTCATCGTGCTTCTGATGCCGACCGATCCCGAACAGCTGATCCGCGAAGTCGGTGGCACCGCCGGGCATGACATGGAGCTGCGCAGCTATGGCATCGGAGCGCAGATCCTCGCCGACCTCGGCATTCACGACATGATCCTGCTGACCAACTCGCACCACAACCTTGTCGCGCTCGAAGGCTATGGCCTGAACATCGTCGGCGAGCGGGCGATCCCGGCGGCCTGAGGCTGACCGCTGTGGCGATCAGGTCGTGGCGCTTGCCGCCATGACCTGGCGCCCATCCGCAGCAAAGGCGGCGAGCTCCAGCGCGCCCCGTTCTCCGCGCATCACCAGATGCAGCGCATCGCCGCAGATTGCCGACGAAAGCCCGCGAAAGGCGAAGCTCTTCAGCGCATTGTCGCCCAGCTCTGCCTGCGCGAGATCGAGCAGGAGCGACGCCGTCAAAGGCCCGTGCACGACAAGCCCGCGATAGCCCTCGCCTTGCGTGGCATATGGCAGGTCATAGTGTATGCGGTGGCTGTTGAAGGTCAGCGCCGAATAGCGAAACAGCAGCGCCTCGTCCGGGGTCAGCGCACGGTGCGCGGTCCACGGGTCCGGATCGAAGGCGCCCTCTGCCAATGCCGGCGGCACCGGGGGCGATCCGGCGGCTGCGGCATCGCGATAGACCACGCTCTGCGTCTCGCGCACGGCCACGAGGCCATCGCTCAGCGTCTCATGCGCAACCTCGACGAAGACCAGCGCTCCACTGGCGCCCTGTTTTTCGGTGATTGCAGCAACTGACGACCGCCGCTCAACCGCCGCGCCAAGCACGATCGGCGCAACGAACTCCAGCTTGCTCGCCGCCCACATCCGGCGCGGCAGGGGCACCGGCGGCAGAAAGCTGTCTGGGCTGCCGTCACGCAGCGGGTGACCGTCGGCCCCCAGCGCCGAGGTCGGGGCATCGGGCGTGCACAGGCACCAGTGGAAGCCTTGCGGCATGGTCCCGTCGGCGGGCGCAGCGCGATCGAACGTGGCCTGCCAGCGCGCGGCAAGTCCGGCGTCGGCGCGATCGACCCGCCGCTCGGTCCGGCCGATCCACGCGTCCCATTCACCCATCAGTTGCGCCCTTCCAGCAGTCCGCGCGCGATCACCTGCGCCTGTATCTCCGCCGCGCCCTCGAAGATGTTGAGAATGCGCGCATCGCACAGCACGCGGCTGATCTCGTACTCCAGTGCATAGCCATTACCGCCATGGATCTGCAGCGAGGCATCGGCGTTCGACCACGCCGCGCGCGCCGCCAGCAGCTTGGCCATGCCGGCCTCGATGTCGCAGCGCTTGCCCGAATCCTTGGCGCGGGCGGCGGCATAGGTCAGCTCGCGCGCCATGATCATGTCGACCAGGCTCATCGCCAGCTTGTCGGCCACGCGCGGGAAGTGGACGATCGCCCTGCCGAACTGCGTGCGGCTGCGTGCATAATCGAGCCCCAGTTCCAGCGCACGCCGCGCCACGCCGACCGCGCGTGCTGCAGTCTGGATGCGCGCGCCTTCGAAAGTGCGCATCAGCTGCTTGAAGCCCTGCCCCTCCTCGCCACCGAGCAGCGCGTCGCCGGGTGCGCGCAGGCCATCGAACTGCAGCGCATATTCCCGCATTCCGCGATAGCCGAGTACCTCGATCTCGCTGCCGCTCATGCCCGGCTCCGGGAAAGGTTCAGTCTCTGTCCCTCGACCCTTGGGCACCAGCAGCATCGACAGCCCGGCATAGCCCTTGGCATCAGGCAGCGTGCGGGCCAGCAGGGTCATCAGGTCTGACCGGGCGGCGTGGGTGATCCACGTCTTCGCGCCATCGATCACCCAACCCTCGCCCTCAGGCCGTGCGCGGGTCTGCAGCGAGCCAAGGTCTGAGCCGGTATCGGGTTCGGTGAACACCGCTGTCGGCAGGACTTCCCCGCTGGCGATGGCCGGAAGCCACTGCGCTTTCTGCGCCTGCGTCCCGCCCAGCACAATCAGCTCTCCCGCAATCTCGGAGCGGGTGCCAAGCGAACCTGCACCGATCCAGCCGCGCGAAAGCTCTTCGGTAACCAGGCACATCACCAGCTTGCCGAGGCCAAGCCCGCCGAACTCTTCGGGGATGCACACCCCGAACGTGCCGAGATCGGCCATTGCCCGCACCGTGTCGTCCGGGATCAGCGCATTGGCGAGGTGCCACTTGTGGGCGTGGGGCACGATCTCCGCGTCGGTGAACCGGCGGAACTGGTCGCGGATCGTATCGAGCTCTTCATCGCAGAGGCTCTCCGAAGGCCACTGCCCCGCGGCGAGAGCGCTTGCCACTTGCGCGCGGGCATCGGCGTGGTCAGTTTCGAGCAGGTCCGCGCAATCCTGCGCCAGTTCGCGCGCCTCTGCGGTCAGCCCCAGATCGGCCGGCCGCAGGATCTCGTTCTGGCCCATCGGCAGCCCGCCGACGAGTTGGCCGAGCGTCTCGGCAAAGGCCAGCTGCGCTACCGTCTTGTCGAGCGCGCCACCGGTGCGGTCAGCCCACGCCGCCACTGCCTCAAGCGCGGCAACGCTCGTCGCGATCCAGGCAAAGCCATGCGCGGCGCGCTGATGCTCGTCGATCCGCGCGCCTTCCAGCCGCCCGGCCAGCGCCGCCAGCGCCGCCGTGCGATAGCGGCGCGCCGCACCCAATTCCTCCTCAAACATCCTGTTCTTTTTCCGGATTGTAGAATGTAAGCATTGCTATTATCGCCACGGCATGAAAGTCAACGTGGCCTTCTTGTCATCTGACGTCGGGCGCCTGTTCCGCAAGCGCTTTGCCGCCAGTGCCCAGCACTTTGGCGTGACCGGGCCGCAGTGGCGCATGCTGGCCGCAATCCAGCGCGATCCCGGCACCAACCAAGGCGCGCTGGCCGGATGGCTCGAGGTTGAGCCGATCACCGCCGGACGCATGATCGACCGGCTCGAGAAGCTGGGGCTGGTCGAACGGCGCGACGACCCGGCAGACCGGCGCTGCTGGTGTCTCTATCTCACCGCCAAGGGCGAAGAGCTGATCCGGTCGATGACGCCGCTGGCGCAGCAAGCCATCGGGGAGGCGGTTTCCGGCCTGAGCGACGACGAACATGCCCAGCTCCTCTCGCTGCTCGAACGCGTGCGCATGAACCTTTCCGACGATACCACACCTGAAGCGAACCTGATCCATGGCCGAGGCTGATCCCTTTCCCACCCAGAACGCGAACGCCGCGCAAGCTGCGAAAGAGCACGTTGGCGAGACGCGTTCCAGGCGTACCCGCACGATGCTCATGGTGCTCGGACCAGTTGTCATTGTTGCCGGGGCACTGTGGTACTGGTTCGGCAACCAGGGCACGGTCTCGACCGACAACGCCTATATCAAGCAGGACATCGTTGCTGTCGCAGGCGAGGTCAGCGGCCTGATCACCAAGGTCAACGTGCGCGAGAACCAGCACGTCAAGGCTGGCGACGTGCTGTTCACGATTGACCCGGCCACTTTCGACGCCACGATCCGCCAGGCCGATGCGCAGATCGCCACGGCGCAGGCCAAAGTCACTGCGCTGAATGCCGACGTTGCCGCCAAGGCCGCCGACCTTGCTGCAGCCAACGACGACCTCGCCCTCGCCCAGGCCAACTTCGCGCGTGAGAAGGCGCTGATGGACAAGGGCTTCAACACCCGCGCCCGCATGGATGCGGCAGAGCACGCCGTGGCCGTGGCGCGTGACCGCATCGTCTCGATCCGCGCCGAAGTGGCGCAGGCCCGGTCGGAACTGGCAACCGGCGCGCAAGTGCCCGGCGTTAACCCGGCCATTGCCGCGGCGCAGGCCAATCGCGCGAAGGCCACTCTCGACATGGAACGCACTGTCGTCCGCGCGCCGGCCGATGGCGTGGTCACGCAAGTTACGCGGCTGCAGGTGGGGCAGATGGTGTTCCCCGGCGTGCCGATGGTCTCGATCGTGCGCGATGGCAGCGCCCGGGTCGATGCGAACTTCAAGGAAACCGATCTCAACCACATGCGGCCCGGCCAGAAGGCCGAGATCGAGATCGACGCCTATCCCGGCCTGAAGCTGAAGGGCCACGTCGAATCCATCGGCGCAGGCACGGGTTCGGAATTCTCGGTACTTCCGGCGCAGAACGCCACCGGCAACTGGGTCAAGGTGATCCAGCGCGTGCCAGTGCGCATCGCCATCGACAGCAAGTCGGAGCGTCCGCTGATCGCCGGCCTCAGTTCCGACGTCACCGTCCATGTCGGCAAGTAGCGGGGAAACCCCACCGCTCGTCTCTCGTAACCGGCCGCTGATGCTGGTTGGCGCGATGGCGGCGATGGTGATGTACACGCTCGACACCACGATCGCGAACGTCGCATTGCCGCACATGACGGCTTCATTGAGCGCGACGCAGGACACGATCACCTGGGTGCTGACGAGCTACGTGCTCGCATCGGCCGTGGCGCTGCCACTGGCGGGCTGGCTGGTGGACAAGTTCGGCATCCGCAACATGATGCTGGCCTCGGTGCTGTTGTTCACGGTGGCTTCGATGCTGTGCGGCGTTGCCCAGAACCTTGAACAGATGGAGCTGTTTCGCGTGCTGCAGGGACTTGGCGGCGCGTTCCTTTCGCCCCTGGCGCAGACGGTGACGCTGGATTCCAGCACGCCTGCAGAACGGCCCAAGATGATGGGGCTCTATACCCAGGGCGTCATGCTCGGGCCGATCACCGGGCCGATCATCGGCGGCTTTCTCACTGACAACTACAACTGGCGCTGGGTGTTCTACGTCAACCTGCCCGTCGGCCTGATCTGTTTCCTGCTGCTGTTGATCTACCTGCCCAAGACGCCGACCAGGCAGCGGCGCGTGGACATTACCGGCTGGGTGCTGGTCGCGCTGACGGTGTCGGCGATCCAGCTGATCCTCGACCGGGGCCTGACGCTAGACTGGTTCGCGTCGGCCGAGATCGTCGCTTACGCGGTGGTTGCGCTGGCCGGTGCGTGGCTTGCGATCTTCCACCTGTCCGGCACTGCGCAGCCGCTTTTCCCGGCGGGACTGTTCCACGATCGCAACTTCACCGTGGGCCTCGCCTTCATGTTCCTGATCGGGCTGGTGATGATGTCGGTCATGGCGCTGCTGCCGGGGCTGCTCCAGCAGATCTACGGATACACCCCGCTGCAATCTGGCATGTTGCTGGCGCCGCGCGGCATCGGCATGCTGGCATCGATCACGCTTTTCGGGCGGTTCATGACCAAGGTCGATGCCCGTGCCCTGCTGGCGCTAGGCCTGCTACTGATGGGCGCATCGATGTGGATGATGACGGGCTGGTCGCTGGAGATGCCGCGTGGCCCGATCATCATGGCCGGTCTGCTGCAGGGACTGGGCCTGTCGTTCACGTTCATGCCGATGAACCTGATCTCCTTTGCCACCTTGCCGCCACACCTGCGCACTGATGCCTCAAGCCTCGGCAACCTGATGCGCAACCTTGGATCCTCGATCGGCATTTCCGCCGCCTCGGTGGAGCTTGCCCGCAACATCCAGGTCAACCATGCCGAGCTTGGCGCGCATGTCACGCGCACGCTGGTGCCGTTCGATCTTGACCGGATCACCGCCTATGGCGGCACCGGCGAAACGATGCTCCGGGTCATGGATGGCATGGTGAACCAACAGGCGGCGATGATTGCCTACATCAACGATTTCTATGCGATGGCGATTGCCTGCGTGGTGGCGATCCCCCTGCTTATGCTGGTGAGGCCGGCCAAGCCCGCCCCGCCGCGCTGAGCCTGCCAGCGCTGGACAAAAAAATGGGGCCGACTTGCGCCAGCCCCTTTTGAAGTTTGGGAGAGGATGCCTGAAAGGCCTGTCCTCTATCCATCCGGATAGCGTTATCGGCAAGTGAGAAGGGCGCGCTTACAGTTGTGATTCATGCAACCGCAGCGCGCTTCGCCGCCAGAACCGTGTTGCTGAGCAGGCAGGCAATGGTCATCGGCCCCACCCCGCCCGGCACCGGAGTCACCGCCTTGGCGTGATCGAGTTCGTGCGTCGCGCAATCGCCGACGATTTTAGTGTTGCCATCATGGTCGACCACGCGGGTGATGCCGACATCGATCACCACAGCGCCCGGCTTCACCCAGTACCCGCGCACCAGATGTGGCGCACCGGCAGCGGCAACGATGATATCCGCCTTGCGCGCGACGTCGGGCAGGTCCTTCGTCTCGATGTGGGTGACCGTCACGGTCGCCTCGCGCTCGAGCAGAAGCATCGAGACTGGCTTGCCGACGATGTTGGACTTGCCGATCACGACCACGTTCAAGCCGCGATAGTCGTCAATCACGCTGTCCAGCAGCAGCATGACGCCGAGCGGGGTGCAGGGTACTAGCCCGCCGGTTCCGGTTGAAAGGCGACCAACGTTGACGGGATGGAACCCATCGACGTCCTTGCCCGGATCGATGCGGTCGAGCACCAGCGACGCATCGATGTGCTTGGGCAACGGCAGCTGGACGAGGATGCCGTGGACTTGCGGGTTGGCGTTGAGCTCGTCGATCAGGGCCAGCACCACGTCCTGCGCCGTGTCTGCGGCCAGGCGATGCTCGATCGAGCGGATGCCGGCCTTGCGGCACTGCGCGATCTTGCGCCCGACATAGACCTCGCTCGCGGGATCATTGCCGACGAGGATCACGGCAAGGCCGGGGGCATCGCCGCCGGCGGCGACGATGTCCGCCACGTCTGCGGCGGTGCGTGCGAGCACTTGCGCAGCCAGCGCCTTGCCATCGATAATCTGGGCCATTGCCTGTTCCTCACCGCTAATATTGTATGTGTTGCATACAATATTAGCGGTGAGACGCGCTGAATGCAACCGCTTCCGGCACAACATCGGCCAGCACATGGGCCAGTGCCCGGGCATTCAGGTCGCGCGCCTTCGCCTCGGTCTCCGCTTCGCTGTAGCAGCGCAATTCTGGGGCATTGCCGGACGGACGGAAGTGGATGATCGCACCATCAGCAAAACTCATGCGATAGCCATCGGTCGTGTCGATGCCGGTGGGGAAGCCGGCGATTTCGCCGAAGAGGCGGGCGATGCGGGCAAGCTGTTCGTCCTCCTCGCCGTGGCTGAGGAATGCGATCAGGGCGGCGCTGTGATCTTTCGGGAAATCGGCGACGCGATCGGAGAAGGTGAAGCGCGGCGGCAGCTCGGCCACAACTTCGGCCAAGGGACGGGCCTTGGCGTCCATCACTACCGCGATGATCGGCAGCAGGGCATCGCGCGTCGGCAGTGGCGCGAGATCGTCCACCGCGCTGCCGAGCAGGAAGCCGCCATTGGCTTCATAACCACAGACCCGCGCTGCAGGGTCGGCCTCAGCCGCGTTCATCATCGCCCGGATCACGTAAGGCGATCCGATGCGGGTGCGCATGACCTTGGGCGCCGCGCCGCTCAATTCCAGCACGGTGTTGGAACTGACCGGGGTGACGACGACGTCCGCCGAGACGGCACGCGCGCACAGCAGGCCGACGATGTCTCCGCGCAGCCATGTACCACTCCCGTCAGCCACCAGCGGGCGATCGGAATCACCATCAGTGGAGATGATCGCGTCCACCTGGTTCTCCGCCGCCCACTTGGCCGCAAGCGCGATGTCCTCCTCGCGGATCGCTTCGGTGTCCACCGGCACGAACACCGTCTCTCGTCCGAAAGGAACGGCATTGGCACCCAGCGCCTCGATCGCCCGGACCAGCACGTCGCGCCCGACGGCGGTGTGCTGGTAGACGCCGATGGTTAGCCCTGACAGCGCATCTGCTCCGAAATGGCGGACGTAACGGGCAATGTATTCGTCCTCTACCGGGGTAACTTCGGGTAGGGTAACGGGGCTTAACAGGCTGTCGTCATTGCCGAAACGGGACGGGTCAATCGTCACGCGCTGCCCGACGATGCCTGCCTCGTCGCTCTTCAGGACCTCGCCATGGGGACGATAGAACTTGATGCCGTTGCGGTCCGCCGGGATGTGGCTGCCGGTCACCATGATCGAGGGGATGCCCAGGCCCATCGCATGTAAGGCGAGCGCTGGCGTCGGCGTCAGGCCGCAGAATACCACTTCCCCGCCGCTATCCCGGACGGCGGTGGCACAGGCGGCGAGGATGCGCGGTGTGCTGGTCCTGAGGTCTCCGGCAAGGGCGACGCGGTCCCCGCTCGAAAATTCTCCAATCTGGCGCAGGTATTGCAGAAAGGCGCTGGCATAGGCGTGACAGAGCTTGTCGGTCATGGCCGAAGCGAGACCGCGCACGCCGCTGGTGCCGAAGGGAACCCCGCTCGAGGCCATCAATTCCGACACGGAGACACCAGATTCAGAACCTATTGCGTTCATCTGCAAAGACTTTTCCTTCCGATCGCGAGCCTGCGCCGCCTTGCCAGCCTTGCCCATACCGCACAGGCGAAGGCTGGCAAAGCGCGATGGCCCCGTTTGGCTGGGAACCGGGGCAAACGCGTTACGTTCCCCGGGGAATAGCGTGGCTCGGCGCATTTATCGTCCATCGTGCCAAGAGCACATCTTGCAGGACAGCAAAAAAAGTTCACACAACATTGGCACAAAGATACCGAACCATCCCCATTTGTGCTGCAACTGCGAAGAACGGATTCTCTAAAAACGATGGCAGCCGCCCAAACCGACCCGTCCGCTCCTGCGGCGCACCACCCCGTACCCACGATCCGCGACTTCTTTCGCTGGGCGCGGCAGGTTCTGGGGCCGGATGCGTCGTTCGTGCGGCTGGCGCTGCTGTTTGGCGTTGCGATATCGCTGCTGTCGCTGGCCACGCCGATCTCGGTGCAGTTGCTGATCAATTCGGTTGCCAATACGGCCCTGCCCGCACCGCTGCTGACACTTGCCGCGATCCTGTTCGTACTGCTGCTGATCTGGGGCGTGCTGAGCGCGTTTCGCGTGCATCTGCTGGCCCGGTTCGAGCGGCGATTCTTTGCCCGGCTCGTGGCGGAAATAACGCTGCGCGCGGTCCATGCGCAGAATCCGTTTTTCGTGGATGCCCGCCGCGGTGACCTGTTCAACCGCTTCTTCGACATGGGCATCGTTCAGAAGACGCTGACAAGTCTGCTGATCGGCGGCTTCACCATCGTGCTGCAAAGCTTCGTCGGCCTGGTGGTCACCAGCTTCTACCACCCGTTCTTTCTGGCCTTCAATCTCGTGCTGGTGCTGCTGGTGTTGATCATCTGGCGCATCTGGGCAAATGCCTCGATCGCCAGCGCGGTGGCCAAGAGCCACGCCAAGCATGCAACGGCACACTGGCTGGGCACGGTGGGCGGATCCAACGGTGTCTACAAGTCCAGCCGCCACATGGCCTATGCCATCAACCGCTCGGAAGAGATGACTGCGGGCTATGTGGCGGCGCATCGCCACCATTTCCGCTATACTTTCGGCCAGACCCTGGCGCTTCTGCTGCTCTACGCACTGGCCAGCGCCGGTCTGCTGGCAATGGGCGGTTGGCTGATCCTGCAGGGCGAGCTTTCCATCGGACAGCTGGTGGCTGCCGAGCTCATCCTGTCAGGCGTGTTCTATGGCATCGCGCAGCTGGGCACCTATCTCGAAGTTTTTTACGAATTGTCCGCCAGCCTCGAAGAACTGCACCTGTTCTGGGAAGTGCCGCAGGAAGCGGCGCCGAAAGACAACGCCGCCTGCCCGCCCGATGGCGCAATCCGCTTGCGCGACGTGTACCATGGCGCCCATCACTTCGATTTTGCCGTGCCGAGTGGCGCGCAGGTCGGCGTGCTGGCCGCGCCCGGGGTGGAGCGCACCCTGGCGACACTGCTCAAGCGGCTGGAAGTGCCGCGTGCGGGCATTGTCTCGGTCGGCGGTGCGGACCTTGCATCGCTCGACATGTATCGCCTGCGCTCGGACGTGATCGTCCTCGACCGGCCGACGATCGTGGAGATGTCGGTGCGCGACTACCTTGGCCTTGGCGATCCGGAGCGACCCGAGGCGCAGATCGATGCGTTGGAACTGGTCGGGCTGGATCGGCGGGTTGGTGCGCTGCCTGGCGGGCTCGATGCGCTGCTGTCCAGTTCGGGCTTCCCGCTGACGGTGGGCGAGACCATGGCGCTAAAGCTTGCGGGCGCAGTACTGGCAAGGCCACGCGTGTTGATGCTGTCCCCGATCTACGACATGTTGCCGCCGGCACGGCTGGACCGCGTCTTTGCCGCGCTGCGCCCTTATGGCACGACGATCCTCCAGTTCACGGGCCGGCCCGAGGGCGTAAAGCGCGACTCCTGGCTATGGATCGGACCGGACGTGCAGGCCGAGGGCCTGACCGTGGACGATGTCATGCATTTCGCGTTCAACGGGCAGGAGGGCTGAAGCATGGCTGCCAAGGCATCTCCCCGCGCGCACGACTTCGCCGGGTTCACCACGCTTGCCAACCAGAAAGTGCCGCGTACCACGCGCACGCTGGGGCGGATGATTGCCATCTCCATCCCGCTGCTGCTCATCCTGCTCTTCGCGGTGAGCTGGGTGCAGACCGCGCCCGGACGGGGCGATGTCATCGCGCTCAACCCCGAAGACCGCGTTCAACAGGTCACCGCCCTGGTCCCGGGCCGCGTCGAGCGCTGGTTCGTGGTCGATGGCCAGCAGGTCAAGAAAGGTGATCCGATCGCCCGGATCATCGACAATGACCCCGATCTGCTGATCCGTCTGGCGGCCGAGCGGGAACAGGTGGTGGCACAGATCAGTGCAGCCGAGCAGGCCATGGCAACCGCGCGGTTGGACGTAAACCGTTCATCGCAGCTCTACGCCGAAGGGCTGGCGGCGCGGCGCGATTACGAAGCGACACAGATCAAGGTGGCCGAACTCAACGCCAAGCTGGCCGAGGCGCGTGCCAAGCTCAGCAAGGTGGATATCGCGCTCAACCGGCAGTCGGCGCAGCTGGTGCGGGCACCGCGCGACGGCCGCGTGCTTTCGCTCAATACCGCAGCCGGGGCCACTCTGATCAGCGCCGGCGATCTCCTCGCCACGATCGCGCCCGAGCGGCAGCAGCGCGTGGTTGAACTGCTCGTCGATGGGCGCGATGCCGCGCTGGTCCGCAAGGGTCAGCCGGTGCGCCTGAACTTCGAAGGCTGGCCGGCTATCCAGTTCAGCGGCTGGCCCTCGGTTGCGCAGGGCATGTTCGATGGCCGCGTGCTGACGATCGACCCTTCGGCCCAGCCCAATGGCCTGTTCCGCGTGCTCGTGGAGCCGATGCCGGGCAAGCCTGCCTGGCCTGATGACAACTACGTTCGCCTCGGCTCCAAGGTGCGCGGCTGGATCCAGATGGAGACCGTGACGATCGCCTACGAACTGTGGCGCCAGTTAAACGACTTTCCGCTGGAATTCCCCACGCCGGTGGACGCCGGTCCGCGCAAGGGCAATGGGCTCAAGGCTCTTTCCGACAAGGACGCGAAAAAGGCGAAGAGCGGAGCGAAAGCTGGCGAAGGCTATGGCGAGGAAGAGGAAGCGAAGTGATCGCGCGTTTCTTCGTGGCACTCTTCGCGCTGCTCGCCCTGGGGGGAGCAGCGCGAGCAGAAGAGCTGACGCTGCGTGAGGTGTTGCAGTCCTCTGCCACCCATGCGCCGCAGATCCTCGAGGCGATGGCGCGTCAACGGCAGGCCGATGCCCGCCTGCTGAGCGCCGAGGGCCAGTTCGACCTTGTCTTCAACGCCGAGGCCACTGCCCGTCCGCTGGGATATTACAACGGCTCCACCGCCGAGGTCTCCGCCTATCGGCCGCTCCAGAACAATGGCGGTCAGGTATATGGAGGCTACCGCAAGTCGATTGGCGATTTCGCCTCGTACGAAGGCAAGTCGGTCACCAACGAATTCGGCGAGATCAAAGCCGGCATGCTGTTTTCGCTATTGCGCGACCGGGTGATCGACGAGCGGCGGGGCCGGCGCGAACTTGCGGGGTTCGACATCGAACTGGCCGAGCTTGATCGGGATCTGGTGGCGATTGGCGTGCAGCGACGGGCAATTGAAGCCTACCAGCTGTGGGTCGCGGCGGGGCTGCGCGTGAAGATATACCGCGAGATCTATGATCTGGCGAAGGAACGGCAGGATTCGATCGAGCGGCAGATCCAGTTGGGCGCGCGGCCCGCAATCCTGGGGACCGAGAACCAGCAGAACATCGTACGCCGCCAGGCCCTGCTGGTCCGTGCAGAGCAGGACCTGCAATTGCAGGCCAACGCCCTGTCACTGTTTCTGCGTGATGGCCTCGGGCAGCCGGTCGTCCCGTCGTCAGACCGATTGCCACCGCGCCTTGTCGATGGCGTCACGCCGCGTCTGGTCGACCAGAGCACGGCGATTGCCGCCCGACCCGATCTTCAGGCTCTGCTGACCCGGATCGAACAGACTGGCATACGGGCACGACTGGCCGAGAATGAGCTCAAGCCCCGGCTGGACGTGCGCGTGGAGGCCTCGAAGGACATCGGTGATGGTTCGCCGATCCGCCGCCCGACAGAGGGCATCCTCGGCCTGCGGTTCTCGGTTCCGCTGGAACAGCGCGCGGCCAAGGGGCGCATTGCCGAGGTTGCCGCCGAACAGGATGCGCTGTCGCTGCGTCTGCGCCTGCTTGAGGACCAGATTGGCGTGGAGATCGCCAACCTGCGCACGCAGGTGACCGGCGCGGAGAAGCTTGCAGGCCTGGCCATCGCCGAGGCCGCGCTTGCCCGCAAGATGGCCGAAGCGGAACGCCGGCGCTTTTCGCTCGGTGCCAGCGACTTCCTCGTCGTCAACTTGCGTGAAGAAGCACTGGCCGACGCCACGATCCGCGAGATCGACGCCAATTACCGCCATGCTGCTTCACAGGCCGAACTCGTCGCCGCCTTGGCCGACCGGGAGCAACTCGGCCTCTAATACCAAGCTGCATCCTCATGGGTCAGAGTCTGTGCAGCTTGGTATAAGGACAACTGCGGATGGCATCCCTGCGAAGGTGTAAACCACACCGCGCATAGTCCGGGGCTTCCCCTCCCCGGAGCCTTCGAATGTCCCTTATTGCCGCTGGCCTTGCCGCCGTTCTCCCCGCCCCTGCGGCGGAGCTGCCAGCCGAAGCCGAACCGCAGGACGAAATCGTCGTCACGGCCCAGAAGCGATCGGAGAAGGCAAGCGATGTGCCGATCTCGCTTTCCGTGCTGGGCGGCGAGAACCTTGAGGCGGCGCGCCTGACTCAGGCTGACGATCTCGCCGCGCGCATACCCAATTTGCGCTTCAGCGCCACGGTCGGCGAGAACACCCCGATCTTCGCGCTGCGTGGCGTTTCGATGTCGGACTTCAGCCTTAACCAGGCCGGCCCTGTCGCTGCCTATTACGACGAGGTCTACAAGGGCAACTTCGCCTTCCTCGGCCTTGCGCTCTACGATCTATCGCGCGTCGAGGTGCTGCGCGGGCCGCAGGGCACGCTCTATGGCAAGAACACTACCGGCGGCGCGATCAACTACGTTTCGGCCCGTCCGATTTTCGGCAGCGAAGGCTATCTCAAGCTGGGTGCGGGCAACTACAATCGCCTCGAAGCGCAAGGCGCGCTCAACATGCCGCTCGGTCCCACCCTCGCCGCGCGCGTTGCCTTCACTGCCGCCCGCGCCGATGGCTGGTTCCGCAACCGTCTGCCCGGCCAGCCCGACCTGTCCTCAACGCGCGAATACGGTGTGCGCGGTTCGCTGCTGTGGCAACCGTCCGACAGGGCCGAACTGATCCTGCGCCTTTCAACCAGCCAGCAGCGCCCGCAGAACTACGGCAACTATTCCAAGCCGCGCCCCGATGGCGTCGGCAACGGCGCTTACGAGGCCTACGGGCAGGGCAGCAGCTACTTCCGCGAAGGGTTGGGCATTCGCGAACTGGAAGCGAACTTTACGGCGCGCCGCCTCGCGCGCACGTGGTCTGCCGCGCTCACCGGCACATTCAGGCTGTCCGATACGCTGACACTGATCTCCGTCACCGGCTGGGACAAGGGCAGCCTCTACGTGCCCGAGGACACCGACGGCAGCCCGCTTGAGGTGCTCGAGATTCCCTATACCGATCGCGGTACGCAATTCGGGCAGGAATTGCGGCTGGCGTGGGAGGGCGATGGTCCGCTCAGCCTGATCGTCGGCGCGCACCATCATCGCGAAGACCTGTTCAATTCGACAGACCTCAACTTCTGGACCGATCTCGACGTCGACGGCAACGGCCGCGTCGATGTGAACGACTGCACCGCCAATGCCAGCCTCTTCGCCTGCGTCATCACCAACCGCTTCGATCAGGACAAGCGCAGCTGGGCGCTGTTCAGCGACGCGCGGCTGAAGCTGGGCGGCGGCACGACCCTGCGCGGGGGCCTTCGCTTCACCCATGACACCGGGTTGCAAGCCGGGCTGACTTCCGAAATCCGCGGTGTCGATGGCGTCCTGGTCGCCACGCCGATTGCCCCGCTTGACCGGCGCTTTTCCGGCAACAACCTCTCGGGCAAGCTCGCGCTCGATCACAAGCTCGACGATGGCACGCTGCTCTTCGCCAGCTACAGCCGCGGCTATCGCGCCAGCGGCTTCAACGCGCAGGCCTTCTTCGATCCGTCGGAGGCAGGCGTCGCCAGACCCGAAATTCTCGACGCCCTCGAAGCCGGGGGCAAGACACGGCTCGGCGGCGTGGCCTCGCTCTCGCTCACCGGATTCTGGTACGATTACCGCAACCAGCAGTTCCTCTCGGTCAACCCGGTCGACGCCACGCAGACGCTGGTCAACCTTGACCGCTCGCGCATCTACGGCACGGAACTGGAAATCGACGCGCGACCGCTGCCCACCCTGTCGCTCAACGCCGGGCTCGGCCTGCTCCATGCACGGGCGACGCGCGGCGTGATCAGCGGCCTCGACGTGCGCGGCAACCGCCTGTCCAACGCCCCCGCCCTCACCGCCAACGCCGCGATCGACTGGACCGCATGGGAGGCCGGCAGCGCCCGCGTCACCCTGCGCGCCGATGCTTCTTACGTCTCTTCGCAATACTTCGAGATCGTCAACATCCCGCGACTGCGCCAAGGCGGCTACGCCCTGCTCGGCGCCGGGATCGACTACGTGCGCGGTGACTGGGCGGTTTCGCTGTGGGCCCGCAACCTCACCGACCAGACCTACTTCACCTCCCGCATCGACCTCTCGGGCTTCGGCTTCGACTACAACCATGTGGGTACGCCGCGGACATGGGGCGCAAGCGTGAAGCGGGCGTTCTGAGGTGCGTTGCCAGCAGTGCTCCAGCCGGCACCGGGCGACGAAGACGTAACGGTCCGGACTGTGGCTTATTGCTGGGCGAGCACCGCAAACGCCAGCGTGAACGTCGTGCCTTTGCCCTCGGTCGACTTCACCGCAATGCGGCCGCCATGGAGTTCCATGTAGAACCGTGCCGCGTGCAGGCCCACACCGCTGCCCTTGAAGCGGCGAGCGTTGCTCGAGCGGAAGAAGCGGGTGAAGAGCTTCGATAGTTCGTCGGCGGGAATGCCGATCCCCTCATCGCTGACCGAAATCAGCACCTCACCGTTACGGGCGAAGCAGCGCACCCGAACCGGCTGTTCTTCCGGCGAATACTTGATGGCGTTGCCGATAATGTTGTCGAGCACGCGCAGCACCAGAACCTGGTCGAGCATCAGGTCGGGCACGTCGTCAAGTTCGGCGACGAACGGGCGGTGCGGATGGACCGAGCGCTGGCCGAGCAAGGCGCGTTCCACCATCGGCCTGACGTTCGCTCGCTGAGGCTGGAAATCGACGCGGCCTTCCTCGATCGAGGCCCAGCCGAGCGTGCGATCCACTGCCTCGGTCATTCGGCGCGCAGTGTCGCGGATCGTCTCCGCGCGCTCGGCAATCACGCTGCCGGGCTCCGCCAGACGGGCGATACGGCGCGCCGAACCGTCGATCACGCTTAGCGGCGTGCGGAAATCGTGGCTGGTGACCGATAGGAACTGGCGCTGCGTCTCGGCGATCGCGCGTTCGCGCGCCAGCGCCTTGTGCAGGCGGCGCTCGGCCCGGTAGGCGCGGGTGACATCGGCCTGGCTGACCATCAGCGAGAGCCGTCCGGTTACCGGATCGGTCAGGCGGCGTAGGGTGATCTCGTGCATGCGGAAGGACGATCCGGCCATGCGCAGGGTCGCTTCGGCACTGCCGCTTTCGAGCGCCCGCGCGCGCAGGGAAACCGCCTCATCGGGATGGGCGAACAGCGTGGCGAAATTGTCCAGCCCCGGCAGATTGGTGCCCTGCAGCCGGTTGATCAGCGCTTCAGCGGCCGGGTTGTGCATCAGCCACTGCCCGCCTTCGCCAAGCAAAGAGATCATCAGCGGCGATTGCCGTACCGCCTCGATCGCGCGGGTCTCGAACGAGCTGTCGGCTACCTGCATTGGTGCATCGGCAGCGTCGACCAGCAGCGCCAAGCGCCCGTCCTCAAGCGCCACGCCATGGAGGCGGCAGTCACGCTGGAACGGCTGCCCTTGCGGATAGAAGGTCCACCGCTCGTTGCGCACCTCGCCCCTTGCCAGTGCAAGGCGCAGGTTCTCCAGCCGCTCAGCCGTGCCCAGCGCAGTGGGGTTCAGATCGCGGGCGCGAAGCGCGTCGACGGATTCGGCCCGCCAGAAGCGCAATCCTGCAGGATTGGCCCAGACCATGCGAGCGTTGTCGAAATCGTAGATCCACACGGCACGCTCGACCAGCGCGAGCAGGCGCAAGGCCAAGCCGTGGCCAGGCGGCAGGTCGGCTGCCTGGGGAGAGGATTGCTCGTCCGCCCTGTGTCTGTGCGCTCGCATATGGGATTCTGCTTAGAGCCGACAATCTAAATTTAGTATTTCCAAGGATATACGGCAGGTCAGCAAGGAACAACGGGTGTTCGCAGGACTCGCGCGAAAAGGTGAAGGTAGGCAGACCACGCTGGCGCGTTGGCTCGGCGCGTCCTATCTGCGCACCGCTGTCATACCGCTGTGTCTGATCGAACTGGGCTTCCTGCTGAGCTACTGGGCGACCGGGAACTTCACTTACCAGCAGAACGTCGCCACGGTGACGGCGGTCTCGGAGAAGTACCTGACCGACATTGCCGCGCGTGAATCGGCAAACATCACGGCCACTCTCGGCGGTGTCGAGGGTATGACCCGCCTGCTGGGCGCGGAGGCTGGCGAAGCGCTGCTGACGCCTTACGATCCGCCCTCAACCGAAAAGGCACGGTATCACATCGGCCCGGACGGCGTGTTCCACACCACACGCGGGAGCCCCGACGATGTCGCCGCCTTCTACAGCGGCTTTCATCCGGTGGGGCCGAAAGAGATCGACAAGGTCTGGCGAACGGTCCGGCTTGATCACACGATGCGCCACATCAAGGCGGCATCGCCGCTGGTGCGGCAGGTCTATCTCAACACCTGGGATAGCTACAATCGCATCTACCCCTACTTCGATGTGCTGAGCCAGTATGCGCCGAAGATGAACATTCCCAAGTACAACTTCTATTACGAAGCGGATGCCCGGCATAACCCGCAGCGCAAGGTCGTATGGACCGATGCCTACGTCGATCCGGCCGGTTCAGGATGGATGGTGTCGGCCATTGCCCCCGTATACTCCGAGAAGCGGCTCGAGGGCGTGGTCGGGATCGACATGACGCTCGATACGGTGGTCAGCCGCATCCTTTCGCTGAACCTGCCCTGGCAGGGATATGCGATGCTGGTTGGGCGTGACGGGACCATCCTTGCCCTGCCCCCGGCGGGCGAAAAGGACCTTGGGTTGACCGAGCTCAAGGATCACAAATACGCCGATGCGATCCGATCCGACACGTTCAAGCCGGACCAGTTCAACATCACCCGCCGCCCCGAACTGAAAGCTCTGGCGCAGGCGGTCGGAAGCGGTTCGTCCAGAATCAGCCACGTCATGCTGGGTGGGCGCGACATGCTGGCGACCAATGCCCAGGTTGTCGGCCCCGGCTGGACGCTGGTGGTGCTTGCACCCGCTTCGCAGATCCTGGCCGACGCCAATTCGCTGCATGACCAACTGATCACGGTGGGTGTCATCATGCTGCTGATCCTGCTTGCCTTCTATGTGGTGTTCTTCGCCTTCCTCGTCTGGCGCGCGCGGGTGATGAGCCGGCGCCTGGCCCGGCCCTTGCGTGCAGTGGAGCAGCTCATGGACCGGATCGGCGCAGGCGAATACAACCAGACCGCGCCCCGGTTCGGCGTGAGCGAAGTTGACAACCTTTCGGGTCGGCTGGTGGAAATGGGCCAGAAGCTGGGTGATGCGCATCGCCGGATCGTGGCCCAGGAAGCCGAGGTGCGGCGCTCGTACGATACCGAACGGCGCATTACGACCGGTCAGCGGCGTTTCATCAACATCCTCAGCCATGAGTTCCGCACACCTTTGACGGTGATCGACAGCAGCGGCCAGATCCTGAAGCGGCGGGCGACACGGCTTACGGAGGATACCGTCGTCGAACGATCCGACATGATCCGCCGCGCTGTCTCTCGCATACGAGATGTGATGGAAAGTGCACTGCAACTGGTGCGCATGGAGGAAGGGCAGACAACGTGCCGTCCCGCTGCGGTTGCGTTGGGTAGCATGCTGCGCGAAGCGGTTGCTTCGGCGGGCGGCGAACGCGACATCGAAATCCGGCTCGACGGCGAGGTCGAGCGTGCGCCATTGTTCATCGATCGCCAGCTGATCCACTCGGCGTTTGTCGCCATTATCGAGAATGCCTGTCGCTTCTCGCCGGGTGAAAGCAAGGTGTGGGTTGAAGCGCGGATCAACGAAGGGCGTTGCAGCATCTCGGTGCATGACGAAGGCCCCGGCATCCCTGCGGAAGAACTGCCGCTGGTGCGTGAACGCTTTTATCGCGGATCGAACAGTACGGCCGTTCCGGGCGCCGGGACCGGCCTATATCTTGCCAACAGCCTGATCGACGCCAACGGCGGGCTGCTCGATATCCAGTCCGTGCCGGGTGAAGGCACGGTGGTTACCGCCAGTCTGCCACTGGCAATGACCACGACAACCGAATTCTGGGAGGCAGCGTGATGAGCGCATTTTCACCCCAGGACTTCCGCGTCCTCTGTGTCGAGGATGAACCGGAAATCTTGCGCGACATCGCCGAGGAACTGGCCGAGCACGGTTTCCAGATCGACAAGGCCGAGAACGCCGAGGCTGCGCTTGCACGGATGGACGAGGCACTGCCCGATCTGGTGCTTTGCGACGTGCAGATGCCGGGAATGACGGGCATCGAGCTCCTTGAAACCCTGCGGGCGCGCCGCAACGCGCAGTCCCTGGTGCCATTCGTGTTTCTCACCGCGTTCAACGATCGCACGACGATGATCTCGGGGCGGCGCGCGGGAGCGGATGACTACCTGGTCAAGCCGGTGGACTATGACCTGTTGATCGCCACGGTCGAAAGCCATCTGCAGAATGCCGCCCAGCGCCATGCCGCAGCCCGGGAAGAACCCGACATGAACGGACGGGCCATGTTCCTCGCACGCCTTTTCCGCGCCAGACCGGGCGAAGCGGTTGCGGTGGTGAAGATCGACAGCCAGCCCGAATTGGCGAGCAGGTTCGAAGGACGCGGCGAAAGCCGGATACAGACCTTGATCGACAGGATGGCAAGGCGGGCCGGTCTTGAAGTCCACAAGTTGCACGGCCACGCCTGGGCGGTGATTGGCAATAGCCTCGCCACCCTCGAACAGGCCCTGCAACCGCTGGTCGAACTCAAGGTTCGAGATAGCCAGTCCATGACCTGGGTGCGTGCACGTCTTTCGCTTTCGGCAGTGACGGCAGAAATCGACAATGCAACGACCGGGGAACTTCTCCTGGAACGCCTGTTGGAAGCCGCCAGGCTTCTGCGGCGCGAGGGCGGTGGGAAGCTGCTGCAGCTTGACGGCGCAGCCATGTCGGACATGCGGCTCGCCAGCTCGATCCGTGCCGAGTTGATAACGGCGTTGCAACAGGGCCAGCTTCACGT
The DNA here is from genome assembly GCA_041639335.1 of Novosphingobium sp. Taxonomy (GTDB): domain Bacteria; phylum Pseudomonadota; class Alphaproteobacteria; order Sphingomonadales; family Sphingomonadaceae; genus Novosphingobium. Next base: position 31,476 of record JBEQCK010000016.1, read on the forward strand.
CTGTTACCAGCCCAAGGTTTGCGCTGAAAGTGGACGTCCGCTCTCTGCCGAGGTGCTGGTCCGCTGGGAAAGCCCGCTGCTTGGACATCTCTCTCCGGCGACGTTCATACCCGTAGTCGAACGCGCCGGATTGCTCTCGCATCTGACCGACTGGGTCCTGCGCGAAGCTGCCGTGGCGCAACTTGCGCTTTTGAAGAAGAGCCTACCCCCGCGGCTCGCAGTCAACATCGGCGCATCCGAATTCACCCCTGATCTGCCCGCCAGGATTTCACGCATATTTGCCGACTATGGTGCGAGCGAGCACCTCCTCGAGGTTGAAGTTACCGAAACTTCGGTCATCGCCGATACGCGCCAGGCCGATTCCATCGTTAAGTCCCTGCACGCTCGCGGCATTGCCGTTGCTCTGGACGATTTCGGCACGGGCTATTCCTCGCTTGCCCACTTGCAGGCCTGCACCGTGGACACGATCAAGATCGACCGAAGCTTTGTGCAGCGGGTCGCCGAATCCGGCCCCGACCAGAAGATCGTGCTCGGCATCATCGGTCTGGCGAAGATGCTGGGTCTGGAAACGGTAGCCGAAGGCGTCGAGCTGGAGTCACAGCGGCGCTGGTTGACAGAGCCCGACTGCAACACGTTGCAGGGCTTTGTAATCTCGAAGCCGCTCCGTTTCGACGAGTATTGCCGTCTGTTGCAGGCCTGGCCATCGTCCTGATACGATGGACGCTGGCTAAAGCCGGTTGATGCGGG
>JBEQCK010000017.1:0-30734 GCA_041639335.1 Novosphingobium sp.
CGACTTGTTGAAGCGGCCTTCCTTGATCGCATTGTCGGCGCGCTGCTGGCTGACGAGGGCGAGGGCGTCGAGCGCTTCGCGGCTGATGCCTTCGATGCTGGCGATGGCATCGCCACATACGCCCTGGTGCGACTGCGGATGCAAGGCATCGAGCGCCATGTTGCCCGAGCCCATGCCCATCGGCTTGATCCCGGCATTGGCCTGCTCCGCGCCGTGCGCGGCGGTGAAGCTCATCATTTCGGTGCCGCCGGCGATGACGCAATCTTCCATGCCCGACATGACCGAGGCGCAGGCCAGGTTCACCGAGGTGATGCCCCCGCCGCAAAAGCGGTCAAGCGTCGTGCCCGATGCCTTGATGTCGTATCCTGCGGCCAGCGCTGCCATGCGGCCGAGGTCGCCGCCCTGCTTGCCGACCTGCGACGAGGTCGACCAGATGATGTCGTCGACCGTCGCGGTATCGAGATTGTTGCGCTCCTTTAGCGCCTTGAGGACCGTGGCGGCGAGGTGCTGCGGGTGCAGGTGCGACAGCGCGCCCTTGCCGGGCTTGCCGACCCCGCGCGGAGTGCGAACGGCATCGATGATATAGGCTTCGGGCATCGGGAGTCTCTCCGTCATTGAGCTATTTAATCGACCGATTAACGCGTCCTGCCCGCTCGTGCAAGTCCAAAGCGGAAGGCTCGACACGGGCGCGGCGACGTGTCAGCTTGGCCGGATTCCAGCCATAGAGGCCCAGATGCTCCACCACGAACTGCTCGAACAGGCGCGCGGCTTTTCCAATGCGATCGTCACGCTGCGACGCGCGATCCACGCCGAACCCGAACTCGGCCTGCATACTCCGAAGACGCGCGACAAGGTGCGGGCGGCATTGTCCCATCTTCCGCTGACTTGGCGCGAGGGGCCGTCAACCACTGGTCTGGTCGCCACGCTCAAGGGCGGAGCGGGGGTTGGGCCACGCGTCCTGCTGCGCGGCGACATGGACGCGCTGCCGATGACCGAAGAGACCGGGCTCGCTTTCTCCTCGACCATTCCCGGCGCCATGCATGCCTGCGGACATGATACGCACACCGCCATGCTGGCAGGCGCTGCGGAGCTGCTCTGCGCCCGGGCCGAACAGCTGGCCGGGGAAGTGCAGTTCATGTTCCAGCCCGGCGAGGAAGGCTTCCACGGCGCCCGGTTCATGCTCGACGACGGACTGATCGATCCGCTGCCGGACGCCGCCTTCGCGCTGCACATCATGCCCAACAGTCCGCATGGCCTGGTTGCTGGCCGGGCAGGGCCGCTGCTCGCATCGGCGGACCAGTTCGATATCGTGGTGCAGGGGCGGGGCGGCCACGCCTCGATGCCGCACGACGCGCTCGACCCCGTGCCGGTGGCCTGCGAGATCGTCACCGCGCTGCAGACAGTCGTGACCCGAAAATTCCCGGTGAGCGATCCTGTCGTGGCCACTGTCGCGAAGATCGAGGCGGGTACGGCCCACAACGTGATTGCCGATCGGGTCGCCATGCGTGGCACGTTGCGCACGCTCTCTGCCGGCAATCGTGCGCGCATCCATGAAGCCTTGAAGCTGGTGGCGACGAACATCGCCGCAGCGCACGGGATGACCGCCGAAGTGACGATCACACCGGGGTTCCCTGTCACCGTGTGCGATGGGCGCGCTGTCGATCTCGGCGAGAAGGTGGTTCGCGATCTTACGGGCGAGAGTGGCTTTCACCGGCTGGACGCCCCGATCATGGGGGCGGAAGACTTCTCCTATGTGCTCGAGAAAGTGCCGGGAGCGATGTTTTTCCTGGGCGTGGCCCACGAGGGCGTCGACTGGCGCTCTTGCTGTTCGATCCACTCGACCAGGATGATGGTGGACGAAAGCGTGCTGCCGCTCGGCACTGCGGTTCTGGCTGGGTGCGCCGAACGGTTCCTGGCTGAGGGATTTGCCGCTTGATCTGGTGGAATGGCGCAAGGCCCTCGATCGAGCGGCTGACGAAACTGGGCAGCTCCTCGATGCCGGCTCATCTCGGCATCGAGTTCCATGATTGCGGCGACGACTGGATATCCGCCCGCATGCCGGTCGACCACCGCACGCATCAGCCGTTCGGTCGGTTGCACGGCGGCGCATCGGTTGCGCTGGCAGAAACGATCGGCTCGATGGCCGGAGCAATGGTGGTGGACCCTGACCGGTTCGCTTGCGTGGGCATGGAAATCAACGCCAACCACCTGCGACCGGTGCGCGACGGCTGGGTCTATGCGACCGCGCGGCCGGAGGCACTGGGGCGCAGCACTCACGTCTGGTCCATCCGCATCGTCGACGAATTGGACAAGCTCGTCTGTATATCCCGTTTGACACTCGCGGTCATTCCGCTGGAACGGAAGTGACTCCCATGAATTTATTGCTTTTTTCCGGAACCAAGCAGTAGGAACTGCATTTTCGGTGGCAGGTAGCCACTGATATGAACCGTAACACTTCAGATAACGTTCCCGGGTCTGGTCCGATCGATCAGGCCCACACTGTGTTCGATCCGTCCGTAGCGCGCTTTCGGGCGCAGCACCCTGAAGATACGTTCGACGGGGCGTCCGGTGTGCTGTTCGAGCAGGCCATGGCGCAGACGCGCATGGCGATCTGCCTGTGCGACCCGCATCAGCCAGACTTGCCCATCGTCTTTGCCAACCGGGCTTTCCGTCATCTCACGGGATATGAGGAGGACGAGATCGTCGGTCGCAATTGCCGTTTCCTGCAAGGACCGGAAAGCGACCGCTCTGCTCTCGTCAGAATTCGCAACGCGCTCGAGCGCGAGGATGTGACGGTGGTCGAACTGCTCAACTATCGCAAGGACGGTAGTTCGTTCTGGAACGCTCTCCATCTTGGGCCGGTCTATGACGCCGAAGGCAAGCTGGTCTATTTCTTCGGCAGTCAATGGGACGTATCTGACGTGCGCGCGGCTCGCGCCGACGAATTGCACGCGCGCGAACTGGCGCGCGAACTTTCCCATCGCATGAAGAACATGTTCGCCGTGATCGGCGGCATCGTGAACTTCACCGGCAGGGCGCGCGGCATCGAGGTCGAGGCGCGGGAAATCAACGATCGCATACAGGCGCTGGGCCGGGCCTACGAGACCACGCTCGACGATTCACACCGCGGCACGGTCGAGGTAGGTCAGGCCATTCGTGCCGTGCTTGCGCCCTACGATCCGGACGGGACGCGCATCGTGTTCGAGGGCAATGGGCTCCGGTCGGATTTTGCGTCGGTCTCGGTGCTGGGCCTTTCCCTCCACGAACTTGCGGTGAACGCACTGCGTCATGGGGCGCTCAGTCGGGATGACGGGCGCGTCACGGTTGGCTGGCAGCGCAATGGGTCGGCAGACAGCCCGGCAATACGGATTGATTGGGTGGAACATGGGCGCGGAACTGGCGCGGTGCCGGAGGCATCGGCAACTTACGTTGGCGCAGCAGATGGCATCGTGGACCGCATGCTCGGCATGGCTAGGGGAGGAATTGTGCGAGAATTGAACAGCGAGGGGCTTCATGCCCGTCTCAGCATTCCTCTGCGGGATGCCGCAGAATGAGCGGCATGCATCATGCTTCGTCCGAGCCCTGCCGGGTGCTCGTACTCGACGATGAACCGTTGATCCTGCTCGACTTGGAATTTGCGGTCGAAGATGCCGGATGCAAGCCGTTGACTGCGCTTGATCTGATGGAGGCGCTTTCGATCGTGCAAAACAATGCGATTTCCGCAGCCATTCTCGACGTTTCGCTCGGCCAGGGACAGACCTGTGAGCAGGTGGCGCGGACGCTTGCGGCGATGGGCGTCCCCTATGTGCTGCACACCGGCGATCTCGATCGCATGGACGAGGCCGTCCGGCGGCTGGGCGGAACCCTTGTGCCCAAGCCGACACCTGCCGCGGTGGTCGTAGCCCGCGCGCTGGAGCCGCTTGCCGTACGCCAATAGCCGGCCGTCGTTCTGCCAGCCCGGTGGTCCGGCCACGACGTGAAACGTCAGGCGGACAGGCTTGCGCGCCGGGACGAAGCTGCCATTGCTGAGCGCAGCAAGGACGGTGACATGAGCGAGCAGGAATACGCCCGGGTTCTGGCGATGACGGGCATCCACAATTTCCGTGATTACGGCAGCTATGCCGCCCGCAACGGGCGGTTGCGCAAGGGCGTGTTGTGGCGCTCGGGCCAGCATAGCGAGGCGACGGCTGAGGATCTCGAGAAAGTCCACGCCCTGCAGATTGCCACCGTTATCGACCTGCGCGGCGACAGCGAGCGCGCTGCCAACCAATGTCTCAGACACCCAGAGTTCGAGGGCAGCGCGCTGTTCCATCCCGGCGAAACCGCAAGCGCGGCCGGGCGCGCGGCGCATGAAGAGATGGCCCGCGATGTCCGCAGTGCCGACGATGCGCGACAGGCCATGCTCGCTCTTTACGAGACGCTGCCGTACCGGCCCGTTCTCGTCGGCACCTATCGCCTCTACATGCGCACCTTGGCGGAGCAGCCGTCGCCAAGCTTGTTGCACTGCCTGGCTGGGAAGGATCGTACCGGCGTGGCGGCGGCGTTGGTTCACGCTCTGCTTGGCGTTCACCATGACGACATCGTCGCGGATTACCTGCTCACCAACAGCGCCGGCAATGCCGAGGCTCGTATCGAGGCAGGAGCGCGACACGTCCGGGAAGGGTTCGGCATCAGCATGGATGATGCTGCGGTGCGCGTACTGATGGGTGTTGAAGCACCGTTTCTCGAGCGTGCCTTTGGCGCGATCGTGGCGCGCCACGGCTCGGTCGAGGCCTATGCCGAGGAAGTTCTGGGCGTGACGCCGCAGGTGCTCGCCGCGATGGAAGCCAACCTCGTCGAATAAAGAAAATCTGTCCGATAGCTGCGGAAAAAGCGGGGGGCGCGGACTGGCTTTTGGGCCGCGCGCTGCTTATCTCGCTGGCGACTGGAGGACTTTTCCCATGGCGACCACGCACAAGACCCGCATGCTCATCATCGGTTCCGGCCCGGCCGGGCTTTCCGCCGCGATCTATGGCGCGCGCGCGGGGATGCAGCCGATCGTGGTGCAAGGGCTGCAGCCCGGCGGCCAGCTGACCATTACCACCGACGTCGAGAATTATCCCGGCTTCCGCGATGTGATCCAGGGCCCGTGGCTGATGCAGGAAATGCAAGCCCAGGCCGAACATGTCGGCACGCGGATGATGTGGGACACGATCCTTGAGGTGAGCATGGACGGCAGCCCGTTCCGTGCCGTCGGCGACAGCGGCGACATCTACGAGGGCGACGTGCTGGTCATTGCCACAGGCGCGCAGGCCAAGTGGCTCGGCGTTCCGGGCGAGCAGGAATTTTCGGGCAAGGGCGTTTCGGCCTGCGCCACCTGTGACGGCTTCTTCTATCGCGGCAAGAAGGTCGTGGTGATCGGCGGCGGCAACACCGCGGTCGAGGAAGCGCTGTACCTTACCAACCATTCGCCCGACGTGACGCTGATCCACCGCCGCGATTCCCTGCGCGCCGAAAAGATCCTGCAGGACCGCCTGTTCGCTCACCCCAACGTCAAGGTGCTGTGGAACCAGAAGGTCGACAGCTTCGTCGGTGAGGCGGGCAAGGGCTTGACCGGGGTGAAGGTGGTCGACACTGTCACGGGCGCGGAAAGCGTGGTCGAGACGGACGGCGCGTTCGTGGCAATCGGCCATGCTCCGGCAACCGAACTGTTCAAGGGCAAGCTGGAGCTCGACGAGAGCGGCTATATCGTGGTCGAACCCGGCACGCCGAAGACTGCGATCCCGGGCGTTTTTGCCTGCGGTGACGTCATGGACCATACCTACCGACAGGCCGTGACGGCGGCGGGCACCGGCTGCATGGCCGCGCTCGATTCCGAGCGCTTCCTTGCGGAACTGGACTTCAAGGCCGCCCAGGCGGAAGTCGCAGCAGTTTAAGGCCTGAGCGCCTCGATCAGCCGCGCGTGAAGCCATTCGCGCGCGGCTTCGTCTGAAAAGCTGTGCGACGGGCTTTCGATGCGCTGGATGCGCGGGTCTGCGTTGTCCCAGACTTCGCTGAACATCTGCGCCGTACGATCGCGGCTGGCGAGCAGGATCGTCGCGGTGCCGTTGAAAGCGGCAAAGCCGGTCTTCATTTCATCGACGAGGCCGGCAGGAGCCTGTGCTGACGAAGCCGCACTGCGCAGTCCCCGGGCCAGCTTCCCGAGGTTCACCCCGCCGGTCAGCAGCCGCCAGACCTCACGCGGGTTGGCAAGCTTGGCGAGATAGCGGCTGCGGATGGCCGAGGCCGGCATGATCTGTGGCGCATCCTCGCCATCTATCGTCCAAGGGTTGGCGAGGACGAGTGCGTCTATCGCCAGCGCAGGCGCATTGAGCATCAGCGCTGCGGCCGCATCGCAATTGCCGAAGGCGACGATGCGCGAAACGTGCGGTGCCGCTGCGCGAAATGCGGCCAGCGCTGCTGCAATATCCGGCCCGGAGTGGCGGAATGAGCGATTCTCGCCCTCGCTGTCGCCGACGCCGCGCCGGTCGTAGCGGAACACCGGATAGCCTTCGCTGGCGATACGGGCGGCCAGTTGGGCCTGTCCGCTCCACGCGCCCGAGCGCAGTTCATTGCCGCCCGAGACGATCAGCAGACCGGTCGAGTGACTCGCGGCCTCGCGGTCCAACGAGCCGATCAGCGTCGCACCCTCGCAGGTGAAAGTGAGGTGGCGTCGGGTCACGCGTCGATCCCGGACAGGATCTGACGGGCGAGGGCGGCGGACTGTTCGGGCGCTGCCGCAGGCTCCGCGCGCAGCCACAGCCCGCCACCGCCAAGCTGGCCTTGCGCAATGAGGTGGTGCCCCTCGACTTGCGGCAAGGCGTTTTCCAGCCCGGCGATCAGCGACGCACCGCAGCGCCACCCGGCGAGTTCGAGCCCTTCGCTGCGGCCGAGCTCGAGCAGCGCCGCACTGTCCTCCTGCGCACCGGTTTCGCGCGAGGCGATTACGCGGGCGCGGATCATCTGGCGCAGGATCGTTGTGCCCTTCGCGGGTTCCAGCGCCCATCCCGGCAGCGCATTGGGAAACACCAGCGCGCCGCCGCGCACCGCCAGCACGTCGGACGCGCGGAAGTGGCGTGAGGCCAGTTGCATGGCGCTGCGCCAACCGTGGAGGCTCTGCGCCTCGAACTTCTGCAAGCTTTCATGGCAGCCGGGCAGGTCGGGCAGGAACGTGTCGACGCCTGCGTCATCCAGCAGGCGCATGGTATCGACCAGCATCCGTCGCATGCGGTTGGCTTCGTCGAACAGGGGCGGGACGATCAGCAGTCGTTTCTCGCGACCGCGATCGAAGGCAAGCGCATACTCCTCGCTCTGGCCTTCGGGGCCGGGGCAAGGCCAGCGCGCGATCACGCCGTGACTTTGGCTTCCAGGAACGATCGCAGGTTGCCGAAGGTCTCGAGCAGTTCGCCGTCGACCTCGTCGTCCTCGATCACGATGTCGAGCCGGTCCTCGATTTCGGTAAGCAAGCCGGCCACAGCCATCGAATCAAGCTCGGGCAGCTCTCCGAACAGGCCGGTGGACGCGTCGAAAGCGGCCACGCGCTCGGCCGAAAGGCCAAGAACGTCCTTGAGGATCGCGCGCAGGGTGCTGTCGGTGTCGCTCATCAGTGTCCAGCTGCCGTTATCAGTTTCATCGGGCCCTTAACCATGGCGGTTCCGGGAGACAAGGGGGCGCAGCCTTTGCGCGGCCAGTGCACGGATCAACGAAGGCCAATGACGGACCGACGACTTTCGCCATGCCCGAACCCGCCAGCGCACCCGCACGTCTTCCATCCAGTCGCGCTTGTAGGGGTCATCACCAGTGCCGAAATCGACCAGTGAGACGCCATCGCGGTCAATCACATGCTCGAACATCGCCGCGCTGAGCAGGGTGCCCGGTGATTGCTTGCGGAAGCGTTCGTCATGCGCGAGCTTGTGAATGAACGCGGTGCCGCCCTCGACCGTCCAGAATTGCGCGGCGACTGGCTGGCCAGCAAGCTCGGCAATGCCAAGGCGCAAGCGACCGGCCTTGCCTTCCATTTCCGCCCAAGCGCGCAGGAAATCGGGCGACCCTTCACCGGGCTTCCAACTCAGCTTGTAGACTGCCTCGTAAGCCTCCCAATCGGCTGGGGAATATTGCGTCGCGAGCCGCAGCGTGACTTCGCCTTTGCGGCTCTTGCGGCGGAATGTCTCTCGCAGCGCGCCCGGACGATCTGCCCAATATTGAGCAAAGCTGCGCCCGTGCACGGCAAGGACGTGGTTGCTGTCGCAGGGCTCGGCCAACGCGATCCAGCCCGCGTTCCGGAATGCGGAAGCAAGGGCTATGGCGTCATCCTCCGGAAGGGGAGCGAACATTGCGCGGCCATGTGGAAGTCTTCGCACAATTTCAAAGAGACGTGCTTCATCACCCAGAAATCGCACGAAAAAATTGTACCAATTGGCAAGCGGGGTGATTTGCTCTTTGCCTTCCAGCCAGGGCAGGGCGGTACATCTCTGCGCATCCGCAGCGATGGTGACTCGCGCTTTCGTCTCGTCGAGACAATGCGATGCGAGCAAGGCCAGCCAGTCGAGCCGCTCGAACGGCGAAGCGCCCTGAGCCGCGATAACGCGCGGGTCCGCTTGCGCTTCCTTAAGACTGGCGTGATAGACGTCCAACGCTCTTGCCATTCCCTATCGAGAACCGAGTGCCAGAAACGCCCGATCCCACTGTGTATCCGCTCGATCACCTTGCCCTGCGCGGCGAGCGAAATGCCCCTGCACTGGTGCTCAAGGACCGCACGCTTAGCCATGAAGCGTTAAATGCGCGTGTAGGAACCCTTGCGAAGTGGTTGAAATCACGCGTCGGCGAAGCGGGCGCGCGGGTGGCGACATGGCTGCCCAAGACCGAGCTTGCCTGTCTGATGCCACTGGCTGCGGTGAGGGCTGGTTTGATCCACGTGCCGATCAACCCGCTGCTGAAGCGTGCGCAAACCGCGCACATTCTGGCCGACAGTGGAGCGGCGCTGCTGATTTCGAACAAAGGCCGGCTCGATACGCTGGAAGATGGCGACGCACTTTGCCCTGTGTTGGAGGAAGTTGCGGTCTGGGCTGAAGTCGAAGCCGAAGGTGGCGAACTTCCGCCGTCCTGTGCAGAGCCAGACAGCCTTGCCGCCATCCTCTATACCAGCGGTTCTACCGGGCGACCCAAGGGGGTGATGCTCAGCCAGGCCAACCTGTGGCTGGGGGCAGTGAGCGTTGCGCACTACCTGAAGGTCAAGCCGCAGGACCGTGTGCTCGCCGTGCTACCGCTGGCGTTCGATTATGGCCAGAATCAGCTGCTTTCCACATGGTACGCCGGGGGCAGCGTGGTGCCGCTGGATTACCTCACGCCGCGTGATGTGGTGAAGGCAGTGGCCCGGCATGGCGTCACTACCATTGCGGCCGTGCCACCGCTCTGGCTGCAACTGGTGGAACTGGACTGGCCGCAGGACGCCGCGCAATCGCTCAGGCGGCTGACAAACAGCGGTGGAGCATTGACGCCATCGCTGGTCCGAGGGTTGCGGACGAAGTTTCCGGCGGCTGACCTCTATCCGATGTATGGGCTGACCGAAGCCTTCCGATCTACCTACCTCGATCCCGCGCTGGTCGACGAGCATCCAACCTCGATCGGCCGTGCTATTCCCTTTGCAGAAGTGCTTGTCGTTAATGACTTAGGTGGTGAAACTCAAGTCGATCAAGAGGGCGAATTGGTCCACGCCGGGCCGCTTGTCGCGCAAGGGTATTGGCAGGATGCTGAGCGCACGGCGGAGCGCTTCAAGCCCGCGCCTGCGTGCTCGAAGCTTGGCGGCATGGCCGTCTGGTCGGGAGACCGGGTGAAGCGTGATGCACAAGGCTTGCTGCACTTCGTCGGGCGGCGCGATGCGATGATCAAGACCAGCGGCAATCGCGTCAGTCCGCAGGAAGTGGAAGAAGCTGCGGTTGCCACCGGGATCGTTGCCGAGGCTGTCGCGCTCGGCTTGCCCGATCGGCAACTGGGGCAAGCGATCCATCTCGTGGCGCGGGCGATGCCCGGTGCCGACAAGGATGGTCTGGTTCCGGCGCTGACCCGCGCGCTGCCGAACTTCATGGTGCCGCGCCAGGTCCATTGGCGGGAGGTCATGCCCGTCAGTCCCAATGGCAAGCTTGACCGAGTTGCACTGGCCGCTGAACTGGCCGAGGAGACGCAGCCATGAAGCCGCTCGGCCCCATTCCTTACGGTTACACCTCTCTCGACGGGGTGCTGGCAGTCGCCGGGCGCAAGGTGACAGAGCTCGTCGCCGAAGCAGGCACCACGCCGCTGTTCGTGTATTCGCGCGAGCTGCTGACAGCGCGGGTTGCGGCGTTGCGCGAAGCGATGCCGGACCGACTTTCCATCCATTATGCTGTTAAAGCAAATCCTTACGGGCCTTTGTTAAAGCATATGCTCGGGCTGGTCGACGGCTTCGACATCGCCTCGGGCGGCGAACTCGCGATCGTCCGGGAGGTGGGGATTGACCCGGCCCGGGTCAGCTTTGCAGGTCCAGGCAAGCGTGATGCGGAACTTGAAGCCGCGATCGCGGCGGGAGTGACGCTGAACCTCGAATCCGAGGGCGAAGCGAGCCGTGCGCTGGCCATTGCCGAGCGGTTGGGCATTCGGCCTCGCCTTGCTATCCGGGTCAATCCGGACTTCGACCTCAAAGGGTCGGGCATGAAGATGGGCGGTGGGGCCAAGCCTTTCGGCATCGATGCGGCACGCGTGCCGGCACTCGCGCGCACGCTGATCGCTGCGGGAGCGGATTGGCAGGGCTTTCATATCTTTGCCGGAAGCCAGGCGCTTTCGGCCGAGGCGATCATCGAAACGCAGGGGCAGACGCTGGCGCTGGCTGCGCGCCTTGCTGGGGAAACCGGGGTTCCGCTGCCGAAGTGCAATTTGGGCGGCGGGTTCGGCATTCCCTATTTTCCGGGGGATGAGCCGGTCGACGTCAACGCGGTTGGCGCCGCCTTGGCCGAGCGCTTTGCCGATCTGCCCGAAGTTCTGCGTGACACCGCGTTCTGCATCGAGCTCGGCCGCTATCTTGTTGGCGAAGCGGGCGTTTATCTTGCGACCGTGGTCGATCGCAAGGAGAGCCATGGCGAGATCTACCTTGTCACCGATGGCGGCCTGCACCATCAACTTGCCGCCTCGGGCAACTTCGGCACGGTGGTCAGGCGCAATTATCCCAGCGCCATTGCCACGCGCTTCGACGCGCCGGTCGAGGAGGAGGCGAGTATCGTCGGATGCCTGTGCACGCCGCTCGATCGGCTGGCCGACAAAGGCGGTTTCCCGCGGGCTGACGTCGGCGATATCGTCGCCATATTCTGCGCCGGTGCCTATGGCGCGAGCGCCAGCCCGGCGATGTTCCTTGGCCAAGGGCCAGCTGCGGAAATGCTTGTCTGACAAGAGCATAGGTTCCGGCCGTTAACGGATGGCGCTGTGCCAGTCCCGTTACGGGACGGCGGCGAATGGGCGCTTGGCGTCACGCCTTCAAGCAATCAAGGCTAACGCAATCTTCACCCTTTTTGGCGATAGCCAGCGGTGATTTGCGGACCTGCGCACTTTGCCGACAAGGCAGATGGGTTGGGGCCACCGCAGCAAGAAGGACTGTTCATGCCGTTCAATTCGCATCTGACCCGTATGCTTGCCGGCACGGCCATGCTGAGCCTTGCCCTGACGGGTTGCGGCGGGGTTGGGGCAGGTCCGCAGTTGCCACCAGCGTCTTTCGTTGCGCTGCAGGAGGGCCCCGGCGAGGAATACGTGATCGGCCCGCTCGACGAGCTGACGATCTTCGTCTGGCGCAATCCTGAACTCGGCGCGAGCGTGCAGGTCCGGCCGGACGGGCGCATCACCACGCCGTTGATCACCGACATGCCGGCCGTCGGCAAGACACCGTCGATGCTGGCCGAGGACATCAAGCTCCAGCTTTCGCAGTACATTCAGGAGCCGATCGTCTCGGTCATCGTCAACAAGTTTGCCGGGACCTTCAGCCAGCAGGTGCGCATCGTCGGCGCCACCGAAAAGCCGGCTTCGATCCCGTTCCGCGCCAACATGACGCTGCTCGATGCGATGATCGCGGTTGGCGGCCTTTCGGAATACGCGGCGGGCAACAAGGCGCGGCTGGTGCGGTTCGACAAACAGTCGGGCGCGCAGAAGGAATACGCGGTGCGCATCGGCGATCTGCTGCGCAAGGGCGATACCAAGGCCAACGTCCTGCTGATGCCCGGCGACGTGATCATCATCCCCGAGAGCACGTTCTGAGCGCGCGCCGATGACCAGCATCTACGAAGAAGTGCGCATTGCGCTCCATGGCATCTGGCATCGCCGCTGGATTGCGCTGGGCCTTGCCTGGGCGGTGTGCCTGCTTGGCTGGCTGGTCGTGGCGATGGTGCCCAACAGCTATGAGTCCAAGGCCCGCATCTTCGTTCAGATCGACGACGTCCTGGCCGATCAGATCGGCATCGGCGGTGACCGCAAGCGCGATATCGAGCGTGTGCGCCAGACCCTGACCAGCGCGGTCAACCTCGAGAAGGTCGTCCGCGCCACGCGTCTGGGCGACAAGGTCACTACCGACAAGCAGATGCAGTCTGCGGTCGAGAGCCTCGGCAAGCAGGTGACGGTGGTCAGCCAGCAGGACAACCTGTTCGAGATCACCGGCACCGCTGGTGGTGGCGGCCGCAACGATGGCGAGAACGCCAAGCTTGCGCAGGACGTGGTCCAGAAGATGATCGACATCTTCCGCGAGGAGAACCTTGCCGGCGGTCGTGGCGAGATGACCGACACACTGGCCTTCATGGACCAGCAGCTTGCCGACCGTAAGAAGGCGCTGGAAGAAGCCGAGCTCAAGCGCACCGAGTTCGAATCGAAGAACGCCGGTTTCATCCCCGGCGCCGGTTCGCTCACCACCCGGCTTGAAGCCGCGCGCAGCCAGATGCGCGATGTCGAATCCAACCTGCTCGCGGCACAAAGCGCGCTGGCCTCGATCAACGGCCAGCTTTCGGGCACACCGCAGACCATCGCCATTCCCGGCGTTTCGGGCGGGGCCAAGGGGGCTCTGGCACAGGCCATGTCGGATCTTGGATCGATGCGGGCGCGGGGGCTGACCGACAGCCACCCCGACGTGATCTCGGCCAAGGCACAGATCGCCAACCTGCAGAAGGCTGCGGCGGGCGAAGGCGGTGGCGGCGGTGCGCCGAACCCGGCCTACAGCTCGCTCGTGTCGATCAAGGCCGACCGCGAGGCCAGCCTCGTCTCCCTCCAATCGCGCCGGGCATCGCTGCAGGCCGAAATCTCGCAACTGACCGCGCAGCAGTACAGCGAGCCGACCGTGGCCGCCGAAGCCGCGCGCATCAACCGCGACTACGACGTGCTCAAGGAGCAGTACGACAAGCTCCTGCGCGACCGTGAACAGCTGCGCCTGCGCGGCCAGGTCGAGACCGAGCGCGATGCGGTGAAGTTCGAGGTGATCGATCCGCCGACGATGCCACGCGGCCCTGCTGCGCCGGACCGGCCGCTGCTGCTGTTCCTCGTGCTGATTGTCGGCGTTGGCGCGGGCTGTGGCGGCGCCTTCGCGATGGGCCAGCTCAAGTCCGCCTATTCGACCACTGGCCAGCTGGAGCGCGCCACCGGCCTGCCGGTGCTCGGCGCGATTTCCGAGGCGATCACCCGCGATATGCGGGCCCAGCGCGCCAAGCGCCTGAAGTACTGGGCGGGCGGCGTTGCGGGCCTGTTCGTAGTCCTCTTCGTCCTGCTCGGCGTCGAGATGCTCAAGCGCGGCATGGTGGCCTGAGGAGAGATGCGATGACCGATCAGAGCAAGATCCCTCTCCCGGCAAGCGGCCCCTCGCTGATCGAGCGCGCCTCGGGGACGTTCGATTTCCGCACCCTGACGCGCCCGGTTGTGCCGGACCTGCCGCCTGCGCCGGTGCCGAAGGTCGTGCCCGTACCAGTTTCCAAGCCGACCGCCGAACCCGTCATGCCGCACTCGGTCGTGAGGACCGAACCGCCGGTGCGCCCGTTCACCGGGGCGCGCCACGCGATCGACCGTGCGCATTTGCGCGAGCAGTGCCTGATCGAGCCGGAAGGCGGAGTGACCGGCCTTCTCGAGGAATTCCGCATCGTGAAGCGCCAGCTGCTGCGCACCGCTGCGGACGAGCGCGTCGAGCATGGCGAGCGCATCCTCGTCGCTTCCGCCCATCCGGGCGAGGGCAAGACGTTCTGTGCGGTCAACCTCGCCCTGTCGATGGCGGCAGAGAAGGACACCGAAGTCCTGCTGGTCGATGCCGATTTTGCGAAGCCTTCGGTCCTCTCGACTCTCGGCTTGCCGGGCGGGAAGGGCCTGATGGACGCGCTGGCCGATCCGGACATTGCCGTGGAAGACTGCGTGATCGGCACCGATATCGCCGGGCTCTACGTCCTGCCTGCCGGCAATGCGACGGGGTCGGACACCGAATACCTCGCCTCGGCCCGTACCGAGGATGTGCTGGCCCGGCTGACGGCGCATTCCCCCAACCGCGTGGTCATCTTCGATTCGCCGCCGGTGCTGGCCGCTTCGCCTGCCAGCGTTCTGGCCAACCATGTCGGGCAGACCGTCATGGTGGTGAGGGCCGATATGACCGGCGAGGCCGCGCTGCGCGATGCGGTGAGCCTGCTTTCGGCCTGCGAGGACATCAAGCTCCTGCTCAACGGCACCCGGTTCTCGACCACGGGGCGCCGCTTCGGCACTTATTACGGATACAAGGAATGACCCGGATGCGGCTTCCTGTGCGCCTGCTCGCGCTGGCTGGAGTAATGCTCGTGGCTGGTCCGCTTCATGCGCAGTCGCTCGATTACGAGAGTGTCGATGGCGATGCGCCGTCGGGCAAGGCCGATGCTCCGCGAAAGGGTGGCGGCCTAACCTCGCGCGGAGCCGGGGGCGGCCCCCGCGCCACGATCACACCCTATATCGAGGCGACGCAGAACGTCCTTTGGGAACTCTCGCCCGGCGACGAAGTGCTCACTTACAGCACGATCGCGGCCGGCATCGACATGACGCTCAACGGTCGCCGCACGCAAGGCGCCGTGTCGGTCCGCTACGAGCGGCGGATCTCGCAGACTGATCGCGTGCGCGATGGCGATACGCTTTCCGGCCTTGCCCGCGTCAAGCATGACCTGATTCCACGCACTCTCTCGGTCGAAGCTGGCGCACTTGCCGCCCGTACCCGCGTCGAGGGCAGCGGCGCGTCGACGCTCAATCCGATTGCGGCCAACGACGCGGTGAGCCAGGTCTACTCGCTCTACGCCGGACCTGCCGTCTCGACGCACGTCGGCGATGTCGCGCTCTCGGGCTCCTATATCCTCGGCTATACCAAGGTGCAGCAGAAGGACGCGCTGCAACTGGCGCCGGGGCAGGCCCTGACCGACATCTTCGACGATTCCGTGTCGCAGTCTGCCCAAGTCTCGGCAGGCGTGGCGCCCGACACCGTACTTCCGGTCGGCATCACCGCCAGCGGATCCTACTATCAGGAAGACGTCACCAATCTCGACCAGCGCGTGCGCGACATGCGCGCCGGGGTGCAGGTGACATATCCCGTCACCATGGAACTCGCCCTGGTCGGGGCCGTCGGATACGAGGACGTCGAAGTGTCGGCGCGTGACGCCGTGCGCGATGCCAATGGCGATCCGGTGATCGGCAGCAATGGCCGCTTTGTCACCGACAAGTCGCAGGCTCGCAAGCTGGCTTACGACACCGAAGGCTTTACCTGGGATGCCGGCGTGATGTGGCGGCCGAGCCGCCGCACCGCGCTCTCGGCCTTCGTCGGCCGCCGTTATGACAGCACGACCTACTACGGCAGCTTTTCCTACAACCCGAACGTGCGCAGTTCGCTGACCGTTGCGGTTTACGACAACGTCTCGGGTTTCGGCGGGCAGGTGAACCGGGCGCTGCGCGATCTGCCGACCGATTTCCAGGTCAACCGCGATCCGTTCAATGGCCAGATCAGCGGCTGCGCGATCGGTTCCGAATCCGGTGGCTGCGTCAACAACGCGCTGTCCTCGGTTGCGAGTTCTGTGTTCCGCGCGCGCGGCATCAACGCCACCTATGCCCACCGCATTGGCCGCCTCCAGGCCGGGGTTGGCGCCGGCTACATCCGCCGCAAGTACATCGCGCGTGAGGATTCGGTTCTTGGCGCTGCAAATGGCGTGGTGGACGAGAGCTTCTATGTCGACGCCGGGCTCAACGGCCCGATTGACCGCCGGTCGAGCTTCGGCGTCTCGGCCTATGCCGCGTGGTTCCAGTCGGGGTCGTCAAGCCTCGGTGACGTGACCACTATCGGCGTCAACGCTGCTTATTTCCGCAACCTGACGGACCGCCTCGTGGCGACCGCAGCGGTCGGTTTGGATAGTGTTAACCGTAAAGTGATTGAAGACGAAGTAATCGCATCGGGCCTTGTCGGCCTGCGCTATTCCTTCTGATGCCCGGAGACGGCTTCGATGTACGATGAATTTTATGGACTTACCGGCCGTCCTTTCCAGCTGACGCCCGATCCGCGCTTCTATTTTGAGAGTGGAACGCACCGTAAGGCCTTGTCTTACCTCGGTTATGGCCTCGCTCAGGGTGAGGGCTTCATCGTCATCACCGGCGAGGTTGGCGCGGGCAAATCGACGCTCGCGGCACACCTTATGGCGACTGTTGACCGCCAGCGACTCACCGCCGCCCAGATCGTCACCTCTGCGCTCGATGGCGAGGAACTGATTCACGTCGCCGCGCGCGCCTTCGGGCTCGAAGTTGCCGGCCACGACAAGGCTACCGCACTCGCACAGATCGAGGCGTTCCTGCATCACGAAGCCCGCGAAGGCCGTCGCTGCCTGCTGGTGGTCGACGAATCGCAGAACCTTTCGGTCGAAGCGCTTGAAGAGCTGCGCATGCTTTCCAACTTCCAGTTGGGCGCGCACCCGCTGCTGCAGATCCTGCTGCTCGGCCAGCCTGAATTCCGCACGCTGATCCAGATATCGCCAGAGCTCGAACAACTGCGCCAGCGCGTCATCGCCTCGCATCATCTTGACGCGATGGAACCGGCCGAGGTTGGCAGCTATGTCGAACATCGCCTTGCTCTGGTTGGCTGGCAGGGGCGTCCGCAGTTCGATGCGCGCGTCTATGCCGATCTTGCCAAGGCCAGCGGCGGCGTGCCTCGCCGGGTCAACCAGATCGTCAACCGCCTGATGCTGATGGGCGCGGTCGAACAGCGCGATCATATCGATGCGGCGATGCTGCAGGCTGTGCTGGCCGACCTTGCCGGGGATGGCGCATTCGGCAAGCCGCAGGTCTCGGTCACTCCCGCTCCTTCGGCGGACGTGCCCAAGGTTGAACTTCCAGCTGCTCCGGCGGCCGTTGCAGCGCCTGCCTTTGACGAAAGCGCGTGGCGCGCGGCCCTGGCCGAGCGCGACGAGCAGATTGCCGAATTGCAGCAGGCGATCATCGAACTGGCAGATATGCGCGCCGCGCCGGTCGCGCCACTGCCGGACTTCGATCTTGCCGCGCAGCTTGAAGAAGCCAACCGCCGCATCGCCGCTCTCGAAGCGCGGCCCGGTGATGAAGGTGTGCTGGCGGCGCTTGCCGAAGCGCAGCGCACGATTGCCGCGCTCGAATCGCGCACCAGCGAGCAGGAACAGGCGATCCGCCACACGCTGACCATGCTGATCGAGTGGATCGAAGCTGAAGACTTCCACCGCGCCGCTGCTTGAGCGCTGCTGCAAGGGGTAAAGCAATGTCGTCCGGGGTGCTGAACGGCCGGGTACTCAATGGACTCTCGGTCGACGTCGAGGACTGGTTCCAGGTCGGCGCGTTCGAAACCGTGATCGATCGCAAGGACTGGGACGGGCTCGATTGCCGGGTCGAGCGCAATTGCCAGCAGATTCTCGCGTTGTTCGACGAAGCGGGCGTGAAGGGCACATTCTTCACGCTCGGCTGGATAGCCGAGCGCTACCCCGCGATGATGCGCCGGATTGCTGGCGCCGGGCACGAAATCGCCAGCCATGGCTGGGACCATGCCCGCGTGTTCATGCTGGGCCGCGACGCCTTTGCCGCCGACATCGAGCGCGCGCGCAAGGTGCTGGAAGACGTGACCGGCCAGCGCGTTACCGGCTATCGCGCGCCGAGTTTCTCCATCGATGCCCGCACCCCCTGGGCGCATGAAGTGCTGGCCGAGCAGGGCTACGTCTATTCCTCGTCGGTTGCGCCGATCGTGCATGATCACTATGGCTGGCGCGAGGCGCCGCGCTTTGCCTTCCGTCCGGTCGCAGGGGGTGACCTGATCGAGATTCCGGTCACGACTGCCGAAGTCGCCGGGCGTCGCATGGCAGCAGGCGGTGGCGGTTTCTTCCGGCTGTTGCCTTATGCCGTTTCCCGCTGGGCGATCCGGCAGGTCAACGAACGCGACGGCCGCCCGGCGGTGTTCTATTTTCACCCGTGGGAGATCGACCCCGACCAACCGCGTCCGCCGGTTGCGCCGCTGAAGTCGAAGCTGCGGCACTATACCAATCTCGACGTCATGGCGGCCAAGCTGGCGCGACTGGTGCGCGAGTTCCGTTGGGGCCGGATGGACGAGGTCGCCGCCATTGAAGCTGCGCGGACGCCGCTGGCCTGTGCGGCATGAACGCGCCGTTCTTTCCCTCCAGTTCCCTCGTTCGCCTCGGCGATCCCGGTGACAGTGCCGCCATAGACCGCTTTCTCGCGGACCATCCCGATACCACCGCGTTTCACCGGCAAGAATGGCTGGACGCGGTCGAGCGTTCAACTAGCCACCGCACCCATATCCTGATTTCGGAACAGGAGGGTGCGATCCGCGCCGTGCTGCCACTGCATGAAGTCCATTCGCCGCTGTTCGGTCGCGCGCTGGTCTCTACCGGCTTTGGTGTCGGTGGTGGAGTGGTCGGCGAGGGCAGTCCGGCGCTGTTCATTGCTGCGCAGGAACTGGCGGTGCGGCTCAATTGCCCGACGCTGGAGCTTCGCGGGGGGGCTTTGCCGGAAGGTGAGGGCTGGCACGTCAAGACCGACAGCCATGCGGGCTTCGTCACGGCGCTCGCCGCCGATGATGAAGCACAGCTGCTCGCCATCCCGCGCAAGCAGCGCGCCGAAGTCCGGCGCGGTCTTGGGCACGGCATGGAGGTGCGGACGGGTAACAGCGCCGATGACCGTGCGATGCACTACGCGGTCTATGCGGAGTCGGTCCGCAATCTCGGCACACCGGTCTTCCCGAAACGCCTGTTCGATGCGGTGATGGAGGCATTCGCCGGCGAGGCCGATATCCTGACCGTGCTTCACGAAGGGCAGCCGCTCGCCTCGGTGCTGAGCCTCTATCACCGCGGCGCGGTCATGCCCTACTGGGGCGGTGGCACATACGCGGCGCGCACGATGCGCGCCAATGATGTGATGTACTACGCGTTGATGAACCATGCGCGCGCGCGTGGGTGTGACCGTTTCGATTTCGGGCGCTCGAAGGTCGATACCGGCGCCTTTCACTTCAAGCGCAATTGGGGCTTCACGCCAGAACCGCTGGCCTATGCTACGTGGACCGCCGATGGGCAGGCCCCGCGTGACGTCAACCCGCTGAGCCCCCGCTACAAGGCCAAGATCGCATTGTGGCAGAAGCTGCCGCTCGGCCTCGCCAACCGTGTCGGTCCGCTGATCGCGCAAGGCCTGGCATGAGCGAAGTCCTGTTCCTCGCCCACCGCATCCCGTTTCCGCCCGATCGCGGTGACAAGATCCGCTCGTGCCATGTCCTGCGACACATTGCCGGCCTCGCACCGGTTCACGTCGCGTGTTTTGCCGACGACGAGGGCGACATGGGACATGAGCCGGACCTTGCCGCCGTCGCCGCTTCGTATTGCCTCGTTCGGCGATCGCGCTCGCTGAAGATCGCCGCGCTCGAGGCGCTGGCGTCGGGCAAGCCGGTCAGCATGACGGCCTTTGCGGACAAGCGCATCTCGGCCTACTTGGCGAGAGTTCTCGCCACGCGCCCGATCTCGGCGATCTACGTCTTTTCCGGTCAGATGGCGCAATACGTCCCGGCGGACTTCGCAGGCCGTGTCGTGATGGACTTTGTCGACGTCGATTCGGCCAAGTTCGAATCCTATGCGCAGCAGGCCCGCTTTCCGCTGGGTCATCTCTATGCGCGCGAAGCCCGGCTGCTGTCGCGTTTCGAAGGCGATGTCGCCCGCCGTGTCAGTGCAAGCCTGCTGGTGACGCCGGAGGAAGCAGCGTTGTTCCGCCAGCGCCTCTTGCCCGGCACTGACCCCACCGTACTCGCGCTCGGCAACGGTATCGACACAGACTTTTTCGACCCCGAAGGGATGCCGAAGGCTCCCGAGCTTGAAGGGCAGGGGCCGCACATCACCTTCACCGGCCAGATGGACTACCCCCCGAACATCGCTGCCGTTGAGATGTTCGCAAGATCCGTGATGCCGGAAATCCGCGCGGTCTTCCCACAGGCCCGCTTCAATGTCGTAGGCCGCGCGCCGACCCTCGCCGTTCGCGCGCTCGAAGGCGTCCACGGCACTCGCGTGACCGGCGCCGTCATCGACGTGCGTCCGTGGCTGGCTGGCGCGGATCTGGTCGTTGCCCCCCTGACCATCGCGCGCGGGGTGCAGAACAAGGTGCTCGAAGCCATGGCCATGGCGCGCCCGGTGCTGGCAACGCCCGAAGCCGCCACCGGCATCCCGGCGCGCGACGGACACGAGCTTGTCGTCGCAGACGGCGCCGACGCCTTGGCAAAGGCCGCACTCAGCCTGCTTCACGACAAGGTTCGTGCAGGCACCATCGGCCAGTCCGCTCGCGCTTTCGTCGTGGAGAAGTGTGGCTGGGCAGGCGTCCTCGCCCCGCTGGCCGGATTGCTCGGCCTTGCAGGACCTGAGGGTTCACGTGTCGCAGCCTGATCTGACCCTGGACGCCCCGCTTCAGCGGAGGTGGAACCTGCCCGCGACGTGGCGGCGCGCGCTCGCTTGCCTTGCCATTGCCTGGGCCGGCAACGTCGCACTCTTCGCTTCCGACTGGCGCGAAATGTTCCTGCAGTGGTGGGACAGCTCGACCTACAATCACGTCCTCCTGATCCCCTTCATCCTCGCCTGGCTGATCTCGCTGCGCTGGCGCGAGGTGGTCAAGCTTGAGCCGCAGAGCTGGTGGCCCGGTCTGGTCTTTTTCGCAGGGGCTGCGTTCCTGTGGCTGCTCGGGACGTTTGCGGGCTTGTCTCTCGCCACGCAACTGGGCGTGGTCCTGATGGCGCAGGCAAGCGCCGTAGTGCTGCTCGGCCCGAGGGTTTGCGCGGGCCTGCTCTTTCCGATTGCCTACATGCTGTTTCTGGTGCCGGCCGGCGACGAGTTGATCCCTTTCCTCCAGACGATCACCGCACACATGACCATGGCGCTGCTCGACGCGAGCCAGGTTCCGGCACATATCGAAGGCGTGTTCATCACCACGCCGGGCGGCTATTTCGAAGTGGCCGAGGCCTGCTCGGGCGTTAAGTTTCTCATCGCGATGATCGCCTATGGCGCATTGGTCGCCAACGTCTGCTTCGCCTCGTGGAGCCGTCGCATTGCTTTCATGGTGCTGAGCATCGCCATGCCGATCCTGGCCAACGGCGTGCGGGCCTGGGGCACCATCTTCATCGCCGAACACCGCGGCATCGAATTTGCCGCCGGGTTCGATCATATCTTCTATGGCTGGATCTTCTTCGCGCTGGTCATGGTCATGGTCATGGTCATCGCCTGGCGCTTTTTCGACCGTGCTATCGATGATCGCATGATCGATGCCGAAGCCATTCAGTCCAACCATCTGCTGAACGCACTTTCCCAGTATCGGATCGGGCCGCAGAGAGCGTTGGCGGCGCTCGGTGCCCTGGCGCTGATCTTCACCGGGTGGAGCGCATGGGCCGGTCGGCTCGAGGCGACAATGCCCGCGCGCATAGAGTTTGCCCCCATCCCGGGCTGGCAGCAGATCGATTACACGCCTCAGGCGCCGTGGAAACCGCTGCACTCCGGCGCATCGCACGTCCTCCTCGGTCGTTTCCGCGATGGTTCAGGCCATGTCGTCGACATCTCGTTCGCGCTCTACGCAGCGCAGGCCGATGGCCGCGAGGCGGGGGGCTTCGGGCAGGGCGCAATTCCTCTCGACAGCGGGTGGGCGTGGGAGAGGTCCGCCGTTCCGCTCGCCGGGGGCCATGCCGAGCGCATCCAGGCGGCAGGCCCGGTGCATCGGCTTGCCGAGACCTACTACCGCTCCGGTCCCCTGTTCACCGGCAGCAACACCCGCCTGAAGCTTGGCAACATCTTCGATCGCCTGCTGCTGCGGACCCGTAGCACGGCCGCGCTGATCCTCTCGGCGGAAGACGGAGTTCCCGGCCAGCCACCCGCGCAAGCCTCTCTCCGCGCGGCCATTGCCGCGATCGGGCCGGTCGAAGCGTGGATGGACCGCACGGCCGCAGGGCGCTAGGTCACGTTCGCATGTGCGGAATAGCCGGAATCATCCATACCGAAGGGCTCAAGCCTGTCGACCCGGAGCGGGTCCGGCGGATGTGCGATGCCATTGCCCACCGCGGGCCTGATGGCGAAGGCGTCTGGACGGCGCCGGGCGTGGGCCTCGGCCATCGCCGCCTGTCCATTATCGACCTTGCCGGATCGCCCCAGCCGATGCTTGCCGCTGAAGGCGATGCGGTCATCGTCTTCAATGGCGAGATCTACAACTACCGGGAACTTCGCGCAGATCTGATCGCGCTCGGCGCAACCTTCCGCACCGATGGCGATACCGAGGTCATCCTTCAGGCCTGGCGGCACTGGGGCGTCGACTGCCTCCCGCGTCTTCACGGCATGTTCGCATTCGCGCTGCACGACCTGCGTCGGCGCACCACCTTGCTGGCGCGAGACCGCTTCGGCGTAAAACCGCTGTTCACCGCGCGCCTGGCCGATGGCGCCGTCATCTTCGGTTCGGAGCTCAAGGCACTCCTCGCGCATCCCTCGCTCCGGCGCGAGATCGATCCGCTCGCTGTCGAAGATTACCTTGCCTGGGGCTATGTCCCCGATCACCGCTCGATCCTCAAGGGCGTGCAGAAGCTGGCCGCCGGGCATTACCAGTTGCTTCGAGCCGATGCGCCGCCATCGCCGCCGGTGCAGTGGTGGGACGTGTCCTTTGCCGATCGTGCCACCGGCAGCCAGCAGGATCTCGAAGCCCATCTCCTCCACCATATGCGCGAGGCTGTCACGTCGCGCATGCTCGCCGACGTGCCCTTGGGCGCGTTCCTTTCGGGCGGGGTCGACAGTTCGAGCGTCGTGGCGCTTATGGCCGAGGCAAGCACGGCACCGGTCAAGACCTGTTCGATCGGCTTCGATGTCGCGGCGCTCGACGAAACCGCCTATGCCGATCGCATTGCAGCGCAGTATCGCACCCAGCATTGGAAGCGCACGGTTTCGCCAGAGGACTTCTCGCTGGTCGATCGCCTTGCGGAAATGTTCGACGAGCCTTTCGCCGATGCTTCGGCGCTGCCGACATTCCGGGTTTGCGAGCTGGCGCGCGAGCATGTGACCGTCGCCCTGTCCGGCGACGGCGCGGACGAGGCTTTTGCCGGTTACCGCAGGCAGACCTTCCAGCACCGCGAGGAACAGGCCCGAAGCCTGTTGCCGGCAGTAGTGCGACAGCCGGTGTTCGGGACCATGGGGCGCCTATGGCCGAAAGCCGATTGGGCGCCGCGCCCCTTTCGTGCAAAGACAACGCTGCTCAGTCTCGCCGGCAGCGGCGAGGAAGGGTACGCGCGTGCTCTTGCAGTAACCTCGGCAGACCTGCGAGAGACGCTCTACACTCCGTATTTCATGACGCTGCGCGGCGAATACCGGGCTGAACAGCCGTTGATGGAGTTGATGCGCAAGGCTCCCGCCCGATCTGGCCTTGACCGCGCCCAGTATGCTGACCTCAAGTTCTACATGCCCGGCGACATCCTGACCAAGGTCGATCGCACCAGCATGGCGGTCAGTCTGGAAGCGCGTGAACCGTTGCTCGATCATCGGCTTGTCGAATTCGGCGCAAGGCTACCGGAACGGATGCGCGTGCGCGGCAGCACCGGCAAGTGGCTGATGAAGCAGACCATGCGCCGGTATTTGCCGCAAGACGTGCTGTTCCGCCCGAAAATGGGTTTCGTCACGCCGATTGCGCAGTGGCTGCGCGGCCCACTGGCGTGGGAAGCGCGTGGTCTTGCCGCCAGCGGATCTCTGGCTGCCACGGGCTGGTTCAACAGCACGCGCATCGACGCGCTTGCAGAAGCCCATATTGCGGGCCGGGCGGATCACAGCCGATTGATTTGGCAGCTTCTCATGCTGCGGAAATCATTGGATCGCCTTGGTTGATCGGCCATTAAGTCTATTTGCTTGGTAAGGTGATCTTCACCATTGCGGACTAATCCGGTGTGGAAACAACGCCCGTGGGCCCATGCTGAAGAAACTGCGCACCCCCCTGTACCTTGCGCTGCTGATTCCGGCGTTGCTGGCGCTTACCGATTTTTTGACACCAATTGATCACGTGTTCTGGAATGTTCGGCACAAGCTGAACCAACACCAGGCCAACAATTCCACGGTCATCGTCGAGCTTGGGAGTGATATTGATCACCCCGATTCCGACACGGTCGCGACAACCAGACTTGCGCGGGTTCTGGAGCAGGTTCGTCCCCAGATGCCCTACCGGGTCTATGTCGACGCACCCGTAAAGTACGGCACCGATGCTCCCGGCGATCGACTGTTGGCTGAAACGATCAGATCGTTCGGGTCAGGGGTTTCCCTGGTGGCGCGTGGTCAGACGGTCGGGAGTCTCGGCCATCAGTTCACGCTTCGCGATGTGCGCATGCCGCCAAAGGCGCTGGCGGACGTGGCGCCGGTTGTTGTCTCCGTATGGAATGGCAACTTTATCGATTATGCCGTGTCGTCTCCGTACTCGGTGAATATCGCCGGACGCGATTACCCTACGTTTGCGGCATCCCTTGCAGGGAAATACTCCGGGCTTCAGGATACCTTCGAACCCGATTTTCTGGTCGAGCCGGACACGATCCCGAAAGTCGGCGAGAGGATGCTGCTCAATGGTGCCTACACGCCTGGGCTGCTGACTGGTCGAACGATCATTGTCACGCAGTCCCAGAATGTCCCGACAATCGGGTATTACGGCAAGGGACGCATTCACCCTCTGGCCGTCGATATCGCCGGGGCCTCTGGGCTGGCCAAGCCGATCTCGCTCTCTCTCGGGCAACTTCCGCTGCTCGTCATCGTATGGTTGCTGATCAGAGCGGGATCTCGCGCATGTTCCCGCAAGTCGAAGTTCGCGCTGCACGCTCTTGGAGTGCTGGCGCCTTTCGTCGTTGCTCCGGCTCTCCAGCTTCTTGGTGTCACTGTCGATACTGGCGCGGCGTTCTTGTCGCTCATGATCTATGGCTGTGCTCGCGTCTGGCAATTGCGGGTACGGCGTGTCCAGCATACCAGCACGTCCGGCCTGCCCAACCTTCTGGCCCTTAGCGCACAGCCTTTCGAAGTCGGACGTGACGTCATCGTCGCGGTCATCGGTCGCTACGAGGAAATTCTCGCAACCTTGCCCCGCGATCTTCACGGAGAATGCGCTCGCCAGATTGCGAGGAGATTGTCAGTCGGCTCGGGCATCGAGACGATCTTCAACGGGGAAGGTGGTCATTTCGCGTGGACTGAAGAAGCGCGTCCACTCGAGATGCAGCTGAATCATCTTGAAGGTTTGCGAGCGCTTTTCTCTGCACCTCTGCAGATCGGTACCTACACTTTTGACACCAACATCCATTTTGGCCTCGATCGAAATGAAGGGTTAGATGCTCAGACTCGCGTTAATTCGGCGCTCGCGAGTGCGAACGATGCGCTGAGTTCTGGCCGCTCTGTGGAGCTGTTCGAAGCGGAACGGCTTGCCGAAGCCAGTTGGGAGCTTTCGCTTCATGCCCGCATCGATGAAGGACTGCGCAACGGCGAGATCTGGCTCGCCTATCAGAGCCAGTGGGACATGCGACAGGGTGGCCCTTGCGGCGCTGAAGCCTTGATCAGATGGAATCATCCCACCCGGGGGCCAATCGCGCCCGATGCGTTCATACTGCAAGCCGAGCGCGCCGGGCGAATTGATGCGCTGACCTACTGGGTGGTCGATGAGGCGATTACTGCTGCACTGGCTCTAAACGCAGCCGGTCGGCCTTTTCAGATGAGCATCAACCTGTCGGCGCAGATGGTGGACAAGCCGTCACTTGTCTCCAACTTTGTCGAGATAGTCCGTCGTCGAAACATCGATGCCAGGCTTTTGACGATCGAAGTGACAGAAACGTCGAGCGTGCGAAATCGTCCGGCCGCAGTTCAGAACTTGTCCCAACTTCGGGCCATGGGCTTTCGCCTCTCGATTGATGATTTCGGGACCGGAGAAGCCAGTCTCGCGTACCTTGCAGACCTGCCGAGCGACGAACTCAAACTTGATCGCCGTTTCGTTTCACGCCTGCTGACTCACGATCGCGAACGCAGCATCATAAGCGCAACCATTGGTCTGGCACATGCTCTTGGCCAAACCGTCGTGGCAGAGGGAATCGAGGATGAAGCGACCTACCGCGCCCTCGTCGATCTCGGGTGTGACGTAGGGCAGGGCTACTTCCTTGGCCGGCCGCAAGCTTTTCCAGAGTTCTGTCAAGGCCTTCCCAAAATGGGACAGCGCCGATTTGGTGTCGTTTAGAAGTTGTTAACCATCACGGCCGGTGTTAACCATGTGTCTCCAATCGTGGATGGAGGCACGAATGTCCGCTGTAAACGCCGTTATCGAAATCCTGCGCTGGCTCTTCCAGTAATGCAATTTCGGCCCTAATTTTCTTCGAAAACAAGGGCTTAAACGAAAAGGCGCTGCCCGCTTCCTAAGCGGCAGCGCCTGTTTCATTTTAACTATCGCGAGGTCTGAACCGATTCGTGGTTAACGGCCGCCGCGCTTTTAGTTAACGCTGCAGGCCCGGTCAG
The DNA here is from genome assembly GCA_041639335.1 of Novosphingobium sp. GTDB lineage: Bacteria > Pseudomonadota > Alphaproteobacteria > Sphingomonadales > Sphingomonadaceae > Novosphingobium. The sequence goes on from JBEQCK010000017.1 coordinate 27,030, forward strand.
TCTTCGCCGTGGCCCAGCGCCAGATAGTCCTGGCTCTGCATTTCGATCAGGCGGCTGACCGTGCGATCGAACATGAAGCGACCTTCGTCGTCGCCCCTGCCGCCCCAGTCGTAAAGTTCCGCCGGTTCGGCGTCCGCCGTGGCGATCAGCTTTACCTTGTGCTCGTAAAGCGCGTCGATGAACGTGATGAAGCGCGCTGTCTCGTTGCGCAGTTCCGGGCCCAGACGCGGGATCGCAACGACGATCACGGTGTGGAAATTGCGGGCGATTGTCAGATAGTCCGCCGCTCCGCGGGCTTCGCTGCACAATTTCTTGAAACTGAACACACCGACGCCCTTCAGGCTCTTCGGTACGTGCAGCTTGCGTCCGCCGCCAACGTCAAGGTCGCATGACGGCACATGTTCGCTGTCCTCGGGCGGATAGTCCGTCAGCCGGAAGAAAGCTTCGCGGACCTTTGCGGTCGATTCCGGACCCACCGGCACGTGCCAGGTGCCCACGCCCTTCATGCGTTCGAGTCGGTAGTCCGTGGGCCCGTTCAGGGTCAGCACGTCGAGCTTGCTCCCGATCAGTGCGATGAAGGGCAGGAAGTGTTCGCGGTTGAGACCGTTCTTGTAGAGATCCTGCGGCGCGCGGTTGGAGGTGGTGACGACTGTTACACCTCCCTCGACCATCAGCGCGGTAAACAGGCGGCTCATGATCATGGCATCAGCGCTGTTGTTGACGACCATTTCGTCGAAGCACAGCACGCGGGTTTCCGCACCGATTGCAGCTGCCACGGGCAGGATCGGATCGCCGCCTTCCTTCTTGCGCTCCTCGCGCAGACGGGCATGGACGTCGAGCATGAACTCGTGGAAGTGCGCGCGGCGCTTGGCGGGCAGGGCGAGGTTGTCGTGAAACAGGTCCATCAGCATGGACTTGCCACGGCCGACGCCGCCCCACATGTAGACCCCGCGCGGCGGCGGTGCTGGCTTGGCGCCGAAGAGCTTGCCGAACAGGCCGGGCGAGGGCGGCGGCGTTTCCAATTCCTGCTGCAGCGCGTCAAGCCGAGCTGCTGCGGCAGCCTGCTCAGGGTCGGGCCGCAGTTCACCCGCGGCAACCAGCTCGCGGTAGCGGGACAGGACAGAGGTCATCGCCCGATCGGCTTTTTCGGACTCGGTTTGCGGATCGTGCCGTTGTAGGCGGCGATGGTGTCCTCGCCTTGGACGACGAGACCGCGCAAGAACACGAGGCGCCCGGTTTCCCGCAGCACTTCGGTTACCGCATCGAGTGGTTCGCCGACGCGGCCAGCGCCGATGAACTGGCTGGACAGGTCGAGGGTGACCGAGCCTGCAGCGTCGCCCGAGAGGAGCGTGCGCATGGCTGCGAACAGCGCGATGTCCATGAGAGCGAGCGTGACGCCGCCGTGGACGGCATCAAGCAGGTTGGAGTGTCGGCGCTCCGGGAACATGCGCAGGCGGGCGCGGCGGATGCCGTCAGCGCCTTCCTCGATCCGCGTCATCATCCGGCCCATGGTCTGGGCGTTGAAGCGGGTCTCGTCGGTCAGGTTCCAGGTGAACCAGCCGGGATGATCCTCGGCCGGTTCGTAACGGAAGGCTTGCTCACTCACCGGATCAGACGAGACGCTCGGCCTGCATCTTCTTGATTTCGGCGATCGCGCGCGCGGGCGAGAGACCCTTCGGGCAGACGTTCGCGCAGTTCATGATGGTGTGGCAGCGATAGAGGCGGAAGGGATCTTCCAGCTCGTCAAGCCGCTCACCCGTCATTTCGTCGCGGCTGTCGGCCAGCCAGCGATAGGCCTGGAGCAGGATGGCGGGGCCGAGGAACTTGTCGGAGTTCCACCAGTAGCTGGGGCACGAGGTGCTGCAGCAGGCGCACAGGATGCACTCGTAAAGACCGTCGAGCTTTTCGCGCTGTTCGGGCGACTGCAGGCGCTCCTTGCCCGAGGGCGTGGGCGACACGGTTTGCAGCCAGGGGCGGATCGAGGCGTACTGGGCATAGAAGTGGGTGAAATCGGGGACGAGGTCCTTGATCACTTCCATGTGCGGCAGCGGGGTGATGCGGATTTCGCCCGAAAGGTCCTCGATCGCGGTGGTGCAGGCGAGGCCGTTGCGGCCGTTCATGTTCATCGCGCACGATCCGCAGATGCCTTCGCGGCAGGAGCGGCGGAAAGTGAGGGTGGGGTCCTGTTCACCCTTCATCTTGATCAGCGCATCGAGCACCATCGGACCGCACTGGTCGAGATCGATCTCGAACGTGTCATAGCGGGGGTTTTCGCCGCTGTCGGGATCGTAACGATAGACCTTGAACTTGCGGATCTTGCCGTTGGTGGCCGACGCGTGGTGGCGGGCCTTGCCGGTGATCGTGGAGTTCTTCGGGAGCGAGAAGGTCGCCATCGTTCTGTCCTGTGTTGCGTGCTTTGCGGCTTGCTGAGTCGTCCTTAGCGATTGCAGCGCAAGGGGCAAGAGGCTCTGAACTGCCCAAAGGTTGAGGTTAACCGCTTCACGTATGCGAAGAGGGGTTTACGGGGTTTACACAGTTCAGGAAAACTTGAGCGAAGGGGATTTTGGCGGATTCCTGACGTAATGTTCATGTTTCGTTCGCATATGTGAAGCGACGCAAGGCTGTGGCAAGCCCGCGCCTGCGCGAGGGAGCTGGTGCTTTGGACGGAAAGGCAGGGATCGAACACGGACATGTTCACACCATGCCACTTCGCCTCCGTGTAGGAAAGTGCTGAACAAGATCGACGTTGGACTTGATCCGGTGATCGTTCTCTCTAGCGTGTAACCGGGAAATGTACGGCCACAATTCAGGGAAAAATCGTGCGAATACTTTCGACGGCCATGGCGGTGGTGCTGCTTTCTGCCAATTCTCTTTGCGCACAGACGGTCCAAGCCGGGCTAGAGGGTGCCAAAGCAGAGGCGAACAAGCCGGTTGCAGCCACCGTGCCAGCGCCGTTGCCCGCATCTGCCTATGCCCAGTTACCGTTTGTGGAAGGGGCGAAACTTTCGCCTGACGGGATCTGGGTGGCCGGTCAATTTGCGGCAAATGGCAGCCAGCGGATCGTCGTCGTTTCTCCCTTCGACACGAGCAAGGTCAGCCAGGCTGCGCTTCCCGATGAAGTTGAGGTAAGCTCAATGCAGTGGGTCGGCAACGACGACCTGCTTATCCGGATCAGGGCGATCCGTCCGCTGGACGGCGGCGACAAGGCCTATATTTCGCGCGTGATTTCTCTTAATCGCAAAACTGACAAGTACACCAAGCTGCTGTGGGACCTCGGCGGGCAGAACGCATCGGATGTGCTGTGGGTGCCAACCGACGGATCGACCCGCATCCTGCTTGCCGGGCAGAATTCGATCTACATGGGCGAGGATTTCTGGCCCGCAGTCTATTCGGTCGACGTGACCAACGGTCGACAGGCCACCGAAGCCAAGCCGCGCACCGAAGTGCTGGACTGGATTGCCGATACGTCCGGAGTGGTGCGCGGGGCAATCTCGAACGACCGCACCAAGGGTACGCGGACACTGCTCTACCGGGCGAAGAAGGGTAGCGCCTTCGAACGCAAGGATCGGCAGGCGTATGATGATCTGGAAGTGCCGCTGCTGGTACGGGCTGGCGAGAACAAGATGCTTGTCATTCGCCCTAGCACAGATGGCCGCGATGCTCTGGTCGAGATCGATGGGGACAGCGGGGCTGTGGTGCAGACGC
>JBEQCK010000018.1:0-30651 GCA_041639335.1 Novosphingobium sp.
TCGCGTCCTCCTCGGCAGCGGCGGAATCATCGCCTTCCAGTTCCGGCATGTAGATTTCGCCCGAAAGCACCTGGTTCAGCGCGTCGAGAATCGCTGCGCGCTTCAGGCTCTTGGGCACGAAGCCCGCCGCGCCCGCAGCCAGCGCATCGCGCACGACCTTGCGGTCGGTCACGCCCGAGACCATCACCACCGGCGTCGCCGGGAAGCGGTCACGCAGGGCTTCGAGGCCGGACAGGTGCGAAACATCCGGAATGTTGAGGTCGAGCAGGACGAGGTCGACATCGCCCTCCTGCGCAAGCGTGTTGAGCGCCGCTTCCAGGCTGTCGGCTTCAAGAATGGCGCATGAGGGAAATGCGTCATCGAAGATCGAGCGCAGCCCATCGCGCACCAGCGAATGGTCATCCACGATCAGGACACGTTCGGGTGAACCGCTCTCTGCCATGGCCGCGCCTCCCCTCTCTGCTGCGAATGCGGTAACTGCGACGGTATTGGTCATAGGCTCTACCCGGGGAGGGAGTGGAGCGCCAGACCTGAGGAGAAGTCCGGCGCTCCGGGGGAAACATTACTTCGGCAGCTTGAACACCCAGAGCGATCCGCCCTGGCTGATTTCCTTGAAGGTCTTGGCAACTTCGCCGCCCCACAGCGGCACCGCGCCACCCCAGCCTGACATCACGGCGACGTACTGTTCGCCGTCCTGCTCCCAGGTCACCGGTGATCCGACCACGCCCGAACCGGTCTGGAACTTCCACAGTTCCGCGCCGGTCTTGGCGTCGAAGGCCTTGAGGTAACCCTCGGGCGTTCCGGTGAACACCAGATTGCCGCGCGTTGCCAGAACGCCGCCCCACAGGGGAGCCTTGTTCTTGTATTCCCACACGATCTTGCCGGTGGCCGGGTCCATCGCGCGCAAGGCGCCGATGTGGTCCTCGGCAATCGGCTTGATGGTGAAACCGGCGCCAAGATAGGCTGCGCCCTTCTTGTAGGCGATCGGCTCGTTCCAGATGTCCATGCCCCAGTCGTTCGCAGGCACGTAGAACAGGCCGGTATCCTTGGAATAGGCCATCGGCATCCAGTTCTTGCCGCCGAGGAACGACGGGCTGGCGAACACGGTCGTGCCCTTTTCCGCGCCGTTCGGCGCACCCGGACGGTTGGCCGGGATGAAGTTCGGGCGGCCCGTCTTCAGGTTGATGCCATCGGCCCAGGTCGTCTGCATGACGAACTTGTTGGCGCTGATCAGCTTGCCGTTGGTGCGGTCGAGCACATAGAAGTAGCCGTTGCGGTCAGCCTTGGCGCCAAGCTTCATCGGCTTGCCCTTCACCGTGGCATCGAAGGGAATGAACTCGTTCACGCCGTCGAAGTCCCAGCCATCGTGCGGCGTGGTCTGGTAGTGCCACTTGATCTCGCCGGTGTCCGGATCGATCGCCAGCGTCGATGCGGTGTAGAGGTTGTCGCCCGGGCGCAGGTTGCTGTTCCAGGGGCCGGGGTTGCCGGTGCCGAAGAACAGGAGGTTGGTTTCGGGGTCATAGGTCCCGCCCAGCCAGGTCGCGCCGCCGCCGGTCTTCCACAGGTCGCCGGTCCACGATGCGTTGAGCTTGCCGGTCATGGTGCTCGGCTTGCCGGCCAGCGTGCCCATGTGGCCTTCGATGGTCGGGCGCGTCCAGATCAGCTCGCCGGTGTCGACATTGCGTGCCGAAACCTCGCCGATGATGCCGAATTCACCGCCCGAATTGCCGGTGATGACCATGTCCTTGACGATCAGGGGCGCGGCCGTTGCCGAATACCCTGCCTGATAGTCGGCCAGCTTCTTGTTCCAGATCACCTTGCCGGTGTGGCGGTCGAGCGCAATGAGGTGCGCGTCGAGCGTGGCGAAGATCACCTTGTCGCCGTGGATCGCAGCGCCGCGGTTGACCACGTCGCAGCAGGGCATGATGCCTTCGGGCAGGCGGGCGTTGTATTCCCACTTCTTCTCGCCGGTGCGCGCGTCGAACGCGAACAGGCGCGAATAGGAGCCGGTCACATAGATCGTGCCGTCATAGACCAGCGGCTGCGATTCCTGCCCGCGCTGCTTTTCACCGCCCAGCGATGCTGCGAACACCGGCACGAGGTTCTTGACGTTGCTGGTGTTCAGCTTGTCGAGCGTGCTGAAACGCTGCTGCTGCGGACCCATGCCATAGCTGATCACGTCGCCGGGCGTGGCTGCATCGTTGACGATGTCCGCGCTGGTCGGGCCGCCGGCAAGTACCGGTGCTGCCGTAAGGCTGGTTGCGGCTGCAAGGCCTGCCAGCACGATTGAAAAACGCCGCTTCATCCTGTCCCTCCTGTTATGGGGTCTTGTTCTGCGATGGAGTGCGGTCATGCGGGAATCCCCCCGGTTCGCCACTGGTCCCCTATCGTCGCTGTGAGCCTATCGGTTGCGCTTGTGCGCACAATTGAACCTTGGGATAAGAACCGGTCCTCGCATCGTGCTGCGCAGCACGACCGCAGCAAAAACGGTTCGGGGAACACCGGTCGCAGTCGGTGTTCCCGTCCCCCCGTTGGCCCGCCGATCGAGGATGGCGGGTGCGAGCTGTCGGTTCAGGATTGGGCGGAAAGCGCCGGCTTCCAGTTCACGCCATGGCGCTGGAACAGCGCGGCCATGCGCCCGTCGCCAATCATCTGCTCCAGCAGTTCCTCAAGCCTGAAGCCCAGGTTGCGCGAGTTTTCCTTGACCGCGAGTCCAATGTCCCAGCCCGGCGACATCATCATCGGCAGCGGCCCTTTCCGTACCTTGATCCCGGCCTCGGGGTTGTCGGCGACGACCGCCTCGATCTGCGCGGTGGTCGCCACGGTGAAGTCGGCGCTGCCATCCAACAGCGCGGCGGGCGCATCATAGCCATTGGGAACGTGGATCAGGTCCTTGGCAAGGACGCCGCCGGCATGGCCGAGCAGGTAGAAGTCGGGGATCGAGGCAAGTTCGGCGGTGATCCTGTGGCCCTTGAACGCCGCCGGCACCGCTTCGCAGTTGCCGCCATCGCGCGAACAGGCTGCGCCAAACGTCTCGCGGTAGTAGGGCGCGAGGAACACGACGTTGTCTTCCTGCTGTATCAGCTGCCGTTCGAATGGCACGTGCAGCATCACGTCGCAGGGCTGGAAGCCGAGCAGCCCGCCGCGCCAGACGACGTTGCGCAAGTCGTCCGAAATGTCCTCGCCCGCCAGGAACAGCTGCAAGTCGGCCCGCACGCCCAGTGCATCGGCCAGCGCTCGCGCGATGTCTGCATCGATGCCCGCCACCTTGCCGTCCTGGTTCCACGACCATGGCCGGTTGTCCGCATAGAGTCCGACCCGAAGGACTCCTGTGTCTTTGACCTTCTCAAGCGGCGCGGCAATGGCATTGGAGGACGCGGCCAGCGCGGATAGCGCCAACCCCTGCAGGAACGAACGCCTGCTGGCGCGCATCCGGCTCACTCTTCGGTATGCTTGGATTCGATCCAGGTGCGGATCGCCCATCCGGCCTTCTGGCCCAGCACTTCGCCGAAAGGCGGCATGTAGACCTTGCCATCGCGCGAAGAGCCGTGCTGGAAGCGCTGGACGAACCATTCGTCACCGCTGTCGCCGGTTTCAAGGTAGCGCAGGTCAGGCGCAATCCCGCCCGAGATCGCGTCGAGCCCGTGGCAACGCGCGCAGTTCTGGCCATAGGCCGACTGGCCGATTTCCAGCGCCTTCTCGTTGCCGCGGTAGGGGTTTACCGTCACCCAGGCGTCGTTGCCGCCGACCAGGTCGGGCAGGGCCGAAGTGTCAACCGCTTGCGGCGTGACATTGCCATGCGCGGAAAGGCTCGATGCGATGGCGCCGGTGGCGAGCGCAGCTGCCGCCAGCAGGGCGGCACGGCCCTTGGAGATCTTGATCATCAGTCATCCTCTGCGACACGGGTGCGGATGATCGTCCGCCCCGATAGTGCCCCTTGCTTATCGCGCTACCGGGCCATCGCAAATTGAACCATGGTACAAGACCAAGGTGTTATATGAGAGAACCTGCGCGCGCGATATTGTGCGCAACATGGAGAGACAACTGACGGCATTCGCAGCGGCCCTGCTGCTGGGCACCATCCTTGCGCCTGCCGCACACGCGACGCGCGCCTACGTCAGCAACGAGCGGTCCTCGACCGTGACGGTGATCGACGTGGAGAAGGGCACCGTCGAGGCGGAATGGCCGGTTGGCAATCGCCCGCGCGGCATCGCCATGACGCGCGATGGCAAGGCCCTGCTCGTCGCCGCCAGTGCCGACAACGCGGTGGAAATGCGCGATCCCGCCACCGGCGCGCTGATCGCCGCCCTGCCTTCAGGTGCAGACCCGGAACAGTTCTTCCCCGCCTATTCGGGCAACCTGCTGTTTGCTGCGAACGAGGATAACGCGGCGGTCACCGCGATCGATCTCGCCACTCGCAGGGTTGCGTGGCAGGTCACCGTCGGCGACGAGCCCGAGGGCGTCGCGCAAAGTCCCGACGGCAAATGGCTGCTCGTCACCAGCGAGGAGGACAATACCGTCGCCTGGATCGACCTTGCCACCCGCAGCGTGGTGGAGGAGATGGAAACCGACGCCCGCCCGCGCCATATCGAATTCGAAGGCAGCGGCGCCAAGGTGTGGATCGCCGCCGAGATGGCCGGCACCGTCCAGATCGCCGACGTCAGCTCCAAGACCATCGAGCAGACCCTGACCTTCGCGCCGCCCGGCGTGCCCGCCTACAAGGTCATGCCCTGCGGCATCCGCTTCACGCCCGACGGCAAGACGGCGATCGTCGCACTGGGCCGGGCTGACAGCATCGCCGTGGTCGACATTCCCACCCGCAAGGTGCGCGGCTATGTCAAGGTCGGTGATCGCCCATGGCATCTCGCCATAACTCCGGACGGCACCCGCGCCATCGTCGCCAACGGCGCCAGCGATACGGTATCCTTCGTCGATATCGCCGCGATGCAGGTCACCGCCACGATTCCGGCCGGCGCCGGCCCTTGGGGCGTCGCGCTGGGGCGCTGACTGCCCTGCGTCATTATCCCAAAGTCCAACGCCCAAAGTCCAATATCGCAGTTTGTTTCTGCGCAGCATTGTCCCCGCTCAGTCGCAGAATAATCGACACGACCTTTCACGGAGGGGACCAGACATGAACATGAAGAAGGCGCTTTGCGCCTCGGTTGCGCTCGCCACGATGGCGATTGCGACCACGCCCGCCTACGCCGGCACGGCCGAACTGCTCAAGCGCCTGCACGAAAAGGGCATCCTCTCCGACGAGGAATATGCCGAGCTGCTGGCCGAGGAAAACAAGCCGTCTCCCGCCCCTGCTGCATCTGGCGCAGCATCAGCCGCCGCACCTGCCGGCGACACCATGACCCGCGCTACCGAATCCGTCGATTCCAGCCGCATGGTCCGCATGGCCGCATCCGGCATCGGCCTCGAAGTGGGTCCCGCCACGATCACGTTCTCGGGCTCGGTCAACGGCTTTTACGTCCACGACAACCCCGCCACGCCAACCGCCCGCACTGCAGTCACCGGCGGCATCGCCAGCGTCGGCGCCAACAATTCGAGCGCGATCCGCAACGGCCTGCTCCCCGGCTTCCTCAAGGTCTCGGTCGCGACCCAGCAGTCCGGCTGGGATGTCGGCGCCACTTTCGGCATGTATCCCGGCATCAACTCGACCGCCTGGGGCCCTCTTGGCGCCAACAACGGCGGCCAGCCGACCGCCCTTGCCACCGCCGGCATCGATTTCCGCCAGACCTACATGACCTTCGGCAAGCCCAATGTCGGCACCTTCAAGATCGGCCGCGATATCGGCCTGTTCGGGTCGGAAGGTATCCTCAACGACATCACCCTGCTGTCCTCGGGCACGCCCGGCAACAACGTCGCTCCCGGCAACACCACGCTGGGCCGCATCGGCGTGGGCTATATCTACACCGATTTCCAGCCGCAGATCACCTACACCACGCCCAACCTCAAGGGCCTGCAGGCTTCGGTCGGCGTGTTCCAGCCGCTGTCCTCGCTCACCGGCCCTGCCGAAAGCAACTCGGCTCCCGGTTTCCAGGGCAAGGTCACCTATGACGGCAAGTTCGGCGACGTGGCCGCGCGCCTCTGGGTATCGGGCATCACGCAGAAGCACGATCTGGTCGGCGGTGGCAGCTACACCGGCAGCGGCGTGGACTTCGGCGGCAAGGTTACCGTCGGCCCGGTCACCGCGACCGGCTACTACTACACCGCCAGCGGCCTCGGCACGACAGTGCTCGGCCTGTTCGACACCGGCGCCGCGCAGACGGGTCCGGGCATCGCCAAGCGCGATTCCAACGGCTTCTACGCCCAGGCCCTGGCCACCTTCGGCAAGGTCTCGGTTGGCGGCAGCTATGGCGAAAGCCACCTCGATTACGCCAGCAACACCGATCGCCTCGCCAATCCCAACCTGCTCGACGTGAACTCGAGCTACGTCGGCCAGGTCCGCTATGGCCTGACTTCGTGGGTCACGCTGATCGGCGAATACGTGCATTCGAAGGCTGTCGCCCACTCCGGCAACAAGGCGACAAGCGACGCGTTGGCAGTAGGCGGAATCCTGTTCTTCTGACCCGGGTTTCAAAAACTTAACATCCGATACCAAAGTCCACCCTTGTCGGCGGCGCATTTCTCCTCTCTTACCGCCGCCGACATACCTGTTTCTCATCGTCATCCGGAAAGTCGCAGCAGATGGACGACACCAGTTTTCTTCGGGCCTGCAGCCTCGTGGCCGCAGCCGCCCTCGCATCCACCGCGCTTCCGGCTCTTGCCGATGAAGGCCCCGGCGGCCAGATCGTCGTCACCGGCACCGGTCTCGAAAAGACTCCGGGCACGCCCGCCTATTCCAGCGTCGAGATCGGCCGCGATGCCATCACCACGTCCGCCTCGGGCCGCATCGAGGATGTGCTGACCTCGGTCGCCGGGTTCCAGCAGTTCCGCCGGTCAGACAGCCGCTCGTCCAATCCCTCGGCGCAGGGCGTCACCTTGCGGGCGCTGGGCGGCAACGCCACCAGCCGTGCGCTCGTGCTGCTCGATGGCGTGCCCATGGCCGATCCCTTCTTCGGCTACGTCCCGCTGCCTGCACTCACGCCTGACACGCTCGGCGCAATCCGCGTCACCCGTGGCGGCGGCTCCGGTCCGTTTGGCGCAGGCGCGCTGTCCGGCACCATCGAACTCGAAAGCGCCAATCCCAATCAAGGGGGCCCTGACCAGCTCGGCCTCGTCAATGGCCAGCTCCTCGCCAGCCAGCGCGGCGAGACCGAAGCGGCGCTGAGCATCGCCCCCCGCCTCGGCTCCGGCTTCGCCGTCGTTTCCGGCCGCTGGGATCGCGGCAAGGGCTTCTTCACTACTCCGCAAGCCCAGCGCGTCCCCGCCACCGTCCGCGCCCGCTACGAATCGTGGTCCACCCAGGTCCGTGCCGTCGCCCCGCTGACCGACACCGTCGAACTGCAAGCCCGCGCACTGGTCTATCGTGACGACCGCCTGCTACGCTTCAAGGGCGCCACCACCTCCAGCGAAGGCCAGGACGCCGGCCTGCGCCTCGTCGGTCGCGGCGACTGGCAGTTCGATGCGCTGGCCTATGTCCAGGTCCGCAATTTCGACAATATCGTCGTCTCCGCCACCAGCTTCAAACCCACGCTCGATCAATACGATACCCCTGCCCAAGGGCTCGGCGGCAAGTTCGAGCTGCGCCCGCCGATGAGCGGGAACGACGTGCTGCGCCTCGGCGTCGACTGGCGCCGCGCCTCGGGCACGATGAAGGAAAACGCGATCAGTGCCGCAACCGGCGCGATCACCGCGCGTCGCCGGGCAGGCGGCGTCAACACCGACCTCGGCTTCTATGCCGAGAACGACCTGACACTAGGCAGCCTTGTCCTCACTGGCGGGCTGCGGGCCGATCGCACCGTGATCGCCGATGGCTACTTCGAAGTGCGCAACACCGCCGGCACCGTCACCAGCCGCACCGACTATGCCACGCAGAGCGACTGGACGGTGACCTGGCGCGGTGGTGCCGTGCTGCGCGCCAGCAGCACGATTGCCCTGCGCGCCGCGGCCTATACCGGCCTGCGCCAGCCGACGCTCAACGAACTCTACCGCCCATTCACTGTCTTCCCGGTAACCACGCAGGCCAACGCGGCCTTGCGCAACGAGAAGCAGAAGGGCTTCGAGGCCGGGATCGACCTCACCCCCACCAAGGGCATCCGCCTTTCGCTGACCGGCTTTGACAACCGCATCGAAGATGCCGTCGCCAACGTCACGATCGGCACCAACTTGCGCCAGCGCCGCAATGTTGACCAGATCCGCGCACGCGGCATCGAAGCCTCCGCCCACGCCGAACTGGGCATCGTTCGCTTCGATGGCTCGCTGGCATGGACTGACGCCGAAGTGCGCAACGGTCCGCTGTCGAACCTCACCGGCAAGCGTCCGGCACAGACCCCGCGCCTTGCGGCGTCCGCCACGCTTGGCCTGAGCCCTGCCGAGGGCTGGGACGTTGCGGCCACCCTGCGCCACGTCGGCCAGCAGTACGAGGACGACCTCCAGACCGATAGCCTGAAGGCCGCGACGACACTCGACATGTTCACGCAAGTGCCGCTGCCCCGTGGAATCAGCCTGGTCCTGCGCGCGGAAAACCTGTTCGATACCGAGATCGTCACGCGCAATTCGGGCGGCTCGATTGACTTGGGCAACCCGCGTACGCTCTGGGCCGGTGTCAGGGTCAAGATCTGACGATGCGCAAGCTGATCTCGCTGCTGTTCGCCGCCGTTTCCGCACCCGCTCTCGCCCAGAACGATCCGCAGATCGTTGTCAATGCCCCCGGCGGCATGATCGACCTTGACGAGGCCCGCGCGCTTGATCTTGCGGCTATCGACGCCTCGGGCCGCGCCGATCTCGGCCGCGCGCTCGAACGCGCCATTCCCGGCCTGACTTTGGGCGAGGCCGCTGGCAACCCTTGGCAGGCAACGCTCAATTGGCGCGGCTTCTCCGCCGGTGCGCTTCAGGGCATGGAGCAGGGCATCGCCGTCTATCTCGATGGCGTGCGCTTCAACCAGCCGTTCGGCGATGTCGTTCTGCTCGATCTCGTGCCCGATACGGTGCTCGTTGCCGCCCAAGTCAACGATGCCAATCCGGTGCTCGGCCGCAATGCGCTGGCGGGATCGGTTCTGGTCCAGACCGGCAACGGCGTGACCCTTTCCGGCCTGCGCGGCCAGGGCGATGTAGACAGCGAAGGCATGGCTGGCGGCGCGGTCAGCTATGGCACCGGCACCGCGCAAAGCAATCTGCTTGTCGCTTTCGAAGCGCGGCATGACAAGGGCTGGCGCGTGGCCAGCCCGTCAATGCTCTATCGCGGCTTTGCCAAGGGCATCCATCAGGGCGATGGCTGGGGCATCGAACTCTCCGCCCTTGGCGCTTCGACCGATCTTACCGGCAACGGCGTCTCGCCGGTCGAACTGCTCGATGCGAAATACGATGCCGTGTTCACCCGGCCGGACAGCACTCGTACCCGCTTTGCCCGCGTGGTCGCCGCGCCGTGGCTGCCCGTCGGCGAAACCTCCCGCATCGAACTGCGCGCCCACTGGCAGTACCTCGATCGACGCAATGCCAACGGCGATCTTGCCGATTTCGGGGCCTGTGATGCCAACCCGGCGCAACTCTGTGTCGAGGATGACGACGACAACTACAGCGATGCACTCTTCGCCAATGGCGCGCCGGTTGCTGCCGATGCGGCGGGCGACGATCCTGCCGTGTTCAATCGCGGCAAGGAGCGCACGCAGGCCTATGGCGCCACCCTGCAGTGGCAGGACACGGTCGAAACCGACCTCGGCACGCGCCGCATCGCGCTCGGCGGCACGTGGGAGCATGCCCGCACCCGCTTCGCCGCCCAGACCGATCTTGGCGAGCTGGAAGACGACCGCTCGGTCGAGGATCTCGGCCTGCCGCTGGTCTCGGCCGAAGGGGCGATCCAGCCGGTGTCGCTGGTTTCGAAGCTCGACGATTTCGCCCTCTTCGCCAACCTTGAACTGCCGTTGACCAAGGCACTCTCCGTCGAGGCCGGGGCGCGCTATTCGCACAACCGCGTGGTGATGGAAGACCAGTTGGGCACCGCGCTGAACGGTCGTCACAGCTTCGATCGCTTCAATCCCTCGATCGAATTCGACTATGTGCTTGGCACCGGCCTCCACGCCACCGCCGGTTTCTCGCTGACCAGCCGCAATCCCACCCCCGCGGAATTGAGCTGCGCCGACCCGGAAGCGCCTTGCACCCTCGCGAACTTCTTCATTGCCGATCCGCCTCTGAAGCAGGTCACGGCGACGAACTGGCATGGCGGCCTGAACGCAACCGGCAAGATGCTGGCGGCGCGCATCAACCTGTGGCGCTCTGAAACCAGCAACGATATCCGCATGATAGCTTCCAGCGTGCGCGGGCGGGCCTATTTCGCCAACCTCGGCCACACCCGCAGGCAGGGCATCGAGGCCTCGGCGGAATGGCGGCACGACGGCTGGCACGCGTCCGCAGCCTTTGCCTTCACCGATGCGCGCTTCCGTGATGCCTTCACCATCTCGAGCCCGTCGAACCCGGCGGCCGATGACGAGGGCACGATCATGGTCGCGCGCGGTGACCAGCTGCCTGCCGTGCCGCGCCACGCCCTCAACCTGCGCGTTGCGCGAGAGGCGCGGAACTGGTCCGCCGGTATCACGATGCGCGCGCGCTCGGGCCAGTATCTCGCGGGCGACGAGGGCAACGACAATCCGCGCACGCCCGCCTATGCGGTGTTCGATCTCGATGGCGCGGTCAGTATTGCGCCGGGCATCCGCCTTGTCGCGCAGGTCCGCAACGTGCTGAACAAGCGCTATGCCACCTTCGGCACCTTCAGCGAAGTTGACGAGATCGACCTTGCCGAAGCCCCCGGTGCCGAAGACCCCCGCGCCTACGCCCCCGGCGCCCCGCGCCGCTTTACGGTATCGCTCAGGGCGGAGTTCTGACGCTCGTTCCAAAGGCCCCGTCACCCTGAACTTGTTTCAGGGTCCATTCTGCCGATCAAGCCGCCGCTTGTGCCGAGAAATGGACCCTGAAACAAGTTCAGGGTGACGTAATTCCTTGGTTGATAAGCGGCTATAAACGCGGCAACAGCTCAGCCTCAAGCGCCGGGTAAAAATGCGAGACGCTGCGCTGCAATTCATATCGCGCGGCCTTGAGCGTTGAAAAACGGGCAGGAATCGGAAGGTCCCCAGCCTCGCTCATGTCCAGGCCCCTGGCCACCGCATCGCGCAGCGTCGCCTCGATCCAGTCGAGCCAATCGCGGGTCTGCGCAATCGCGGCGCCATCGCGGTCAATCGGCCCGTGCCCCGGCACCAGCAACTGGTGCGGGGTGGCGGCCAGCCGGTCGAGCGAGGCACGCCAGTCGGGCAGGCTGGCGTGCGGCGTCGAAGGCGCGCGGTCGTGAAATACGAGGTCGCCCGCGATCAGCGTGCCGGTGGCCTCGTCCAGCAGCGCCAGATCGCCGCCGGAATGGCCTTTCAGCGGCAGCAGACGGAAGGTCCGCCCGCCAAATTGCGCTTGTCCTTCAGTGACATCGCCTTGTGGCAGGACGATCGAAGTGCCCTTCATCCAGTCGGCCAGCAGGCGGTACATTGCGTCAGAAAAGCCTTCGCCATCGCGCTCCAGCTCAGCCCGCGTGGCGGGCAGGGCGTGGACGATTGCGGGATCGAACGCCGCAGCGCCCATCGCATGATCGGGGTGCAAGTGGCTGATATAGACGCGGCCCACCGCCCTGCCGGTCAGCCGCTGCGCCAGCGCGCCCAGCGCGAGGCCGTGTTCGCGCGATACGCCGGGGTCGAACAGCACTGCGTCCGCCTCGGTCGCGATGATCGCACTGTTGGCAATCGCGCCGCCGTTGGCAAAGGCGATGGCTTCGTCAGTGCCGCGCACCATCCACAGGCCGTCCGCGATCGGCTCGGCCACGGGATTGTATTTGCCCGCAAATTTCTCGGCAAAGGCGGCAGCGGGGGTGAGCAGTCCGGCCAGCAACAGCGCCCTGCGGTCCAGCCTCACGCACCCACCTTGCCGGGAAACTCAAGGCCGGCGCTGTCGCGCGCTTCGAAGCTGATCGTGCCGGTTGCCTTGACCACGACGGTGAAGGCCGGGTCCTCGGCCACGGAGCCAAAAATCTGCATTGTGCCCAATGCCTTGCCACTGGCATCGCGGACGGTCAGGCGCTCGATGTTGTAGGCCGGAATGTTCTCCACCAGCCCGGTGTCCATCGGGTGCCGGAAGGCCAGGCGCAAGCGCGTTTCTCCAGCCTTTTCAGGCCATTGCTGGCCACGAACTTCGCCCAGATGGTCCGCCCAGTCCCCTTTCACGCGGGAAACAGGCGGGGCCGAGCAGCCGCCGCCTGCGGCATCGATCCACGTTCCGCCGACGT
This sequence comes from Novosphingobium sp., assembly GCA_041639335.1. GTDB lineage: Bacteria > Pseudomonadota > Alphaproteobacteria > Sphingomonadales > Sphingomonadaceae > Novosphingobium. Next base: position 12,425 of record JBEQCK010000018.1, read on the forward strand.
GCCATGTCCCGTCCTGCGTCTGCACCGCCGCGCGCACCGGGGTGCGCTGGTCGAGCTTGATCCGCGTGGCGAGGAAGGGTTCGGCCCCGGTGGGCGTGTAGTCCACGGCGACAGGAATGGGGTTGAGATCGGCGAAGAGCACGATGCGGCGCACGTCGGGCAAGCCGCGGGCATCCACTGTGACCGGAAAAACCCTTTGGTTTTCAGCAATTTCGGGAATGCGGACGGCAACGCGATCATCGAACACCACGGCGTCCTTGCCGAACAGGCGCGCGGCGTGGTGTTCCCACATGGGCGACTGCAGCGGATCTGCAGGCGCCGCCAGCGCCGGTGCTGCGCCCGGTATCAAGAGGGCGGCGATTGTCAGCTTTGCCTTCATGCGCATTCTCCCAAAGCACACTATGCGCGCATGGCCTGTGCGATCATATTGGACCTTGGAACAATGGGTCGGGAGCGGAAAAGGCCGTGAAATCAAGGCATCTGGCGCTTTGCCTCGCACTTTTCGCCGTTTTCCAACTCCCCGGCAACTCTCGGGGGCAGGCCCATGACTCTGCCGCAACTCCCACCGAACTGTTCGACGCGGCTGGGTATCGCACGGCACGCTATCGTGCTCCGGTTGATCGCCCGCCGAAACCGGCCATTGCCATCACGCTGGAAGCGGCACTTCGCCTCAGACCGGGGGGCGATGCGCTGTTCATCGATGTGCTGCCGGCGGAAGGCGGCGTGCGCGATCCGCTGACCGGGAAGTGGACGCTTGCTGCGCAGCATGACACCATTTCGGGTGCAGCATGGCACCCCGAAACCGGGCGTGCGAATGCCGACGCGGTGTTGTGGCAAGGGCTGCGCGATGCGGTCGCGGCGGAGCGTGCGCGGCATCCTGCGCGCCCCGTGGTGGTATTCTGCCGCAGCGATTGCTGGATGAGCTGGAACGCCGCCCGCCGCCTCGCCAGCGAAGGATTTGGCGAGGTATATTGGTTTGCCGAAGGGATCGAGGGCTGGCACGAGGCGGGGCGTGCGCTGGTGCGGGCGGAGCCGGTGGCTATTGGCAGCAAGTGATCCTCCCCTTTTTCATAAAGTGCAAAAGGGGAGGTGTCAGTCTGCAGGACTGACGGAGGGGTTGGAGAATTGCCCCTCCACCACCGCCTGCGGCGGCGGTCCCCCTCCCCGTTTGTGCTGCGCAAAAACGGGGAGGATCTTGGCGCTTACTTCAGCGTCTTGAGGTAGGCGATGAGTTCGGCGCGTTTGGCCTTGTCCTTGATGCCGGGGAAGCTCATGCGGTTGCCGGGGACGAGTTTTGCCGGGCTTTCCAGCCACTTGTCGAGAGTGGCGTCATCGAGCTTCAGGCCGGACTTCTTGACCGCATCGGAGAACTTGTAGGTGCCCTTGACGCCCATCTTGTGGCCATAGACGCCATAGAGGTTGGGGCCGATTTTGTCGGGCGCGCCCTTGGTGTTGCTGTGGCAGACGGCGCAGCGTGCCCAGGTCGAGGGCGGAGCGGCGGGGCCGGCTTGCGCGGCGGTGGCGGTCAGCAGGGCGCCGGTGAGCAGCGCGAGGCGGAGGGTGGTCATGTTGTCTCTCCCGGATTCGTTTACCCGAAAGGGTGTGACATGACCCCCTGCGCGCCAAAATTGGACTTAGGACCGATGCGCGATTTCAGGCTTTCGCCGGACGGTCCTTGAGCCAGCCGATGCCGCGGCGCAGCAGGTCGTAGAACACCGGCAGGTCCCAGGCGCAGCGGTCCACCGTGGGCCACCAATCAAGCATGGGTTGCAGATCGTAGTGCCCGCGGCAATGGCCGAGCGTGTTGTAGAGCACGCCGCCTTTTCCGTGGTCTTTCAGGTACATGATCGCATGCTTGCCGATGGCGTCCGCCGCTTCGACGAAGCCGGTACCTTCCACGGTGCAATCGGTCTCGAGCAGGACGTGCAGGTCGCCGTGGTACTCCATGTGATAGAGTTCGTCGGTGGTTTCGAACGGTTCGATGCCCTTGACCAGCGGGTGATCGGGATCTGCCACCGTGACCGTGTAGGGCGCGATCGGCGGGTGGCTGATGAACTGGCTGCCGAGCAGGTCCATCATCAGCGGCGCCCAGCGCGGCGCATCCCACAGGTCCTTGTTGGGGCCATCGGTGAGGAAGCGCAGGACCGAGTTGGTGCCGTGCAGCGCATACCAGCGCCCGCCCGCCTGCAACCAATCGCGCAGGGCCTCCTGCGCCTTGAGCGAAGGGGTAACATCGCAGGTGTAGGTGATCAGGATGTCGGCGGCGCGGATCGCCTCGATGTTCTCGTAGTCCTCGAACACGCGGGTGCGGATCGCCGGGTCCTCGGCCAGCAGCTTGAGGATTTCGAGCCGGGCGAAGTCCATGTCATGCCAGACGCCGCCGCAGACGAACACGCAATCGATGCGCGGGGGGGGTGCAACTTCCGTCATGCCTTGCCCTTGGCGTTCAGATACTTGTCGAGCGTCTGGTGGAACTGGCGGATGCGGATTTCCTGATAGTCGCCGAGGTTGACCTCGCCGGTCTTCGAAGCGTGGAGGCCGTCTTGGACATAGGGCAGGTTGTCCATGTCCTGTTCGAAGACGTGGCCCAATACGCCCAGTTCCGGCGCATCGGTCCACTTCTGGTCGTTGGTGAGCAGCTTCATCGGCACGCCGTGCGGCATGGGATCGCCCTTCTTGACGCGGGCAAGGATGCGCACTTCCATCAGGCAGGTGTCGGGCGTCTTTCCGGGGCGCCAGCGATAGACGATGTTCGGCATGAAGCCGCCCCACGGCGCGAAGTTGGGGAAGACGTTGTAGACGAGGCCGTCGAGCAGTTCGGCGTCGGTCGCGTGGTCGTGATCATAGCCGGTCTGCGCGGTGTAGCCTGCGCGCATGGCGGCGCCGAGCGCGGCGCGCGCGGTCATGCCTTCGGGCACGCTGACGGCGAAGGGATCGCCCGATGCATCGTAGTTGTCAGCCGAGCGGCCATTGTACTTGCAGAACTCGTCGACGATCCACTGCTGCGTCTTGCCATTGGGATCGACGTGCGGGGACATGATGCCGAACGGAACGTGGTTGACGTTCACGTTGTCGCCATAGGTCCAGTAGGCGCTGTTGGCGTCGCCGGTGAAGGGCAAGAGCTGCGGGTGGGTAACGACAGTGTGCCAGGCTTCCATGAAGGCTTCGGCAGTGACCTTCCAGTTGGCCGGGACTTCCTTGGCCACCCAGATCACCGTGGTGCATTCCTCGTGCCGCCAGCGCTTGAAGAATTCAGGGATCGGGGCGAGGTATTCCTCGAGGGTGGGGCCGCCCGGTTCCTCGCGCAGGAAGATGTAGCCGCCCCAACGACCGACTTCGGCCTCGGGCAGGGCCATCTTCTCGGCCTGAAGATGCTTGAAGTCCCAAGAGCAGGGCATGCCGGCAAAGCTGCCGTCCTTGTTCCAGGCAAAGCCGTGGAACGGGCAGGTGAAGGTGTCGGCGGTGCCGTCCTCGGTGCGCAGCTTGCGGCCGCGATGGAGGCAAACGTTGTGCATCGCCTTGACGCTGCCGTCTTCCTGGCGCGAGATCAGCCACGAACGGCCGGCATTCTCGAACACGGTGTAGTCACCGGCTTCGGGGATGTCCTCCTCGCGCGCGGCGAATTGCCAGACGTGCGGCCACATCTTTTCGCGCTCAAGGCGGGCGAAGTCTTCCGAGGTATAGCGCTCTGCCGCCAGCGGTTCCGAGCCGCGATACTGGTAGCTTTCTTCGGTGAGCATTGCGGGAGCGGGGCGCGAATCCTGTGCCAGCAGGTCCTGCCAGCTGATCGCCTCGCACCGATTCTTGCCGCCGCCCATGTTGGGATCACTGTCAGCCATTATGATTCCTCGCCCAGATTCCGGTATTGCTGCCGGTTTTGCCGCCCCTGCGCGCGCGCGTCACCTTGCTGAAAGCATAGGTTGCAGAAGGCACGTGCGGGCGTAACCACTGACGCCATAAATTCATGCGGATTCTCGCGGGAGAGAGCAATTGTCCAAGAGGCTTGAAGGGAAAGTCGCCCTGATCACAGGCGGCACCACCGGCATCGGCGCTGCCACCGTGGCGCGCCTGGCCGAAGAGGGTGCCAAGGTCTGGTTCACCGGATCGAAGGAGGAAGAGGCGGCGGCGCTTTGTGCCCAGACCGGCGCCGTGTTCCGCAAGCACCGCGTGCAGGATGCGGCGAGCTGGCCCGCGCTGATTGACGAGATCATTGCTGCCGAGGGCCGTCTCGACATCGCCTTCGCCAATGCCGGGACCGAGCGCGGGGATGCCAGCATCGAGGACGTTTCGATCGACGACTGGAACAATGTGGTTGCCATCAACCAGACCGGCGTGATGCTGACCGTGCAGAACGCGATTGCGGGGATGAAGCGCAACCCAGACGGGCCGAAGGGCTCGATCGTGATCAATTCCTCGATGAATGCCACGCGGCCCCTGGGCAATTACGTGACCTATTCGGTGACCAAGGCGGCGGTTTGCGCGCTGGCCAAGTCCGCCGCCGTCCACTGCGGGCAGCAGGGTTATGCCATCCGCGTCAACGCGATCCTCCCGGGCGTGGTGGAAACGCCGCTGATCCAGCAGATCATGAATGCGCAGCCCGATCCGGCAGCGGCGCGCGCGATGTATGAAGGGATGGCGCCGATGAAGCGCATGGCGCAGCTGAACGAAGTGGCGGGCCTTGTCGCCTACCTTTCGAGCGACGAAGCCGGGTTCATCTCCGGCGCCGAATACGCGATCGACGGCGCGACGACCGCCGGGATGATGGGGGTCTGAGGAACATGGAACTTTCCGCACAGCGCCTGAAGGGGCGCGTTGCTTTCGTATCGGGTGGCCTGCGCGGCATCGGCCTTGCCTGCGCCGAGCGCTTTCTGGCCGAGGGCGCGGAAGTCGTGCTGTCGGACCTGGACGCCGAGGACAGCGCGACCGCGACCGAGGTCATGGGCCGTCTGGGCCAGGCCGCGAGCTACATCAGCGCCAACGTGGCCAAGGAAGAGGACTGGGAGCGTGCCGTCGCGCTGGTGAAAGAGCGCCACGGCAAGTGCCACGTGCTGGTCAACAATGCCGGCATCGACCTGACCGGTCCGGTCGAGAGCCTGAGCATGGAAGGCTGGCGGCGGATCATGTCGATCAACGTCGATGGCGTGTTCCTCGGCACCAAGCATTTCGTGCCGCTGATGGCGGAGAGTGGCAAGGACTTCCGCGGCGGCTCCTCGATCATCAACGTCAGCTCGATCATGGGCTTGGTCGGCATGAACGAGGTTTCGGCCTACAACGCCAGCAAGGGCGCGGTGCGGCTGTTCACCAAGGGCATCGCCATCGAGTTCGCCCAGAAGAAGACGCCGATCCGCGCCAATTCGCTGCATCCGGGCTTTGTCGAGACGCCGCTGCTCAAGGCCGGGTTCCAGCGCTGGGTCGATCAGGGCTTTGCCGAAAAGCCGGATGATCTGGTGGCAGGCGTGGTCGGCGCGACGCCGATCGGGCGGTTGGCGCAGCCGAGCGAGCTGGCGAGCGCCGCGTTTTTCCTCGCCAGCGAGGATTCGAGCTACATGACCGGCGCGGAGCTGGTGATCGACGGGGGTTGGACGGCGCAGTGATGGCTCGGCCTCACGTTTAAGAACCAACGTCACCCTGAACTCGTTTCAGGGTCCATCTCTCCCCACGAACGGACAGTGGAGGCTCAGAGATGGATGCTGAAACAAGTTCAGCATGACGATTTCAGTTAATGGACGCGAAGGGACACCCCCCACAATGACAATCGCTCTCAACAACGTAGTCGCCGTCGTCACCGGCGCGGCGGGCGGGATTGGCCGGGAACTGGTCAAGGCGCTCAAGGCGGCGAACGCTACCGTCATCGCCACCGATCTGGCGGCCGAGGCGCAGATCGAAGGTGCCGACCACTATCTCAAGCATGACGTGACCAGCGAGGCCGATTGGCAGGCGGTCGCGGCGCTGGTGCAGGACAAGTACGGGCGACTGGATGCGCTGGTGAACAACGCCGGCTATTCGATCGTGACCAAGTTCGAGGAAACGCCGCTGGCCGATTTCCACCGCGTCAACGCGATCAATGTGGATTCGATCATCATCGGCACGCAAGTGATGCTGCCGTTGCTCAAGGAAGGCGGCAAGGCGCGCAGCGGCGGGGCTTCGGTGGTCAACTTCTCCAGCGTCGGCGGCTTGCGCGGTGCGGCGTTCAATGCGGCCTATTGCACCAGCAAGGCGGCTGTGAAGATGCTGAGCAAGTGCCTTGGCGCGGAGTTCGCGGCGCTGGGCTACAACATCCGTGTCAATTCGGTGCATCCGGGCGGGATCGACACGGGCATGCTCAATTCGATCATGGACCGCTATGTCGAGCTGGGCGCGGTGCCTTCGCGCGAGGTGGCGATGCAGGGCATCGTTGCCAACCACCCGATCGGCCGCATGGGCCGGCCAGAGGAAATGGGCGGCGGCGTGGTCTACCTCTGCTCGGACGCGGCGAGCTTTGTCACTTGCGCCGAGTTCGTGATGGACGGTGGCTTCAGCCAGGTCTGACAGGGGGCGGTTTGCTGTCCTGCCCCAGGACATGAAAGGCAAGGCGGCCAGGCTCACCGTGAGCCTGGCCGCTGCTTTTGGTGCTTAGAAGTTGTAGTTGGCGCGGATGCCGAAGTAACGGCGCGAGTTGCGCGAGAGCACCTGGTTCACCGACGTTGGCTGACCACCCACAAGGCCGCCGACGTTGGAGGCGAAGTGCTTGTCGAACAGGTTGTTGACGAACAGTGTCACGCGGTACTGATCGTCGCGCTGGCGGACGCCGATGCTGCCGTTGAGCACGCCATAGGCCTTCTGGAAGTACAGCGGGTTCTGGAACAGGTCGAAGTTGACGCGGCTCTGGTAACGATAGTCGAGCGTGACGAAGCCATCGAACGGCATCGAGTCCATGAAGATGTCGTACATGGCCGAGGCGTTGAACATGAACTTTGGCGCGTTCGGCAGGCGCTTGCCCGCAAGGTTCTGCGCGCGCGCAGTGCCGCTGCCGCTGCCATCGATGTCGAAGCAGATCGGATCGGTGGTCTGGATGGTGTTGCAGTTGGCCAGCGGATACTCGGTGATGACCGCGTCCATCCAGGTGCCGGCGAGATCGAACGACAGTTCGCGCGTCGGCTTCGTCTGCAGTTCCAGTTCGATACCGCGCGTGCGCAGCTTGCCCACGTTGTTGAGCTGGAACTGGATCGACTGATCGGGCTGAACCACCGCCGACTGCGACTGGAAGTTCTTGTAGTCGGTCCAGAAGCCGGTGAGGTTGAACTGCACCCGATTGTCGAGGAAGCGGCTCTTGAGGCCGATTTCGTAGGTGTGCGAGGTTTCCGGCTTCACCGGGTTGGCAGCACGCGCGGGCGTGAAGCCGGACGAGACGTCGTAGCCCTGGCCCTTGTAGCCGGTGGCGAACGAAGCGTAGACCATGACGCGCTCGGCAACATCCTGACGCAGGGCGATCTTGCCGGTCACGGCATCGTCGCTCGCGTTGCCGGTGCAGACCGCAAGGCAGATGGCATTGTTGGCAGGCTGCGTGGCAGGCACGTTCAGGCGCTGGAATGAGACGTCGATCTTCTCGTGGTTGTAGCGGATGCCGGCATCGAGGTGCGTGGTGGCAGCAAGATCGTAGGTGCCCTGGGCGAAGGCCGCGTAAGTCTTGGTGCCGGCGTTCGATACCCACTTGGAAAGAAGCGGGCCGGACGGGCCGCGATCGAACGAACGATCGGTCTCGCCGCTCGAGAAGAAGGCGCCGAGGATGTACTGGAACGGACCGGGCGCGGTTGAAACCAGGCGCAGTTCCTGCGTGACGTTCTTCGTGTCGTAGGGGCTGGACTGCACGAGGCCGGTTGCCGACCCGAACACGGCGAGGTTCAACTGCTCGACATCGTCCTGCGTGTCGAGGCCCCACTTCTGGTAGCTGGTGATCGAGATCAGGTCGACGCTGCCGAGGTCGATGCTGATGCGACCGCTGACATTGGTCGACTCGCCCTTGGCGATGCCGTCGTAGTTCTGGTTGAGCAGGTAGTTGCCAGGGCCAGCCTGGATCGTGCCGAGGTTGGTGGCAAGCGATGCACCGAAAACGGTCGCGCCGGGAGCGAAGCTGCGCACGGTGCGCGGCGTCGAATTGCCGTCGGTTTCCGAATGCTCGGCCGAGATCGTGACCTTCACGCTGTCGGACAAGTCGGCTACCAGCTTGCCGCGGATGCCCCAGCTTTCGTCGGCACCGAGATAGTTGCCGGTGGCGAGGTTCTTCACATAGCCGCGGAAGTCGCTGTAGAAGCCGTTGATACGGAAGCCGACGTTTTCACCCAGCGGGCCGGAGATACCGGCTTCGACCCGGTATTCCTCGTCCGTAGTGGCCGAAGCGGCGATGCGTCCCGAGAAAGTCTCGGTCGGAGCGCGGGTGACGATGTTGACGACACCGGCCGAGGCATTCTTGCCGAACAGGGTGCCCTGGGGGCCGCGCAGCACTTCGATGCGCTCGATGTCGGTCAGGGTGCTGAATGCCTGGCCCTGGTTCAGGATCGGAACGTCATCGACGACGACCGAGACGGCGGGCTCGACGCCGATGCTGAACACCGAGGTGCCGATGCCGCGCAGGTTGATGCTGTTGCCGGTGCGCTGCGTGCCTTGGGTAATGGTCAGGCCAGGTGCGACCTGCGCAAGGTTCTCGAACTGGGTGATGCCCTTGTTGGCAATCGCTTCGGCCGAAAGCGCCGTAACCGAAACGGGGACCTGTTGCAGGTTCTGCTCGCGCTTCTGCGCGGTGACGACGATTTCTTCGAGCCCGCTTTCAGGGGCTTCCTGCGCCTGGGCTGCGGACGTGATGGCGAGCAGCGAGATGCTGGCTCCAAGATAAGCTTTGCGGAACATAGTGATCCTCCCTTCCTCTCCTGAGTTGGACTGGCCAATCTCACAGATTGTTCGACCATACAAGTATCCACCGCTCAAATTAACCCGTCCAGAACCATGAAAAGTTTGGATAATGATGATAGATTTTGCGTATGACCATGGTTTGGGCATGCATGTCGGCCATCTGGTGCCGCCCCGAAGGAGGCGCATGACCCTTTGTTTTTGCTTCAGATTTTGGAGAGAAACGCGGTTTTGGAGGATTGCCTGGCGCTCGAACCTGTGTAAAACCAATTGTGGTCAGGCCAAATTGCGGTTACCAGCACATGAGCCGATCAAGAGAGTCCGGGCAATCGCGCAGACCGCTTGGCAGTGAGGATGGTTTGAAACGTCTCGCCCATCATCCGGTGAATTGGCGGGCGGAAAAGGAGGGCGCGTGGCCTTGAGGACGACCGCAAAGAGGCTGGCAGCCATTGCGCTGGCTTCTGCCATGATATTGCTGGCTGCGCCGTCTTTCGCGCGCAGCGGTGATCACGCGGGAGTCGCCAGGACCGTGAAGACGGCGGCTGGGCTGGTGCGGGGCATTGCGCAGCGCGATGGCGTCCAGGCCTATCTCGGCATTCCTTATGCCAAGCCGCCGGTGCGTGAATTGCGCTTGCGTGCGCCGCAGCCCGCCGACGCATGGCGTGGCGTGCTCAACGCCGACCGCTTTTCGCCGCAGTGCGTGCAACCGATGCGCAGCAGCCTGGCGAACCAGTATTCCGGCGCGGAAGCGATTTCGGAAGACTGCCTCTATCTCAACGTCTGGACGCGCCCTGCTTTGCTCAAGGCTCCGGTGATCGTCTATATCCACGGCGGCGCCTTCTATGTCGGTTCGGGCAGTGTCGGCATCTATGGCGGAGAAGCGATGGCCCGGGAGGGGGCGGTTTTCGTCAACCTCAATTATCGCGTCGGGCCGCTCGGCTTTCTGGCAACGCCTGAATTGCGCGCTGAATCAGCCGAGGGCGCTTCGGGCAATTACGGGCTGCTGGACCAGATTGCCGCGCTTCGCTGGGTCCGGGAGAACATCGCGCGCTTTGGTGGCGATCCTGACAATGTGACCATTGCCGGGCAGTCAGCCGGTTCGATGTCGGTGCTGGCCTTGCAGGCCAGTCCGCTTGCCAAGGGCCTGTTCCACAAGGCCGTGGGGATGAGCGGGGCGATGATTGCCGGGCCGATCAAGCTGCCATCGCGGACAGAGGCCGAGGACGCCGGGACAAGGCTGATGGCCGCGTGGAAGGCGAGCAACCTTGCCGAGCTGCGGGCCATGCCGGCCGACCGTCTGGTCGTGCCGCGCGTGCCGGGCGGGCCGAGCACGGGGCCGGCCATCGACCGCCATGTCCTGCCCGATGCCATACCGGCGCTGTTCGCCGCGCGGCGGCAGAGCGACGTGCCGCTGCTGCTGGGCTTCACCCGTGACGAGGCGCTGGGCGGGATGGGCCCGGTAACGTCACTGGACGATTTCAGGAACAAGGCCCGCGAGCGCTTTGGTGCGCAGGCCGATCGCTTCCTTGCGCTCTATCCTGCCAGTAGCGACGGGCAGGCGCAGGAGCAGGCACGCATGGCCGATCGCGACGAGACGATGGTGCTGGCAATGTTCGAATGGGCCAGTTTGCAGGCGTCGCATGGAACGGCGCCTGCATATGCCTACCAGTTCTCAAGGCCACATCACTATCTTGCGGGGGTGCGGTTTGCCGATCTCGATCCGGCAACGGCGGGGGCCTATCACACCTCCGAGGTGCCGTTCTGGCTGGGCACGCTCGATGCGTTCGACCGCTATCGCCCGACGCGCGCCTGGACCCCGCAGGATCGCGCGGTGAGCCAAGCGATGATGCAGGCGCTGCTGTCATTTGCCCGCACCGGCAAGCCTGAGACAAGCGGCGTTTCATGGCCACGCTTCGCTGCCGATCGGCCGCGTCTGGTAGAATTTGCCGACACGGCGGCGCAGCAGGACTGGCCCGATCCGCACAGGCTTGCCTTCTTCAAGGCGTTCCACGCCGCCAGCCCTCGATAGTTTCGATCAACCAGACTAGATACCCGGAGAGAACCGATGCGATCATTCCCGGCACTTCGTGCCAAAGCAGGCCTCAAGGCCTCCGTCGCGTGCCTGATCATGGCTGCAACCGCGCCGGCCCTTGCGCAGGAAGCGCGCGACGTGACGGTGCTGGATGCCGGCTGGCGGTTCACGGCTGAGGACGCGCAAGGCGCTGTTGCACCGGAGTTTGCCGACGCGACCTGGGCGCAGGTTTCGGTGCCGCACAGCTGGAACCGGGTTGGATATTACAAGCATGACCTGGGCGGTACCAACACCGCGACGAACGTGGACAAGCGGCTGGGCATCGGCTGGTATCGCCTGCATTTCGCCACGCCAGCCGGAGCAAAGGGCAAGCGGCATTGGCTGGAGTTCGATGCGGCGAGCCGCGTGGCCAAGGTCTGGCTCAACGGTGTCTATCTGGGCGAACATCGCGGCGGATTCTCGCGCTTTCGGTTCGATGCCACGGCGGCGATGAAGCCGGAAGGCGACAACGTGCTGGTCGTGCGCGTGGACAATGCGCAGCCAAAGGCCGGTGGCTCCACCGCCGATGTCCTGCCGCTTGCGGGCGACTTCTTCGTGCATGGCGGACTGTACCGGCCGGTGCGGCTGGTAACGACTGCGCCGTTGCATATCGACCTTGCCGATGCCGGGGGGCCGGGCGTACGCGCGACGACGGTGAGGGCTGACAAGGAGCAGGCGCAGGTCGATCTGGTGGTGCGCGTGGCCAATGATGCCGCGAAGTCTGCCAAGGCAAGCGTGAAGGTCAGTCTGGTTGATCGCGAGGGGCGTGAGGCGGCCTCTGCAGTGGTTCCGGCGATGGTTGCAGCAGGCAAGACCGGCGAGTTTTCGGCGCGGCTTGCCCTCACCAACCCGCACCTGTGGCACGGCACTGCCGATCCCTATCTCTACGATCTGGTGACGCAGGTGGTGCAGGCGGACGGGACCGTCTCTGACGAAGTGCGGCAGGCCTATGGCCTGCGCTCGATGGCGTTCGATCCCGATCGCGGCTTCATCCTGAACGGCCAGCCCTATCGCCTGCGTGGTGTGGGCTACCATCAGGACCGGGACGGCAAGGGCTGGGCGATCAGCCGCGAGGACGTGGCGCAGGACATTGCCACCTTGCGCGAGATGGGGGCGAACACGATCCGCCTGACCCACTATCAGCACGGACAGGACGTGCACGATCTGGCCGACCGCGCCGGGATGGTGGTGTGGGACGAGATCCCGCTGGTTTCGGTGTGGACGCTGGGCGGCAAGAAGGTCGCCGACCCGGCGCTGGTCGCCAATGCGAAGTCGCAGCTGACCGAACTGGTCAGGCAGAACCAGAACCACGCGGCGTCGGCGATCTGGAGCATCGCCAACGAGGTGGACTTCGGCAATTCGCTGCCGGCCTTCCTGTTTGGCGGGACCGATGGGCGCGAGGTCGATCCGCTGCCGCTACTGAACGAGTTGCAGAAGACGGCCAAGGCGCTCGACCCATCGCGCCCGACCGCTTTGGCAACCTGCTGCGAGGCGCGGGCCTTTGGCAGCGAGGTGGCAATCCCCACGACGGCGGTTGCCGCCGATCTTGGCGGGGCCAACCGCTATTTCGGGTGGTATTTCGGCAAGGCCGGTGACCTCGGCCCGCATCTCGACGGCCTGCGTGCAAAGCGGCCGCAGCAGCCGCTGGCGGTGACGGAGTATGGCGCAGGTGGCGCGCTGACCATGCATACCGATAACGTACTGGGCGGGCCTGTGGATTCGCGCGGTGCGGCGCAGCCCGAGGAATACGAGAGCTACATCCACGAGACTGCGCTGGCGCAGCTCGATGCGCGGCCATGGCTCTATGCGACGTGGCTGTGGAATTCGTTCGACTTTGCCACGACCGTGCGCACCGAAGGCGATGCGCAGGACATCAATACCAAGGGCCTGATCGCCTACGACCACAAGACCCGCAAGGACGCCTTCTGGTTCTACAAGGCGAACTGGAACCCCGAGCCGATGGTCCACATCACGTCCAAGCGCTATGTGAACCGGGCCTATCCGGTGACGGAGGTGAAGGTCTACAGCAACACTGCCAGCACCGAGCTGCTGCTCAATGGCCGCTCGCTGGGCGTGAAGAGTGATTGCCCGCAGAAGGCCTGCGTGTGGACTGGGGTTCGCCTGGACGAGGGCAGCAATGCGCTGGTGGCACGCGGGGTCCATTCTGGCGGCAAGGTGGAGGACAGCGCGGTCTGGACGCTGGCGCCCGAGACGGCGCGCAAGTTCGTGATCGATGCCGGGACGCTTCTGGCGGCGAAGAGTGAAGGGCGCGTGCTGGGATCGGACAACTGGTTCGAGGGCGGCCAGGCGGCCACGCTCGACAAGCCGGCCGACTTCGGCAAGCCGGCGGTGCCCGCGGCCATTGCTGGCACGAACGACCGGGGCGCGCTGGCGACTTATCGCACCGGCACATTCTCCTACCGCGTGCCGGTGGCCGATGGGCGCTACAAGGTGACGATGTGGTTCGCCACGGATGCCGCGCAGAAGCCAGGGACGTTCGACGTGAAGAGCGGCAAGAAAGCCCTGCTGCGCAAGTTCCAGCCGGCCATTCCGGCGAGCGGGGCGGTGGCTGAAGCGCGGACCGTCACGGTCAAGGCCAAGGGCGGCCTTGCGCTCGATTTCGTGAGCGGCAGCACCGATGCGCGGGTCTCGATGATCGAGATCGAGCGGCTGCGCTGACCTTCAGGCACCGGACGGTAACGATGCTCAGGAAACTTCCGCTGCGCTGGTGGATCATCGCGCTGATCACGCTTGGCACGATCTTGAACTACCTTGCGCGCTCGACGCTGTCGGTGGCTGCGCCCACGCTCAAGACCGAGTTCGCGATGACGACCGAGCAGTACAGCTGGGTCGTGCTGGCGTTTCAGGCGAGCTACACGGTGATGCAGACGGTGGCGGGCGCGGTGCTGGATGCGCTGGGCACGCGGCTGGGGTTCTTCCTGTTCGCGGTGGGCTGGGCGCTGAGCAACATGGCGCATGCTTTTGCCACGGGGTGGATGAGCCTTGCCTTCTTCCGCTCGCTGCTCGGCGCAAGCGAGGCGGCGGCGATTCCGGCGGGCACCAAGACCGTGGCGCAGTGGTTTCCGGCCAAGGAAAAGCCGCTGGCCACCAGCCTGTTCCAGATGGGCACCAGCATTGGCAACATGATCGCGCCGCCGCTGGTGGCGTTCTGCATCCTGGCGTGGAACTGGCAGGCGGCGTTCATCGTGACTGGCGCGCTGAGCCTGGTCTGGGCGGCAATGTGGTGGGTGGCCTATCGCGATCCGGCCGAGCACCCGCGCCTGTCGCAGCAAGAGCGTGACGCGATTGCGGCGATGAACCAGCCCGATGCGACCAAGCCTGCGACCAAGGGGCAGGTGCTGCGCAGTCGTTCGTTCTGGGCGATTGCGGTGCCGCGCTTTCTGGCCGAACCGGCGTGGCAGACGTTCAACTTCTTCATCCCGCTCTATCTTGTGGCGGTGTGGAAGCTGGACCTCAAGTCCATCGCGCTATGGGCGTGGCTGCCGTTTCTGGCGGCAGACTTCGGCAGTCTTGCCGCCGGGTTGCTGCCGCCGTGGCTGATGAAGCGCGGCTCTTCGATGCTGTCATCGCGCAAGATCACGATGACGATGGGCGCGCTGTGCATGGTGGGGCCTGCCTGCATCGGCCTTGCCACTACGCCCGAGATAGCGATCGCGCTGTTCTGCATCGGCGGCTTTGCGCATCAATTGCTCAACGGTGCGCTGATCACTCTGTGCGCCGATGTGTTCGACAGCCGGACCGTGGGCACGGCCAGCGGCATGGCCGGGACTTCGGCGTGGATCGGCGGCATGCTGTTCACGCTGCTGATTGGCCAGAGCGCGGACGTGTTCGGCTATAACCCGCTGTTCGTGGCGCTGGCGGCGCTGGATCTGCTGGCGGCGGTGGTGCTGTGGAGCCTGCTGAGGGCGAGATCCTAGGCGGTGTGGGGAGGTTCAGGCGCTCGCGAGACGACCGTTATTGTCGATTGCCGGGAGGGCAGTGAACGGTTGAAATGGGGTGGAATGCGAACATTGGCTGTGGCACCAAAGTGATAGATCAAGAATTGGGCTGGTCAGGGTGATGAGACGTACTTTTGTCGGAGGGTTGCTGGCGAGCTTGGGTTTCGGATCAACAAAAGCCGAAGCTCAGAAAATGAAGGCTGGTCCGCCAGTGCCGACTTGGCATCCGTCTTTTTCACAGCCCCTTGACCGGGTTTCAGACCGGATTTCGTACTACTCCAACGGTAGCCGGGACTTCGCGGTCCTTCGGCATGGCACATGTGTGATCCTTGAAGACGGAATGGCGGACAAAAGTGCGGAGCTATTTGCTCTCAGGACCCTGTCGGACATTCTAAACTTCCATCCGGATATGAATCCAAGTGCGATGGACGATGGAAACATATTGGTGAGGTACAATCATCCCGCCGTGAACGTAGTTTTGAGCGACATCGCCCAAGTTAATTGGCGGGAGATTGAAAGCCGTCACCTTGACGGACTGACTGCATCTGAGGTTCTTATTACTCCGCTAGGCCCAAACAAGTTTGATGATTTTGGAAAACAGGCTCTGTTGGGTCGGGCGTTCATGTTTATGGATGCGCAAGCTCCGGAAATCGTGGAAATCAAGCGCCACACCTAATGCCCGCTATGGCGTCGTTTCCGGAAAGGCAGCTTTCAGCAAAAAGTGGCGGATAGCTGACGTTCTCCCCGAGGCGGGCTTGTTCACCCGCTCTGGGAATCCTGCGGCGGGATTGCCCCGCGGCGCATGATTGTCCAGCCCGCCAGCGCGTGACCGGCATTTGCAGCCTGCGCTGGCTCTTGCCCGCGCAGCCGTGCGCCGAGGTAGCCGGCGTTGAAGGCGTCGCCGGCGCCGCTGGTGTCCACCGGGCGCAAGACTTCGGCGGGGGGGACGATCTCGCCGTCTGGCAGGCGGCAGCCTTCGGGGCCGAGCTTGACGATGGTTTCGGCGCAGCCAAGGCCCTGCCAGTGGGCGGCGACGGCTTCTGCATCGCTCTCGCCCGAAAGCATGGTTTCGTCCTCAAGCGTGGGCAGGCCGATGCTGGCAACCGCAATGGCGGCATCGCGCGCGATGCGGGCTGTTGCCTGATCTGGCCAGAGTCGCGGGCGGTAGTTGCCGTCGAAGGCGACAAGTCCGCCATTGGCGCGGACCTTTTGTGCGAGGGCGAGCAGGGCCTGCCTGCCGCTTTGGGGCAGAATGGCCAGCGAGATCAGCGAGAAGGCGAGCAGGTCTGCCGTTTCGGCATGGGCCAGTGCGGCTTCGATGCCGGGGCAATCGAACAGCGTCCGCGCGGCGCTTTCACCGCGCCAGTAGGTGAAGCTGCGCTCGCCCATGTCGTCGCAGGTTATTGCGTAGAGGCCGGGGTTGCGGGAGGGGTTGTCGAGCACCAGCGACGTGTCGAGGCATTCCGCCGCCCAGCGCGTGCGCAAGTCCTCACTGAAGGGATCGGTGCCGAGCGCGGTGAGGTAGGCGGTTTCCACCCCGCTTCGGGCGAGGTGAATTGCCGTGTTCAACGTGTCGCCGCCATAGGCGAGCCGCCAGAGGCTGCCTTCCTGCGACAGCTCGAGCATCGCCTCGCCGACAAGGACCGCGCGCATCAGCGGCAGGCCGGATTGGCAGCGCCGGGCAGGGCGTAGAAGGCAATGGACTGGCCCGGAATCATGACCTTGCCGCCCACTGCCACGCCATCAAGGCCGGTCAGCTTGAGGTCTGCCGAGAGGGCCGGGGCCTTGCCGTTGACCAGCACGCTGCGTGTGTCGAGCGGTTGGCCGGTCATCGTCCAGCCCGTGCCCTTGCCGCCGAGGTTGAGGCCTTGCGCGGCCTCGCCGGTGTTGAGCGCCATGACGGTGACGCCGCCGGGCTTGCCGGGCAGGCAATGGGCATAGAGCCGCAGCGCGGGAGAGGGTGATGCGGGGCTGGCGAGCACGGTGCTGCCCATCGTGCGCTTCCACAGTACGGCGGCCCAGTAGTTCGGGCGCGGGGCCATGGTATCGCGATCGATCAGGGCATAGTCACTGGCGGCAAGCGTATTGTGCATGACCACCTGCAGGCCCTGTTGCGCCAGCGCGGCGTTCTGGTTGAGGTAGCGGAAGGTATCGAGGAAAGTCGAGGCCCAGGGGCTGCCACCGCAGGCGGCCTGCGCGGTTTCGGTGTTCCACATCGGCTTGCCGGGTTCGAACCTGTCGCGCAGCGCTGCGTAATAG
The DNA here is from genome assembly GCA_041639335.1 of Novosphingobium sp. Taxonomy (GTDB): domain Bacteria; phylum Pseudomonadota; class Alphaproteobacteria; order Sphingomonadales; family Sphingomonadaceae; genus Novosphingobium. Next base: position 29,597 of record JBEQCK010000018.1, read on the forward strand.
CGGTAGTCGCGCACGGTCATGTCGAGCCAGCTTGCGGTGAGCGCATCCTGCTTCTGGGCAGTGCCGATGCCAAGGCCTGCGCAGCGCTTCGAAACGCTGCCGTAGAAGTGGTAGGATACAGCATCGACGCTGTTCGGGTTGGCCTTCATCATGTCTTCGCTGCTGACATGTGCGCCCATTTCGGCGGGCACGGGCACGTCCTTGAGCAGGCCCGCCTCGCCCACGCCACCAACGCCGAGGATCTTCATGCCGGGCACGGCCTTGCGCGCCCAATCGCGGAACAGGCGGAATTCGGTGCCGTAGTTCGCGGCGGTGTAGCCCCTGGGCATCTGCGGCGCGGCGCTGGGCATGTTGGCTTCGTTGAAGAACTCGGCAGCGTAGAGCGAGCCGCCGGCCTCGCGGGTCAGATCGACGAGGCGCTGCGCCTGCGCGGGCGTCCACACGCCGTTGGCATCACGCGTGCCGTTGCTGACGGCAAAGCTGGTGACGATGGGCGCATCGACCGCTTTGGAGAAGGCGACCACGTTCTTCCACTGGTCGCGCGTCAGCACCTGCACGAACCCGGCGGGCGGGGCGGAGAGGTGCTCTCCCTCGGCTTCGAGGTAGGTGTTGTTGGCCCAGGTGCCGCTCACGCGCACGAGGCTGGGGCCGAGCGCCTTTGCCAGCGCGACCAGCTTCGGATCGGTGAGGTCGATCGGCGGGCGCTGGCGGTAGCGTTCGTCCGCCGGGCCGCCATAGGGTGCCCAGAAGCGGCCGCCGGTCACTTCGACCATCTCGATATTGTAGGACTGGTAGCGATCGCTTGTCGTGCCGACCTTTGCCAGCTTTGCGAGCTGGAGCGAGGGGGCGGGGACAGACGTCGCGCCGGTCAGGGCAACCAGTGCGGTCGCCGCAAGAAGTGCCTTTTTCATCGTATCCTCACCAGTTTGTCGTTGTCTCACCAGTTCCACATGGTGCCGTCTTCCAGCCGTGCGACGGGGAGGTAGGCGGGTTTGTAGGGGTATTTGGCGGCGAGTTTCTCGTCGATGTCGACGCCGTGGCCGGGGGTGTCTCCG
>JBEQCK010000019.1:0-30263 GCA_041639335.1 Novosphingobium sp.
ACCGGCTTTACCCCCAAGGAATTGGCGAAACAGATTCAGGCCATGGCCCAGCACCCGCATACCCTTGCCAATGCCGCGCACGCCGCGTGGAACTGTGGGCTTCCCAACGCCGTCAGCGATCTGGCCGATCTGGTCGAAAGCTTTGGCGGTGAGCCGATCATGGACGTGATCCGCGTCGACACGCGCAGTGCTGCGCCGTCGGGGCAGGAGCAGCTGGCATGATCCTTCGACAAGCTCAGGATGAGCGGACCTGCTTTGTTCAACCCGCCCCGCTCGTGCTGAGCCTGTCGAAGCACGCCTGCGCAACGGGAGCGCAAAAGTGAAAGGCGTCGGCACCGAGATCGGGACGATCCACTTTGTCGGCATCGGCGGCATCGGCATGTCGGGCATTGCCGAGGTGATGCACAACATGGGCTATTCGGTGCAAGGCTCGGACATGGCCGAAAGCTATGTCGTCGACGGCCTGCGCTCGCGCGGGATCAAGGTGATGATCGGGCAGAGGGCCGAGAACGTCGATGGCGTTGCGGTCGTCGTCACGTCCACGGCTGTAAAGCGCGACAATCCCGAAGTGGTTGCCGCGCTTGAAAATCGCATCCCTGTCGTGCGCCGCGCCGAAATGCTGGCCGAACTGATGCGCCTCAAGAGCACGGTCGCGGTCGCCGGCACCCACGGCAAGACCACGACGACCTCGATGGTTGCCTGCCTGCTCGATGCGGGCGGGATCGATCCGACCGTGATCAACGGCGGCATCATCAATTCCTACGGCTCCAACGCGCGCCTGGGCGACAGCGAATGGATGGTGGTCGAGGCTGACGAGAGCGACGGTTCGTTCTTGCGGCTCGATGGCACCCTGGCGGTCGTCACCAATATCGATCCTGAGCACCTCGATCACTACGGCAGCTTCGAGAAGGTCAAGTCAGCCTTCGTCGAGTTCATCGAGAACGTGCCGTTCTACGGCGCGGCGATGCTGTGCATCGATCATCCCGAAGTGCAGGCGATCATCCCCAAAGTGCGCGACCGCCGCGTGGTGACCTATGGTTTCTCCGCCCAGGCGGACGTGCGCGGTGAGGGGGTGACGCCGATTCCCGGCGGCAACCGCTTCACCGCCGTGTTGCGCCAGCGCGATGGCTCGTTCCGGCGGATCGAGGGTATCGAACTGCCGATGCCGGGCCGCCACAACGTCCAGAACGCGCTCGCCGCCGTTGCGGTCGCGGTGGAAATGGGCGTTTCGGATGAACTCATCCGCACCGGCTTCGGCAAGTTCGGCGGGGTCAAGCGCCGCTTCACCAAGGTGGGTGAGGTTGATGGCGTTACGGTGATCGACGACTACGGGCACCACCCGGTCGAAATCCGCGCCGTGCTCGCCGCCGCGCGCGAAGGGGTGCAGGGCCGCGTCATAGCAGTGGTCCAGCCGCACCGCTTCACCCGCCTGCGCGATCACATGGAAGACTTCCAGGGCGCGTTCAACGACGCAGACGTCGTCTATGCCGCCCCGGTCTATCCTGCAGGCGAACAGCCGATCGAAGGCGTGGACAGCGCCGCGATGGTCGACGGCATCAAGGCGCGCGGGCATCGCAGCGCGCACCTGACAGCCGGAGCCGACGCGCTGGCCAAGGAACTCGCTGCTACGGCGCAGCCCGGTGACATGGTCGTGTGCCTCGGTGCGGGCGACATCACCAAGTGGGCGGCGGGCCTTGCCGATGCGATTGCGCGCGAAAGGGCTGTGGCGTGAGTGCAGAACGTCCTTCGACAGGCTCAGGACGAGCGGATGGCGGTGTGGAGTTCTCCAATCCCAATCCCGCACATGCTGAGCTTGTCGAAGCATTGCCGCGCAACGTCCGCGGCAAGCTGACGCAGAACGCCCCACTTGCTCCGCTGGTCTGGTTCAAGTCCGGTGGCACCGCCGATTGGCTGTTCGAGCCCAAGGACGTGGCTGATCTGCAGGATTTCCTGGCAGGGCTCGCTCCGGAGGTGCCGGTCATGGCGCTCGGCCTTGGCTCCAACCTGATCGTGCGCGATGGCGGCGTTCCGGGCGTTGTGATCCGCCTCGGCAAGGCTTTCGCCAAAGTCGAGAAGGTCGATGAGGTTACGCTGAATTGCGGCGGCGGTTCGAGCGGGATTCTTGTGTCCTCGACCGCGCGGGATAATGGCATCGCAGGCCTCGAATTCCTGCGCTCGATCCCTGGCACGGTCGGCGGCTTCGTGCGCATGAACGGCGGTGCCTACGGGCGCGAGGTCAAGGACGTGCTGATCGATTGCGACGTGGTGATCCGCTCGGGCGAGATTGTCACGCTGCCGCTCAGCGAGCTTGGCTACACCTATCGCCATTCGGACCTCACTGACGGCTCGATTGTCGTCGCCGCGCGCTTCCGGGGTCACCCCGGTGAGCCGGACGCGATCCAGGTCGAAATGGACCGCATCAGCGCCGCCCGTGAGGCTTCGCAGCCGCTGCGCTCGAAGACCGGCGGTTCCACCTTCAAGAACCCGGATGGCGGCAAGGCTTGGGAACTGGTCGACAAGGCCGGTTGCCGTGGGCTGACGCTTGGCGGCGCGCAGGTCAGCGAGAAGCACACCAACTTCCTGATCAATACCGGCGAGGCTACCAGCGCTGAAATCGAAGCGCTGGGCGAGGAAGTGCGCAAGCGCGTGAAAGACATGTCGGGCGTCGAGCTCGAGTGGGAAATCAAGAGGATTGGCAGACCGTGACGCTTCCGAAACTTCATGTCGCGGTGCTGATGGGCGGCTGGTCGAGCGAGCGCCCCGTCTCGCTCATGTCGGGCGAAGGCGTGGCCAAGGCGCTCGAGTCCAAGGGCCACGAGGTCACGCGCATCGACATGGACCGCGATGTCGCCCTGCGCCTTGCCGAGGCCAAGCCCGATGTCGTGTTCAACGCGCTGCACGGCACGCCGGGCGAGGATGGCTCGATCCAGGGCCTGATGGACATCATGGGCCTGACCTACACCCATTCGGGCCTCGCCACCTCGGTCATCGCGATCGACAAGGAACTGACCAAGCAGGCGCTGGTGCCGCACGGCATTCCGATGCCGGGCGGGCGCATCGTACGCACCGAGGAGCTCTACAAGGCTGATCCTCTGCCGCGCCCCTATGTGCTCAAGCCGGTCAACGAAGGTTCATCGGTTGGCGTCGCCATCGTCATGGCAGACGGCAACTACGGCAATCCGATCAGCGCGGACTCGCGCGGGCCGTGGCAGGAGTTCGACGAGCTTCTCGCCGAACCGTTCATTCGCGGGCGCGAACTGACCACCGCCGTGATCGGTGATCGCGCGCTGCTCGTCACCGAACTCAAGCCCAAGTCCGGCTTCTACGATTTCGACGCCAAGTACACCGACGGCATGACCGATCACATCTGCCCGGCCGAGATCCCTGACGAAATCACCGAGGCTTGCAAGCAGATCGCCCTGCGTGCCCACCAATTGCTCGGTTGCAAGGGCACCAGCCGTTCCGACTTCCGCTGGGACGACGAGCAGGGCGTGGAAGGCCTGTTCCTGCTTGAGGTAAACACCCAGCCCGGGATGACACCGCTCAGCCTAGTGCCCGAACAGGCCAGGGCGCTGGGGATGGACTATCCCGATCTGGTCGAGGCAATCATTGCCGAGGCTTTGAAAGACTCCGGCAAGGCAACGGGGAAGGCCTGAACCATGGCGCAGACGATCAAGCGGGGCGGAAAGGGCGTGCGGCGGGCAGCGGCTGCGCGCACGACGCAGCGCAAGGTCCAGGCTGCGCGCCAGCAGACCGGTTCAGTGCTCGACACCGTGATGCACTGGCTGCCGTTCAGCGAAGAGACGCTGCACCGCATATTGATGACGCTGATCCTGGCGGCTGCATCGGGGCTGGTGTGGACCGTGGCGGTCATGGCCGGAATCCCGGCGCTTGCGTCCGAACAGGCGGCACTGATCGCGTCCGATGCCGGGTTCAAGGTCAGCCATCTCGAGGTTCGCGGCGTCAACCGCATGAACGAGCAGCGCATCTACGAGCGTGTGCTTGGCCAGAATGATCGTGCGATGACCACGCTCGATCTTGCCGCGCTGCGCGACGAACTCAACCAGCTGCCGTGGGTCAAGGATGCCCGCGTTTCGCGCAAGTTGCCCGATACGCTGGTGATCGACATCGTCGAGCGCAATCCGCACGCCGTGCTGCGCAAGCCCGATCGCATGGTGCTGATTGACGATGCCGGCGTGGAGCTCGAGACCGTAAAGCCGGACAAGGCCAAGGGCATGCTCGTCCTGTCCGGACTCGGCGTCGGCCAGCGCGTTCAGGACCTCACGCGCTTGCTCGATGCCGCGCCTGCCTTGAAACCGCAGGTTTCGGAAGCCGAATGGGTCGGCAATCGCCGCTGGAACCTCACGTTCAAGACCGGGCAGGTGCTGGCTCTGCCAGAGGGCGACGAGAAGTCCGCCGGAGCGCTGTTGAGCTTTGCGCGGATGGACGGCGTGAACCGGCTGCTCGGCGGCAAGGTTGCCGCCTTCGACATGCGTGCGCCCGACCGCATCTACATGCGCGTTCCCGGACATGCGGAAGAAGTGGCCGCAAACAAGCGCGCCGCCGAGCAGGCCAAAGCCGAAGCCAAGCGCATCGCCGCTGCGGCCAAGAGCGACGAGGGCTGATCCAGCGACATGGCGACGCCCCGCATCACCAAGGTCTTTGCTGCCGTGAACATCGGCTCGTTCCGCGTTTCCGCGATGATCGCGGGGCTTTCGGAAACGGGCGAGATGGTGGTTCTCGGTTCCGGCCACCGCGCCGCGCAGGGGATCAAGCGCGGCTATGTCACCGACATGCAGGCCGCCACGCATTCGGTGCGCGATGCGATCGAGCGGGCCGAGAAGATGGCAAATGTCGATATCCAGAAGGTCTGGATCGGCTGCGCCGGGGCAGGCCTTGCCAGCACCACCGCGCGAGTCGAGGTCGAGGTTGGCGGGCGCCGCATCGAGCAGGACGATATCGAGCATCTGCTGGTGGCTGGGCGCGGCGTGATCCAGCCCGACGGCCGCACCGTGCTCCACGCCCAGCCTGCGCACTACACGCTCGATGGTGCTCATGGCGTACCCAATCCGAAGGGCCTTCATGCCGAACGGCTTGCGGTGGATATCCACGTCATGCTCGCCGATGGCGCGCCGGTTCGCAATCTTCGGGAGGCAGTGCAGAACGCCCATCTCGAGGTCGAAGCTGTCGTCGGATCGCCGGTCGCGGCTGGCCACGCATGCCTTACGCCGGAAGAGCGTGAACTGGGCGTGGCGCTGGTCGAGTTCGGGGCAGAGGTCACGACGGTATCGGTCTACGCGGCCGGCATGCTGCTTGGCATGCAGGTGATCCAGTACGGTTCGGGTGATATCACCGACGCGATTGCCTCGGCCTTCGGCATTCGCCGCTATCAGGCAGAGCGCCTGAAGTGCATGTCCGGCTCGGCCATCGCCAGCCCGGCGGACCATCGCGAGATGATCCCGGTCAACGCGCCGGGCGATCCCGAAGGCGGGCCGGTCGCCCGCCATGCCGACGACAAGAACCGCATTCCTCGTGCCGAATTGATCTCGGTCATCACCCAGCAGCTCGGCTTCTTCACCGAAGAAGTCGGCAAGTCGCTCAAGTCGATGGGCTTTGTTGGCCAGACCGGGCAGCAGGTCGTACTCACCGGAGGGGGCGCGCAGCTTCCCGGCCTTGCCGATTATGCGCAATCGGCGCTCGGTCGGCCTGTGCGCATCGGTTCGCCGCCGACGATGCTCGGCCTTCCGCCGGGTCATGCGACGCCAAGCTCATCCACCCTGGTGGGACTCGTCCTGTTTGCAGCGGCCGATCCGGTGGACATTCGCGCCATCGGCCCAGCCAACGACCCGGTCGGCGGGGCGTATGGCGGCAAAAAGCTTCTGATTCGCCTTGTGCGGGCGATAAAGGATTACTTTTGACGGCCTTTGGGCCCGGTTCAGCGCTCTCTACGCGCGAACTTGGCCCGTCATGGTGTTGCAACCTGTGGAAAAGGTTGCTGCGCCTTTGATTCGCCGCGCACCCTTGTGCAACAGGTTAATGTGAAGCTTTCCAATCTCGTTTGGTGCGCGTTCCGGCCAGCAGCGAGACATATGACCCGATTGGGAGACCGACTATGAGCATCAACATCGGACCGCCGGCAATTGACGAACTTCGTCCCCGGATCACGGTGATCGGGGTTGGTGGCGCAGGCGGCAATGCCATCGCCAACATGATCAACGCGCAGATCGAGGGCGTCGAGTTCATCGTCGTCAATACAGATGCGCAGGCGCTCAACAATTCTATCGCCGAAAACCGCATCCAGCTTGGCCCGGACATCACGCAGGGCCTTGGTGCGGGTGCGCGCCCCGAAGTGGGCCGCGCTGCTGCAGAAGAGACGATCGAGGAACTCGAGCGCGCCCTGGAAGGCGTGCATATGGTGTTCATCGCCGCCGGCATGGGCGGCGGCACCGGCACTGGTGCGGCTCCTGTCATCGCCGAAGCGGCCCGTCGCAAGGGCGTGCTGACGGTTGGCGTGGTGACCAAGCCGTTCCTGTTCGAAGGCACGCGCCGCATGCGCTCGGCCGAAAGCGGCATCGAGGAGCTGCAGAAGCACGTCGATACGCTCATCGTCATTCCGAACCAGAACCTGTTCCTGGTGGCCAAGGCTGAGACGACCTTCAAGGAAGCGTTCCAGCTGGCCGACGAAGTGCTGCAGCAGGGCGTCCGCTCGATCACCGACCTCATGGTCATGCCGGGCCTGATCAACCTCGACTTTGCCGACGTACGCTCGGTCATGGGCGAGATGGGCAAGGCGATGATGGGCACGGGCGAGGGCGAAGGTCCGAACCGCGCGCTCGAAGCGGCCGAACGCGCGATCGCCAATCCGCTGCTCGATGGCGTGTCGATGCAGGGCGCCAAGGGCGTGATCATCTCGATCATCGGTGGCGACGACATGAAGCTGCTCGAGGTTGACGAAGCCGCCAACCACATCCGCGAACTGGTCGATCCCAACGCGAACATCATCTGGGGTTCGGCTTTCAATCCCGATCTTGATGGCAAGATCAGGGTTTCGGTTGTCGCAACCGGCATCGAACAGAGCCAGGAGCAGGCGGAGATCGCATCGCGTCCGGTCTCGATCCCGAGCAGCGCGCGCGGCCCTGCCGTGCCAACGGCTGCGCCTGCGGCACCTGTCTACACGCCGCCGCCTGCTGCCGCTCCGGAGCCTGCGCAACCGGCATGGACGCCTGCGGCAGAGCAGGTTCAACCCGAAGCACCAGCCGCGCCCGAGCCGGAACCGCTCGATCTTACGCTGGACCTTTCCGCCGCGCAGGAAGAACCTGATTCGAATGAATTGCTTCTGGGTGGCATAGAGGCGCCTGCTGAACCGCCAGCGGCAGCGCCCGCGCCGGAACCTGCCCCGCAGATGCCCCGCCTTGGCCGCGCGCCGGAGCCGGAGCCCGCAAAGCCAGCCGGAGGCAGCACCCTGTTCGAGCGTATGGCCAATCTCTCTCGCGGTAATCGCGCCCCCACCGGCGACGACGATGGTGATGAAGGCGGTTCGCTCAACATTCCGCGCTTCCTCGGCCGCCAGAACAACCAGTAATCAGGTGCGAAGCGGCGGCAGCTGTTGCCGCCGCTTCATCTTCAAGACGGTAAAGAGCGCGGCAGGATGACGAATCGGCTCCCCATCGCGCAGTTCTCGGCCTCATCGCGTCTAAGGCTTGCTCTGGCGCTCCTGCTTTGCGCTGCTGCGCCACAGGCATTGGCCCAGGCGGACGACGATCCTGATGGCCCCGCCACGGTATCGCGCCCTGTGGTGCAGTCTACGGCCCCCAGCCCCAGCCGCGAACTCAATGCCGCATTGGCAAGACTTGCTGCCGATCCACGGAATGTTGCCGCGCTGTTCGATGCAGCCAGCGCTGCACTGAAGTTGGGTGACAGTGATGCTGCGATCGGGTTCCTGGCGCGGGCAGACGAGGTCCAGCCGGGCAATGCCCGAACCAAGGCGCTGCTCGGCAAGGCCCAGCTGGTCGCGGAAAATCCGGTCGAGGCTATCCGCTCCTTTGATGAGGCGGAACGGGCTGGCGCTGACACCTTTGCCATGGCTGCGGACCGGGCGCTTGCCTACGATCTCGTTGGCGACAATGGCCGCGCACAGCGGTGGTATCAGGTTGCGCTGAGCCGGGGCGGGGACGACGAAATCACGCGCCGCTATGCGATGAGCCTTGCCATCTCGGGCGATCGGCGCGGCGCCGAGGCGCTGCTTTCGCCGTTGATCGAAAAGCAGGATCGCGCAGCATGGCGGACCCGCACGTTCGCGATGGCCGTGACTGGCGGGCCGGACGAGGCTGTGGCGATTGCCTACGCCTCGATGCCGCAAGATCTGGCATCGGGCATTGCGCCTTACTTGCGCTATATGCCGCGCCTCACGCCGGCGCAGCAGGCAGCCGCCGCAAATTTCGGGCGCTTTCCCCGCGCAGCAGACATCGGGCGCGATGACCCGCGCGTGGTGCAATATGCTGCGCTCAACCCGGGCGCGCCACGTACAGCGGAAGCGGGCCTGATTCCCGCCGGTGCGCCCCTTGGCCCATCCGTCGCCTCCAGCGAAAAGCCGAGCCGCGAAAAGCGCCGCCGTCCCGGCAAGAGCGATGGTGCCGCATCTGGCGCGGTGGTCGTCCGTCCTGCCGTGCGCACATCGCCGCCGGCAGAGCTGCCGCCGGTCCAGAGTTATGCCAGCGCCGCGCCAGCAGTGCAGCCCGCCGCTCCGGCCAGTATACCCCCGACAGTGCCCGGCCCGACAGTTCCCCGGCCGACAGTGCTTTCAGCGCTCGACGTACCGCCTGGGTCTGTGCGTCCTGCTGTTCCGCCGATCCGGGCTGCGCAATCGGCATCGGTCCAGCCGTCCGTCACACGGCCGCTGACAACCCCGGCTCCTACGACCACGATTGCGCCATCGCCAAACCCGATTGCGAAGCCTGGCTTCCAACAGGATCCGACTTCTGCGCCCGCCACGGCAATTGCCCGGACGGCGAGCGCCACGTCCCCTGCGCAGCCACCGTCGCCCTCTCCTGCGGGCAATGTTCGGCCAGCGCCGTCGCTTGCATCGGCGAGCGGGTTTGATCTGGCGAAGGTCGGGTCGGTAACCGCTGCCCCGCCTGCGCCTGCGGCGGCTTCGGCATCAACAGCGGGAACCGCACCCGGTGTCGCATCTACCCCCGCAAGTGCTCCTGTGGCTGCGTCCGGCATGGTCGCGCCGGTGCCATCGACGCCGCCGGTGCAGACGGCAGCGGCTGAGACGCCTCCGCCTGCGCGTGATCTCGCCACCTTGTTCAAATCGTTCACCCCCCCGCCGGAGGAGCGCGCATCCTCGGTTCCCGCGGTGGACATCACGCGCATTGCCCCCGGCTCCGCCGCCAAGGGTGCCAAGCCCGACCCACGCGGCGAACGGCCCGACGGCCCGACTGATGTATCGCGTGTGCCCGCCAAGGAGCCGCAGAAGCCAGCGGCCAAGGATGCGGTGAAACTGGGCAAGGACGGCAAGCCGATCAAGGATCCCAAGGCTGCCGCGAAGGACGCGCAGGAGGCAAAGACCAAGAAGGCCGCTCCCAGCCACCCAAGCCGCATCTGGGTGCAGGTGCTGACCGGGGCGAACAAGGGCGTCATGGACAGCGAGTGGCGTCGTCTCGTGAAGGAGGCGCCGACGCTCCTGCGCTCGCGCAAGCCCTATATTTCGCCTTGGCGCAGCAATTTCCGCCTTCTGACCGGTCCATTCGACAGCGAGGCTGACGCGCAGGATTTCGTCACGAAGCTCAAAAAGGACGGGGTTTCGAGTTACCAGTGGACAAGCCCTGCCGGCCAGGCGGTAGATACGCTCTCGCTTAAATAAGGGGGCTGGGCGGAACCTCTGTCCGGGATTCCTGTTCACGCCTTGTCCACAGCTTTCCCACAAGGTTGTCGAGTTTTGCCCAACCGCCTGTTAACCCGCGATTGTCGGGCGGGGGTGTGAACCGCCATTGACGTTTCGAGCAGCAGTCAGGGCAGATCGCCCTGCCGGGCCAACCAGCCGAGGAGGCCCGATCACATGTTCAGGGGACGTACCATGCGGACCGGCCATGACGACAACGAGCGCGAGGAGGCAGCGCCTGTCGACATGATCGCCTCGCTTTTCGAGGCGCGCGGCTGGCCTTGCGAGTTCGTCTCGGACGATGAGGTCACCGGCGAGATCCAAGGCTCATGGGCCAACTACCAGCTGCGTGCCATCTGGCGCGTCGAGGATCACGTCCTCCAGATTCTCTGCCTGCCCGACATTCGCATTCCCGATGACAAGAAGCCTGCGGTCTATGAGCTGATGGCGATGATCAACGAGCAGGTGTGGATCGGCCATTTCGATATCTGGTCCAACGGCTCCGTCCTGCTTTACCGTCACGGGTTGATGCTTGGTGACGAAGGTCTGCTCAGCATCAGCCAGGCCCAGGCCGCGATCGAGGCTGCAGTGGACGAATGCGACCGGTTCTATCCGGCGTTTCAATTCATCCTGTGGGGTGACAAGAGCCCGGCCGATGCCTTGGCCAGCGCCATGGTGGATGCGGCAGGCGAGGCCTGAACTGCGGCGTTCAGCGCTTGCGATAGGTAGAGCGGCTCGGCATTGAGCGCCCTAACTCTACTCAGCATTCGCGACTCAGCAGACGCGCTTCAAGGGAACCGCTCCATGACCAAGACCTTTCTCCAGTTCGGCTGCGGCAACATGGGCGGAGCCATGCTCAAGGGCTGGCTGGCTGGCGGCATTGCGCCTGAGATCTTCACCATCGTCGACCCGTATCTGGAGAGTGCGCCGCCGGGTACGCGGCTGCTGGGTTCTGCGCCCGAAGGCGAGGGGGCATTCGATGTCGTGTTGCTGGGTTTCAAGCCGCAGCAGTTGCCCGATGCGGCCGCTTCGGTCCGGCCCTTCGTCGGCGCGAACACGCTCCTGCTCTCGATCCTGGCCGGTGTCGATGTTGCCACCTTGCGCGCCAGCTTCCCTAATGCCCGCGCCATCGTCCGCGTCATGCCGAACCTTGCTGCAGCGCTTGGCAAGTCGCCGATTGCGCTGGTCGGCGATGCGGACCAAGCCGCGCGCGCCGAAACCGAAGCTCTGATGGTACCGCTCGGCCAGGCCGAATGGCTTGGCGGCGAGGACCAGATGGACCTGGTCACCGCGCTTGCCGGCTCGGGCCCCGCCTTCGTCTATCGCTTCATCGATGCGCTGGCTCAGGGCGCTGCTGCACTCGGCTTGCCGCGTGAGCAAGCGGATCGGCTGGCGCTGTCGATGGTCGAAGGTGCAGCGATGCTTGCGGCAGCGTCCGAGCATGCGCCGGGCGAGCTTGCCCGCCGTGTCGCGAGCCCCGGAGGCGTCACGCAGATCGGTATCGACGTGCTCGATGCCGATGACCGGTTGGTTCGCCTCATGGAAGACACGTTGCGTGGCGCGCGCGATCGCAGCGCCGAGATGACCGAGCTGGCGCGCAAGGCGGGCTGAACGCCGCAACAATTCGTTACAGTTGGCGACCTTTCGACTGGTCCGGTTTCACTTGAAAGCGCGGGCCAAAGCGCCGATATTCCGTGTACGTGGCCATTGGGGCCACAGAACGGAGCTTTGAAAATGGCAAACTGGAACGACCCTCGGCCCACCGGAACGGGCTTCGGCGCGTCTCCGAGCCTTTCCGGCGTCTCCGCCCGCGGCGAAGTGTTCGACGCAGGCCTGCGCCGTCACATGCTGTCGATCTACAACTACATGGCTTCGGGCGTGCTGCTCTCCGGCGTCGTTGCTCTGCTGGCTGCGACCACCGGCTTCACGCTGACGTTGCTTGGCACTCCGCTGATCTGGCTGGTGATGCTTTCCCCACTCGCCTTCGTCATGTTCATGAGCTTTGGCGCCAACAAGTTCTCGACCACGGCTCTCCAGGGCATGTTCTGGGGCTTCGCAGTGGCCATGGGTCTTTCGCTGTCGACGATCTTCCTCGTTTACACGGGCGCCTCGATCGCGACGACCTTCTTCGCCACCGCTGGCGCCTTCGCGGGTCTCAGCCTTTACGGCTACACCACCAAGAAGGACCTGTCGGGCATGGGCAGTTTCCTGATCATGGGTGTTTTCGGCATCCTGATCGCCTCGCTGCTCAACATCTTCCTGAAGTCGTCGGGCCTTGGCTGGGCAATCAGCTTCCTGGGAGTGCTCATCTTCGCGGGTCTGACCGCTTATGACACGCAGAAGCTCAAGGAGCAGTACGCTTACGTCGCTGGCACCGACTTCGCGGGCAAGGCAGTCGTTCTCGGCGCGCTGAGCCTCTACCTCGATTTCATCAACATGTTCCAGTTCCTGCTGCAGTTCATGGGCGATCGCCGCTGATCTGAAAAGCACCCGAACTGAACCAGATTGACCCGGCGGGCCGCAACGGTTCGCCGGGTTTTTATTGTCTGGGGGATTCTCATTTGCCTGCGTCGACGCTACGTTCGTCTTCATCTTGCATACAGGATGGTTCGCGCAGCATTTTTGACACGCTGCAGCAAGGGACCGTCTGCCTGTCACGGTCCTTGCAGGGATCGGAATTGGGGGAATGCCAATGTTTCGTTTCCGGCGTATCGTTGCGCCAAGCCTTATCGCTGCAGGGTTGGCTATCGGCCTTGCTTCCTGTGCGCCAAAGCCGCCACCGCCTCCGCCGCCACCACCTCCTCCGCCGCCGAAGGTTGTGGTCATTCCGCCCAAGCCGAAGGCGCCCAATGGCGCTTCGGACAATATCCCGGTTCCGCCGGCTGATGCCAGTGGTCTGCGCCAGTCGCTGAACCGCAACATCTCTTCCGCGCAGATGGTGTGGAATCTCCGCTCGGCCTACAACGTGGCCGCGCTGAATTGCAACGCACCGGTCCATGCTGACATCCTGCCCCGCTACAAGGCGTTCCTGACCACCCACAACAAGGTGCTGAACACGATCAACAAGCGCCTCGATGTCGAGTTCAAGGCCAAGTACGGTGCCAAGTTCATTGCCCCGCGCGAGGCGTACATCACGCAGGTCTACAACCACTTTGCGCTGCCGCCGACACTGTCTGATTTCTGCGATGCCGTCATGGCCGTGAGCCGGGATGGCGCTGCTGTCACACCGGCCAATCTTGAAGCCTTCGCCGTGCGCAGCCTGCCCAACATCGAAGTCGTGTTCGATGATTTCTATCGCCGTTACGAGGTCTATCGCACGGATCTTGCCATATGGCAGGCGCAGTACGGCAACCTGGTAAATCCGCAGCAGCAGGCGGTGCAGGTCACGTCGGCACCCGTTCCGGACGGCACTGCTGCAGGGCACTGAGCCGGACCGGACCGGCAAAAAATTTCTTTTCAGCGGGGGAGCGCTGCGCTAATGGCGGCGCTCCCTGCGGTGGCACACCGTGGGGCGATACCGGGAACGGGGCCGTAGCTCAGATGGGAGAGCGCGTCGTTCGCAATGACGAGGTCAGGGGTTCGATCCCCCTCGGCTCCACCAGGTATCATCGAACCGCCTGATACGGCAGGCGCCTCGCGGTTCGGCGTTACAAGCTCTCCATGAACGGGTAAAAGGCTCGCTTCCGGGGCGGCATGTTGCATTTGCTCCGGGCCTGTCATTGGAAACAGTTACCCGCATGCATTTTCTCGATCAGGCCAAGATCTTCATTCGCTCAGGACAGGGCGGCCCCGGCGCAGTCAGCTTCCGGCGTGAGAAGTATGTCGAATATGGCGGCCCCGACGGCGGCAACGGTGGCAAGGGCGGCGACATCATCTTCGAAGCCGTGACCGGCCTCAACACCCTGATCGATTTCCGTTATACCCAGCACTTCAAGGCGCAGCGCGGCGGCGGCGGCGCGGGCCAGAACCGCACCGGTGCCGGTGGCAACGATCTCGTGATCAAGGTGCCGGTCGGCACGCAGATTCTCGACGATGATCGCGAGACCGTCCTGCTCGACATGACCGAAGTGGGTGTTCAGAAGGTTCTTCTGCGCGGCGGCGATGGCGGCCGGGGCAATGCCTCGTACAAGTCGTCCACCAATCGTGCGCCCCGTCAGCAGGGCCCCGGCTGGCCGGGCGAGGAAATGTACGTCTGGCTGCGGTTGAAGCTGCTGGCGGATGCCGGTCTGGTCGGCCTGCCCAACGCGGGCAAGTCCACTTTCATCAACCAGATCACCAACACCAAGGCCAAGGTTGGCGATTACGCCTTCACCACGCTGCGCCCGCAACTCGGCGTGGTGCGCCATCGCAACCGGGAATTCGTGCTCGCGGATATTCCCGGCCTGATCGAGGGGGCCGCCGACGGCGCCGGCATCGGTGACCGTTTCCTCGGTCATATCGAGCGTTGCCGCGTGCTGATCCACCTCATCGACATCCACAGCGAGACCGATCCTGCCGAAGCCATGCAGATCGTGGAGAGCGAACTTGAGGCCTATGGTGCCGGGCTTGATGAAAAGCCCCGCCTGATCGCCCTCAACAAGATCGACCTGGTCGATGCGGAACTGGTCAAGGCTTTCACCAAGGAACTGCGCGAGGCTGGCGCGCGCAAGGTCTATCCGATCTCCGGTGCGACCGGAAAGGGCATGGATGCCCTGCTCGATGCAGTGCTCGAACACCTGCCTCTTGCCACGGCGACCGAGCGACCGACGGGCGAAGTCGAGGAAGAGGCTGACCAGAAGCCATGGTCGCCGATCTGATCGCCCAAGCGCTCTGCCAGCGGGACTGACAGCCCTTCACGATCCGTCACAATTGCCCTAAGCGGCCCTCATGAAGATCAGCCAGCTTGCCCACCTGACCGATGCCTCTGCCTGTCCGCGCCTGGTGGTCAAGGTTGGCTCGGCGCTGCTCGTGGGCAAGGATGGTGCGCCGCGGCGTGAATGGCTGACCGCGCTGGTTGCCGAAATTGCGGCGGCGCGCGCTGCGGGTCAGGAAGTCATCGTCGTCTCCTCCGGCGCCATCGCTCTGGGTGCGCGCAAGCTGGGCCTTGCCAAGGGTGGGCGCGGCAGCCTGTCCGACGCGCAGGCCGCTGCCTCGGTCGGCCAGATTGCGCTTGCGGGTCTGTGGGCTGAACTGCTGGCGGCACATGGCCTGGCTGCCGCACAGATCCTGCTTACGCTCGAGGACCTCGAGGATCGACGGCGCTACCTCAATGTGACCGCGACGCTCGGGACCCTGCTGGCCGCAGGTGCGGTGCCGGTGATAAACGAGAACGATTCTGTCGCCACGCAGGAAATCCGCTTTGGTGACAACGACCGTCTTGCCGCCCGCGTCGGGCAGGCGGCCGGGGCTTCGGGCGTTCTGTTGCTGTCCGATATCGACGGGCTTTATGACCGGGATCCGCGCGAACCGGGAGCTACGCGCATTCCGGTGGTAAGGGGCGTTACTCCGGAAATTCATGCCATGGCCACGGGGGGGTCGTCCTCTGGCCTGGGCTCGGGCGGGATGACCTCCAAGCTGCAGGCTGCCGAGATTGCGGAACTGGCTGGCATGGCGCTTGCCATCATCGATGGACAGCCCGTGTCGCCGATACACGCTGCGCTGAGCGCCGATCGCGGCACGTTGTTCCTGCCGCGCGGCCGCAAGCAGGCGCGCAAGGCGTGGCTGGGCGGACGCATGCGCATGCGCGGGAGCGTCCATGTCGATGCCGGGGCCGCCGCCGCACTCGCGCGTGGCTCAAGCCTGCTTGCTGCCGGCATCAAGCAAGTCGAAGGCGATTTCCAGCGTGGTGATGCCATTGCCGTGATCGGACCTGATGGTGCAACGCTGGCGCGGGGGCTGTCGGAATACGATGCTGCCGAATGCGCGCGCCTGAAGGGCCATCACAGCCGCGAGCATGAGGGTATCCTTGGTTATGCTCCCCGCTCGGCGCTGATCCATCGCGACCAGATGGTGCTGCTGTAATGGCGGCGGAATTGCTGGCGATTACCGGAGCCACCGGCTTCGTCGGCCAGGCCGTGCTCGATTATGCCGCCCGCGCCGGGATCGAGGTCCGCGCGCTTGCCCGCCGCCCGCAGGATGCGCGCGTTGGCGTCGAATGGGTTCAGGGTGATCTTAATGACAAACGCGCCCTCCAGCGCCTGGTCGGCCGGGCCAGCGTTGTCCTGCACATCGCCGGCGTGGTCAACGCACCGGACCAGCAGGGATTCGAGGACGGCAACGTCTGGGGCACGCTGAACGTGGTCAACGCCGCGTTGGAGGCGGGCGTCCCGCGTTTCGTCCACGTTTCCTCGCTCTCGGCGCGGGAACCGGGGCTGTCGGTCTATGGCCGGTCCAAGCTGCGTGGAGAGAAGATCGTCAAGGCCAGCAGTCTGGACTGGACCGTGGTGCGTCCGCCTGCCGTCTACGGCCCGCGCGATACCGAGATGTTCGAGCTGTTCAAGCTGGCGCGCAGGGGAATCGTGCCGCTCCCGCCGCAGGGACACCTCTCGATCATTCACGTCGGCGATCTCGCCCGCCTGCTGCTCGCCCTGATCCCCGGTGGCGAGGAGGTGACGCACCTGACCTTCGAACCTGATGACGGCACCCCGGGAGGCTGGACCCACAACGATCTGGCCAAGGCCATCGGCATGGCCGTGGGCAGGCGTGCAACTGCCGTGAATCTCCCTGCCAGCCTTCTGCGCCTTGGCGCCAAGCTTGACGCCACGTTCCGCGGAAAGGGCGCCAAGCTCACGCTCGATCGCGTCGGCTACATGTGCCACCCGGACTGGCGCGCGGGCGAGGGCAACCAGCCACCGCCCGCCATCTGGATGCCTCAGGTCGAGACCGCGATGGGACTTCACGCCACGGCCGCGTGGTACCGTGAAGCCGGTTGGCTCAAATGAAAATGTGCGAATAGGCACTGTTGTTTCGCTAAATCGCCATTAACCCTTGCTTCCAAATTGGATGTTTCAGGGGTGGGGCATGGGAAAGTCGATCTGGTTGGCGGCACTTCTGGCGACAGGGGTGCCAAGTGTCCCGCAGGCGGCGGAGCCAGCAACTGCATCCGCGCCAAGCCTTGCCGGCGAGGTCAAAGCTCTTAAGACCATGGACACGGCTGGCAAGCCTGCAGAGGCGCTGGCCAGAATTGATGGCGTCCTCGCACGCGCCCGCAAGGCGAAGGGTATCGATCGCCTGGACATGATCTACGCCGAAGCCAGCCGCGCCAATGCCCTGTTCTGGCTCGACCGCTATGATGAGGCTCTGGGAATCTACCACAGGCTTGAAGCTGAACTGGACTCGGGCAAATACGCGATGACCCCCGACCGGGCCGAGCTCGTCAACAATATCGGCTCGCTATATTCCTCTCTCGGCAAGCTTGAAGAAGCCACCCGCTACAAGCTGCGCGCGCTTGATCTGACTGCGCAGACAGCTGGTACCGAGAGCATCGAATATGCCTCGGCGCTTTATGGCATGGCTCTGGTCGAGTTCCGGCAGGGAGAGCCCTTGAAAGCACTGCCGCGAGTGCGCGAGGCGCTGCGTCTGGCTCGTGCCCATGCCAACCGCACCGGTGACGATAATGAACAGCCCGCAATTTTCGGGCTGAGCTTGGCAGCTCTTCTGATTCAGTCGGGTGATACCGCGTCGTCGATTGAACCGGCACGTGAAGCAGCGGTATGGGCTGAAACGCATCTGGGTGAAGACCATCGCGTCACCATGGCTGCCCTTAACCAGTTGGGCGCATCGCTCAGTGAATCCGGGCTCTTTGCCCAAGCCATTCCGGTGATACGCAGGACCCTTGATCTGCGTATGAAGGCCTATCCCGCAGGGCATCAGGAAATTGGCTTTTCGCTCAGCGCGCTCGGCTTTGCGCTCGATAATTCGGGGCACAAAGACGAGGCGCTTCCATTCTATGAGCGCGCTGCCGAAATTTTCGAAAACAGCAGCAGCGAACGCAAGGAGACAGTCGGCGCTACGGTCATTGGCCAGTTGGCACGGCTTGCCGCCTGGCGTGGCGACAAGGCACAATCGCTGGCCTTGCGTGAGAAAGCGCTGCAAGTGGGGCGAAAGCGGGCGGCCAGTGCAGAACATCCCGACGTTCTGCTGGCAGAGGTCAATCTGGCGCGCGAATACATCGCAAACCGCCGTCTCGATGAGGCGTCGGTTCTGCTGGATCATGCCAACGGCGCATTCAGGCAGCGAGCGCTCGATGCCAACTTTCGCCGGCTTTGCGGCCTGATCTTCGCCGAGCAGATTGCCGCGGCTCGTGGTGATGTAGCAGGAGCGCTTACCCGAACCGTTGAGATTCTGGCACCAGCGCGGGCCCGTCTGCTTGACCGCGCCACGCCGCGCGCCGAGGTCATGAGGCTGGCGGAGCAGTATCACTTCCTGTTCGTCCAGCAGGCGCGATTTGCCGCAGCTGCAAACGATCCAGCGCTCGCGTTTGAGGCGCTGCAACTGGCCAACCTTGGCGATCTGCAGAGCGCCATGTCGAGCCTGGCCATGCTGCGCGAAGGCAATGGCGCCGAGGCGACCGAGGTCATCCGGCGTTATCAGTCTCTGGCCAGCGATGGCGCCAGACTGCGCCGCACGCTCAACGCACAAGTCGCAGCGGGAAAGAGCGATACTGTCGGCCCTATCAACCGCCAGCTTGAAGAAATTGACGCGAAGATCCGGCAAGAGGATGCCCGGCTGGCCGAACTGATCCCCGGCTATTCGCTGCAGACCGCCGTCGAGCCCGCCGCTCTCTCCTCTGCCCAAAAGTCCTTGGCCAAGGGGCAGGCCCTTGTGCTCTTTGGGCAGGACGAGGACGGCCTTGTGATCCTTGCCGTCACGGCCGACAAGGCGGTGGTTGCGAAAAGCGCGATTGCCCCCCGGCCACTGCTTGAACTGATCAAGCGCATGCGCGGCTCGATCGACCTTGGCCTCGTCAACAACGGTGCAGGACGCTTCGACCGGAAAGCTGCATTCGAACTTTACCAACTGCTCTTTCCGGCACCGATCCGGCAGGCCATCAAGGCTGCGCCCGACTTGCGCATTCTCGCCCCCGGAGGCCTTGCCGCGCTGCCGTTTTCCGCCTTGGTCACGCAAGCACCAGAAGGGGCGGATGACGCACCTGCAGCCCTGCGCAACACGCATTGGCTGGCATTGGACCACGCGGTTTCTGTCCCGCTCGCTGCGACGCCGCTCCCGCAGCGCTTGAGGGGCGAGCGCGAAGTGACCTTCGCCGGCATAGGCGCGCCGATCCTGGGCCAACCCGTTCGACTGGCGACCCGTGCTGCGCCTCTGCTACGCTCGGGCGATACCAGCACCAAGGCCCTGCGCGAACTGGCCAGCCTGCCGGGCGCGGCTGACGAGTTGCGGGCAATGGCCACGGCTTTCCCCGGCAAGCCAGCCTTGCTGATCGGTGCGGACGCCACCGAAGCGGCCGTCAAGGCAGCGCCGCTGGAACGGGCCAGCGTACTTGCCTTCGCCACGCACGGTCTTGTCGGCGGGGCCTTCCGTGATCTCGTGGAACCAGCTCTTGTTCTTACACCGCCCGAACAGCCGAGCGAGACCGACGACGGACTGCTCACTGCCTCGGAGATCGCCAAGCTGCGGCTTGATGCAGATTGGGTGATCCTCTCGGCCTGCGATACCAGTGCTGGCGATGGCGAAAGCGCGCCAACCTACTCGGGCCTTGCCCGCTCCTTCGTTGCCGCCGGTGCGCGTTCGCTCCTGCTGTCGCACTGGCCGGTGCGGGATGACGTGGCCAGCCGGCTGACACTCGACACGCTGAAAGGTGCTGGCAAGGGACTGTCCCGCGCCGAAGCCTTGCGCCGCGCCCAACTCGCCATCCTGCTCGACGGCAAAGTGCCGGGCGGCGCGCATCCCGCGACCTGGGCGCCATTCGTGCTGGTCGGCAACTGAACGCAAAACGCTTGCCGCGCTTGCAGTCGCTGCCAAATGATGGTCACTGGTGAAACCGCAATGGTCATGCGGATAAACAACAAGGGGGAAAGTCATGGAATGGATGCTGATGCCTTATCGGCGGTACGCTGAATTCTCGGGGCGCTCACGGCGCAAGGAATACTGGATGTTCACCCTGTTCACGGTGATCGTCTATGCCTTGATTGCTGCATTCATGTTTGCCGGTGGTCTTGGCACAGCGCTTTCAGGCGTCGATAATCCTCAGTTCGGGGTTTCGTTCTGGATTGGTGCCGTTCTGATGATGGTGTTCTTCCTCGGTACTCTGGTGCCCGGCATCGCGGTGATCGTGCGCCGCCTGCATGATCGCGACATGTCTGGCTGGTGGTATCTCGGTTTCATCGTGCTGGGTATGATCCCCTTCGTGGGCTGGATCGCCAGCATAGCTTTTCTGGTGATCCTGTGTCTGCCGGGCACTCCGGGCATGAACCGCTTTGGCGATGATCCGAAGAACCCTGCTGGCTACGACGTTTTCGGGTAATCCAGGGCAAGGGACTTTTGCGATGGACTGGATGATCCTGCCCTATCGCCGCTACGCCGAGTTTTCCGGCCGCTCGCGGCGCAAGGAATACTGGAGCTTTGCACTGTTTTACGTGCTGGTGATGATTGTGCTCAACGCAGTCTTTGGCACCAACGAAGTGACACAAGGCGAGGGCGCGTTCGTGTATGGCTCTCGGCTGGTCGGGGCAGGGGGATGGATCGGCGGGTTGTTCTGGCTCGCCTCCATCGTTCCGGGTCTTGCCGTGTCGGTGCGGCGCCTCCACGATCAGGACCGTAGCGGCTGGCTCCTGCTGCTGTGGATCATCCCGTTCCTCGGCTGGTTCGCCATTTTCGTGCTGATGTGCCTGGAAGGAACGCGCGGCCCGAACCGCTTCGGGCCTGATCCCAAGAATCCAACGCCTGCGGACGTCTTCTCCTAAAGCTCGCGCAGCACCTGCGCCGGTCGGGTTCGCAGCAGCCCGACCGAGCCGGCAATCGCCAGCACCATGACCAGCGCGACGCCTGCGCCCAGCACGCCAAGGATGCGCGGCCAGTCGGGCAGCCAGTCGAACTCGAACAGCAGCACGATCACGCCCCACGCAACGCCCGTGCCCAGCATCAGTGCCACGCCTGCAAGGAGCGCGCTGAGCAGGCCGTACTCTGCCACCAGCAGCACCAGCAATTGCCTGCGGCTCGCGCCCAGCACGCGCAAGATCACGTTGTCATAGGTCTTGCGTTCGCGCGCGGCGGCAATCGCGCCTGCCAGCACAGCCATCCCGGCAAGGATCGCCACGCTCGCCGCAGCAAGGATGGCCGTGCCCATCTGCGACAGGATCTCGCGCGCCTGCCCCAGCACCGGGCCGATTTCGATCACCGAGCTTGAGGGCAACGCCTTTACCAGCCCACCCAGTATCGCGCGGCGAACTTCCGGCGTCTTCGCGCTTTCGGGCAAGCTGATGGTCGCCGCCAGATTGTGCGGAGCATCGGCAATCGCGTTGGGGCTGAACACCAGCACGTAGTTGAAGCCCATGTTCTCCCAGTCGATCCGCCGGAACGAGGCAATCCTGGCGCTGCGTTCGACACCGAGGATCGAGACCGCGATCCGGTCGCCCAGTTTCAGCCCGAGCGCCTCACGCAGATCATCGTCGACCGACACCAATGGCTCACCGGAATAGTCCTTGGGCCACCATTCACCGGCGGTGAGCACGTTCCCCTCGGGAACGTCGTCGGCATAAGTCAGCCCGCGATCGCCGCGCAGGGGCCAGGCGTTGTCCGGGATTTCCTTGAGATCGGCCACCCGCGTCATCGCCTCTGCTGGCCCATAGGCCACGATCGAACCGCGCAGGGCAGGGACCTTGCGAACCGCTGCATCGGGCGCGGCGCGCTGTACGATCCTGTCAAACTCGCCGGTCTTGCCCTGCGGAAGGTCGAGTACGAAGTAATCCGGCGCGCGGGTAGGCACCCGCAGTGCGATATTGCCGTCAAGACTGGTCTGTACGCCTGCCAGCAGGACGAAAGCGGCCAGCCCGAAGCCCAGCGCCACGACCAGCGCCGAAGTCTGTGCGCCGGGACGGTGCAGGTTGGCCAGCGCCATCCGCGCAATCGCGCCCTTGGGCCGGGGCAGCCGTGCTGCCAGCCGCTGCAGGCCCCACCCGAGCGCCGACAGCAGGAGGAACAGCATAGCCGCGCCGCCCAGAAATCCCCCGGCGAGCAGCTTCTGCGGCGCGGTCAGCACCGCCAGCGCCACTATCCCGCCAAGCCCGAGCGCTACCGGCAGCGCCGCGCCCTTCCAGTTGCCGGCGAGCGGACTGACCCGCGCCCGCATCAGTGCCATGGCCGGAAACGCCTTGGCCCGGGCCAAGGGCGGAGCGGCAAACGTCAGCGCAATCAAGGCGCCATAGGCCGCCGCAATCGCCAGTGCGCCCCAGTCCAGCACGAAGCCGGCTTCGATCGGCAGCAGCCCCTGCAGTGCCTTGCCGATCAACGGCGTGATGCTCACCCCGATCACCATTCCGCCGAGAATGGCCAGCGACGCAGCGGCGGCCAGCTGCAGCAGATAGATCCGCGCAATGTCCCGGCTCGAAGCGCCGAGGATCTTGAGCGTTGCGATGCTCCCGCGCCGCGCTTCGAGGTAGGAGTTCACCCCATTGCCTATGCCGATCCCGGCAATCGCCAGCGCCGCCAGCGCCACGAGCACCAGAAACTGCCCCATGCGCGACACGAAGCGGTCCAGTCCCGGCGATGCCTTGTCGCGCGTCCGCACCTCATAGCCCGCCAGCGGAAACTGTGCCTTGACCCTCTCGCCCAGCGCCACTGCGTCGGCGCCCGCCGGCAGCTTCAGGCGCAGCTTGCTCCGCACCATCGATCCCGGCTGCACCAGCTTCGAAGCATCGAGCGCGGCCTTGCTGACGATCACTGTCGGTCCGAGCGAAAAGCCCTCTGCCAGCCGGTCCGGCTCCGACCCGATCACCCCGCCAACGACAAGCTCGGCCTCGCCCACGCGCAGCTTGTTGCCAACCTTCACGCCAAGCCGGTCGGCAACGCCTGGTGCTATCCATGCAGCCATGCCTTCCGGCGCGCCGGCAACCTTGCCGCCCTCCAGCGTGAACCGGCCATAAAGCGGCCACTTGGCATCAACTGCCTTGAGTTCGACCGGAGTCGTGCGCGTCTCGTCACCCGGCACTCGCGCCATCGCCTGCAGCCGCGCGCCTTCGGAAAGCTCGCCCATCCCGGCGATGGCCGCGCGTTCTTCCGCCGAGGGCGGGCGCGCTGCCAGAGTGAACTCAAGATCCGCGCCAAGCATCTCGCGCCCGCGCGTCGCCAATTCGCGCTCGATCGCGCCGGTCAGCGTACCAATGGCCGAGAGCGCCGCCGTGCCCAGCACCAGGCAGACCAGCAGCAGGCGCAAGCCCTTGAACCGCCAGTCCAGTCCACGCCGCGCCAGCGCCCAGGCGGCGCTCCACGATAGATTCACGAGGGCCTGTCCGATGCGATCTGCCCATCGGCCAGCCGCACGATCCGCCGGCACCGCGCCGCCAGCGCTTCGTCATGGGTGACCATGATGAACGTCGCGCCCGCCTGTGCCGCTCGCGAAAACAGCAGGTCGGCTACCGCCTCGCCGGTCGCATGGTCGAGATTGCCGGTCGGCTCGTCGGCGAACAGAATGGCAGGGCTGGGCGCTAGTGCCCGGGCGATCGCCACGCGCTGCTGTTCGCCGCCCGAAAGTTGCGCCGGGTAGTGGTGCAGGCGGTGGCCCAGGCCGACGGCTACCAGTTCCGCTTCGGCTCGCGCCATGGCGTCGGCCTGTCCCGCCAGTTCCAACGGCGTCGCCACATTCTCCAGCGCGGTCATTGTCGGCAGAAGGTGGAAAGCCTGCAGCACGATGCCGATCCGCCCGCGCCGCGCGGCGGCAAGGCCGTCCTCGTCCAGCGCGGTGAAATCCGCCCCGGCGACGTTGAGCGACCCGCCGCTCGCCCGTTCCAGCCCGGACAGGATGGCAAGCAGCGACGACTTGCCCGAGCCCGATGGCCCCAGCAGCGCCAGCGTCTCGCCCGCGCCCACCATCAGGTCGATGCCGCGAAGGATCTGAACCTGTGCCTCTCCGCTGCCGAGCGAAAGGGTAAGGGCCGAAGCGGCGATTACCGGCGCCGATGAACTTGAAAGGGGGGAGCTTGTCACAGGCCTCACGTGGCATAGATTGGTTGCAGCGTGCAACCGGCACTTGGGGGCGCGCCCATGGAGTTTCAATGCGCCGCTTCGCTCTTGCCGCAACCCTTGTTCTTGCCGCCTGCTCGCCCGAGAAGACCCCTGAGCCTGCCGCCACCACCGCCGTACAGGCGAAAGGACAGGCTCCGGTCCCGGCCAATGCCCCTGTCATCCTCGCATTTGGCGACAGTTTATATGCCGGCTACCAGCTCAACCCGGGTGAGGGCTACCCGCCGCGCCTGGAAGCGGCGCTCAATGCAGGGGGTATCCCTGCGAAGGTCGTCAATGCGGGCGTCTCCGGTGATACAACTGCAGCAGCCCTTCAGCGCCTCAAGTTCACGCTGGATAACCAGCCGGTGAAACCCACCCTCGCGCTAGTCGGGCTTGGCGGCAACGACATGCTGCGCGGCCTGCCCCCGGCCGAAACCCGAGCCAACCTCGATGCGATCCTGACCGAGTTCGACAATCGCGGCATTCCGGTGGTGCTCACGGGAATGCTTGCCGCTCCAAATCTCGGCGCGGATTACCAGAAGCAATTCAACCCGATCTGGCCCGATCTCGCGAAAAAGCACAAGGCAGGCCTCGTCCCGTTTTTCCTCGCGCCCGTCCTTGGCAACAAAAGCCTGATGCTGGAAGACAACGTCCACCCCAATGCGCAAGGCGTCGACAAGATTGTCGCGGCGACCAGGGATCAGGTGGCACAGGCGCTCAAAGCGGCCACTGCCGAGTAACGCTCAGAGCCGCTCGACCAACCCGTCGCGCACCGCCCACACGGCACTGGACCCGGCGATCTCGGCAAACGGTGCCATCTCGGTCCCCGTCATCCACACTTGCGCGCCGCTTGAAGCCAGCCGTTCGAACAGCGCCAGGCGCCGCATCGGATCGAGGTGTGCAGCAATTTCGTCGAGCAGCAGCAGGCGCGGGCGCTCGCCCGCGGTCAGTTCCGCATGGGCGAGGACAATGGCGATCAGCATTGCCTTCTGCTCACCCGTAGAGCAATCGGCAGCGGGCGCATTCTTGGCCGCCAGCGTCACCGCAAGATCATCGCGATGCGGGCCGCTGAGCGATCGCCCCGCCGCGCGATCCCGCCGCCGCCCCTCGCGCAGCAGGTTGCGCAGCGTGCCTGCATCGGTCGGCACATCGCTGGCATAGACCAAAGTAGGCCGCGCAAAGGGTTGTTCGGGAACGCTTTCCAGTACGCGCCCAAGGTCTGCCACGAGCGCCGCCCGCGCCGCTGCCATGGCCGCACCACTCTCGGCCATCTGCGTCTCGATTCCATCTAGCCACAGCGGATCGGGTTCGGCAGGCTCGCCCAGCAGGCGGTTGCGTTCGCGCAGAGCGGTTTCATAGCGGGTTGCGTTGCGCGCATGGGTGGGCTCGCGCGCCAGCACCAGACGATCGAGAAACCGCCGCCGCGATCCGGCGCTTTCGGCGAACAGCCGGTCCATCGCCGGTGTCAGCCAAGTGATCGAGAGCCACTCCCCCAGCCGCGCCGCCGGCCCTTCCGCTCCATTGATCCGCACCAGCCGGCGATTTGGCGCCTCGTGCGCGGTCGACGTGCCGATCTGCACGGCCCCGTCCTCGATCTCCGCCGCCACCGCGAATCCGCCAGACCCATCGCGCCCCGCCATCTCGGCCGGCTGCGCACGTCGCAGCCCGCGCCCCGGAGCCAGCAGGCTCACCGCCTCGAGCACATTGGTCTTGCCCGCGCCGTTCTCGCCCACCAGCACGTTGAACGAACGCATCCCCTCCAGCCGGGTCGCGGCATGGTTGCGAAAATCGCGCAGGGTCAGGCGGGTGAGGGACATCGGTTTGAGGCGTTAGTGGGTTTGCGCGACAAGCGAAACCTCCAGTCTTGTCGCTCAGGCCTTCTCGCTCAAGTCTTGTCACTTAGGCCATGCTTCTTCAGGCAATGGCGCAATTGGTCGTAGGTGAGGCCCAGCGCCTTGGCGGTCTGGCGCTGGTTATAGCGGTTGCGCCCCAAGTGATGCTCGACGATGGCGCGTTCGTGCGCATCCACCGCCGCGCGCAGATCGGCCACGCTGTCGAAGTCTGCCGAAGGAGCGGCTACGCGCACTGGCGCCGCGGGCTCGCTTTCGGCGACATCGGGCCGCATTGACGCGGCTGGCTTCCACGGGCTTTCGAACGGATCGAACTGCACGTAGCCGATGGCCTGAGTCCAGTCGTCCCAGCGATAGACCGCGCGCTCCACGACGTTGCGCAGTTCTCGCACATTGCCCGGCCAGAGGTAGTCTTCCATCGCCTTCTGCACCGCAGGCGCAAAGCCCGGCCAGGAGTCCCAGTGCAGTTCTGCCGCCATGCGCCTTCCGAAATAGTCGGCCAGCACCGCGATGTCGCCCTCGCGCACGCGCAGCGGGGGCAGGGTGATCACCTCGAAGCTCAGCCGGTCGAGCAGGTCGGCGCGGAAGCGGCCCTGTTCGGCCATCCTGGGCAGATCCTCGTTGGTCGCCGCGACGATGCGCACGTCCACCCGCACCGGCTTGCTCGATCCGATCCGCGTAACCTCGCCATATTCGACCGCGCGCAGCAAGCGCTCCTGCGCACCCATCGACAGAGTGCCGAGCTCATCAAGGAAGAGCGTGCCCTTGTCGGCTTCCTCGAACCGTCCGGTTCGCGCCCGCGTCGCCCCGGTAAAGGCCCCGGCCTCGTGCCCGAACAGCTCGGCTTCTATCAGGGTTTCGGGCAGGGCTGCGCAATTCATCGTGACAAGCGGCTCGGTCCAGCGCGAGGAAAGGCGATGGAGGCGTTCTGCAATCAGCTCCTTGCCGGTCCCGCGCTCGCCAATGACCAGCACTGGGCGGCGCATGGGCGCGGCGCGGCTGGCACGTTCGACCGCGTCGAGGAACGCGCCCGATTGGCCGATGAACTGAACCTCCCTGTCCATGCCGCATGTTTAGCGCATTTTCCCAAGTCTCGGCAAGAATTCCCAACATTAAAGGAGGGTGAAATGCGAAAAATGGCGGAATTCTACGCCAATCGCAGTTTGGCACACCCCTTGCTGTAACATGAACATCCGGCACCGAGCCGGGACGAACTGACAAGTAACCCGCCGAAAGGTCACGAAAATGTACACCGCCCGCTTCTTCTCCACCCAGCTTGGCCGCGCCAGCCTCGCCAGCATCGGTGCGATGGTCGTGATGTGCTGCTTTGCCCTGACCCAGCAGGTGAACGCGGTTCCCAGCGTCATGGCCTCCACCGCCGCCATCACCGGTGAGCTGGCATGATGGCCGACGAACTCACGCCGATCCGCTCCGAGCGCGTGGAGGGTGCCCGCACCACCCGCCTCGATGCAGAACTGGATCGCCTGCGCAATTTCAGCAATGGTGGCGGGAATGGCCAATCCCGCCCCCTCTTCAACCCCGGAGTAAACCTGATGGGTATCTTCTCGCGGACGCGCGACATCATTGCAGCCAATTTCAACGACTTGCTTGATAAGGCTGACGATCCTGCCAAGATGATCCGCATGATCATCATGGAGATGGAGGAGACGCTGGTCGAAGTCCGCGCCTCGGCTGCCCGCACCATCGCCGATCAGAAGGAGATGGGCCGTCACGTGTCCAAGCTGGAACGCCTCCAGGCAGATTGGGCGGAAAAGGCCCAGCTCGCCCTGTCGAAGGACCGCGAGGACCTGGCCCGTGCCGCCCTGGTCGAGAAGAAAAAGGCCGCCGACATGGCCGACCAGCTCAAGACCGAGATCACCGTGCTCGACGATGCGATGCGCGCCTACGAACAGGACATCGAAAAGCTGCAGACCCGCCTGCGCGAAGCCCGCAGCCGGCAGACCGCGATCGCCGCGCGCCTCGAAAGCGCCGAGAACCGCGTCCGCCTGCGCTCGCTGCTCGCCAACGAGCGTGTCGATGAAGCCATGGCCCGCTTTGACCAGCTAGAACGCCGCGTCGATTATGCCGAAGGCCGCGCGGATGCGCTCAGCCTCGCCGATGGCAATTCCCGCCCCAGCCTCGCGGACGAGATCGCCGCGCTCGCCGGGCAGGACAAGATCGACGAGGAACTCGAGGCGATGAAGCGCCAGCTTGGAAAGGAAGGCTGAGCCATGGAAGACGTTGTTGCAATTGCTGCCATTTTCCTTGGCCTGCCGTGGATCATTTTCCACTACATCACCAAGTGGAAGACGGCGGCCACGCTCACCAACGGGGACGAGGCGCTGCTGGAAGAGCTCTACCAGCTCGCCCGCCGCCTCGATGAGCGCATGGACACGGTCGAGCGCCTCGTCGCTGCCGACAATCCCGAATTCCGGCCTGCACGCATCGTGCATGACCGCGAAACCGACAATCAGAAACTGCGCGAACTGGATCGCCTTTTCGCCGAACAGGGAAGGACCTCGAAGTGAACAGCCCCCGCACCCGCTTTTATCGCGACAAGGTCAACGGCAAGTTCATGGGCGTCTGCGCCGGAGTTGCCGATTACACCGGGGTTGACGTGCTCTGGGTCCGCCTCGGCTTTCTGATCCTGGCATGTTCGATGGGCTGGCCGTTCCTGGTCTACTTTGCCCTCGGCTTCCTTGCCAACAAGAAGCCTGCGAACCTCTACGGCGACCGTCAGGAGCAGCAGTTCTGGCAGCGCGTCCGCCAGTCGCCTGCCCGCACCGCCCGCGAAGTCCGCGCCGAATTCCGCGACATCGACCGTCGCCTGGCCGACGTCGAAAGCTTCTACGTCAATTCCAACCCGCGCCTCTCGGCCGAAATCGAGAAGCTGCGCTAAGAGCACAACCGTCCTGAGGGGGACTTGAGCCATGGGACCTGAAACTATTGGGCCTCTGATTCCGATCATCGCACTGATGATCCCGATCGTGGCGATCTGGACAAAGCACCGCACCAAGATTGCGGAGATGCAGATCAATGCGACAGCCGAACTGAGCGCAGAGAAGGCGGCGCAATACGCCCAGCACACCCGCGCACTCGAAGAGCGCGTCCGCGTCCTCGAAGCCATCGTTACCGACAAGGGCTTTGATACCGCCGCGCAGATCGAAGCGCTCCGCCGCGATACTGCCGCGCTCGAAGACCGGAGGCCGCAATGAACTGGGCTGGCCCCGAATTCGTCCTGGCAATCATCGCCATCTCCACGGGCGGCTGGGTGATCAACAACTGGATCCGCGCCCGCCACGGCTATGCCCTTGAGGACGAATGGGGCGGCAAGACCGATCGCGCCGATCACGAAGCCTACGCCAAGCTGCGCGAGGAAAACGCCTTCCTGCGCGATCAGTTGGACAAGACGCACCAGCGCCTCGCCAACGTCGAGGCCATCGTCACCGACCGGGGCTTCGATGTCTCCCGCCAGATCGAGGCACTGCGCCCCGCTCAGGAGAAGGTGCAATGAACGAAGACGTCATCATGGTGCTGGTGTTCATGGTCATCGTCGTGCCGATCGTGCTCGGCGTCGGGGCCGACATCTACAAGCGTCGCCTCGCTTTCCGGGAACGCGAACTGGAACTGCTCTCGAAGCAGACGGCCGAAAAGGCCGCCCAGTACGCCGCCCAGGCCGAGCGCCTTGAACAGCGTGTCCGCGTGCTCGAACGCATCGCCACCGAAAACAATTCCGACCTCGCGCTGCAGATCGAGAACCTGCGCGATGTCAAGGTCAACTGAGGACGCAACAAGTGGGCCCCGGATCAACCATCGTCGCGATCATCGCGATCATCGCCTTCGTCATCATTCGCACCAACCGGGATCGCTATCGGGCGGGCATCATGCAGCAACCGCCGATCGACCCTGCCTACACCGCCAGCCTCGAACGCGAAGTCTCGGACTTGCGCAAGCGGCTTGAAGTCCTGGAACGCATTGCCACCGACGAAGGCGAAACCCGCCGCCTGTCGCGCGAGATCGAATCCCTGCGCGATCGGTAACATGCGACCGCTAACGAAAGGAGCATTTTGATGTCCTCCGATCTCGTTCTTTCCCTGTCGAGCCTCGCCGGCCTTGCCATGGTCGCCCTTGCCGCTCTGCGCGGCTGGGACGGCTGGCTGGCCCTCAAGCGCATGGAACTCGAACGCGCCGATACTGGCGATGCAGGAAGCCTCATCGAACTTGCCGACATGCGCGAACGCCTGCGCAAGCTTGAAGCCATCGCATCGGGCGTGGACTTGTGAGCCGTCACACCGAAGGCGCCGCCAAGGCCGGTATAGGCCTCGGCTCGGCCATTGCCATCACCATCTCGTGGAGCCTGCACAAGTCGATTG
>JBEQCK010000020.1:0-28373 GCA_041639335.1 Novosphingobium sp.
AACACGTCGTCGCCGAAGCGCTCGGCCATTTCATAGACGCGGCGCGCGGCGACGCGGCACGAGGCGATCAGGGCGTTGAGGTCGGCCTTGCACCAGTCCGGCGTGCGGGTCTGGTGCATGACCAGCTTGATCAGGTCCTCGTTGTATTCGCCCTTCTTCCAGATCTTGACCGGCGGGATGCGCACGCCTTCCTGGAAGATCGAGGTGGCGTGGATCGGCATCGAGCCGGGGACCATGCCGCCGATGTCGGACTGGTGGCCGAACATCGAGGTATAGGCGATGAGGCGGCCGTCCTTGAATACGGGGAGCAGCACCAGCCAATCGTTCGAGTGGCTGATTGCGCCCTGGACCGAGTAGGGGTCGGAGAGGAAGATCAGGTCGCCATCCTCGACGGTGCCGTCATAGCCATCGAGGAAGGGGCCGATGTACGATCCGAACTGGCCGACGATCATCTTGCCGGTGTGGTCGGCGATGAGCGGGAAGGCGTCGCCCTGCTCGCGGATGCCCGGAGACATGGCGGTGCGGACAAGCGTTGCGTCCATCTCGATGCGCGCATTGCGCAGCGCGTTCTCGATGATGTCGAGCGTGACCGGATCGACGGCCACCGGGTTGAAGGGCGTGGTGTTGGCCTGGATGATCTGTGCGGGCATGTGCTTATCCGTTCTCAGGCAAGATTGATCAGGATGTTGCCGACATGGTCGACGCGGCCGGTGCAGCCGGCTTCGATCAGCGTGGTGGAGTCCATCTCCACGACGATGGCAGGGCCGGGGATCACGTCGCCGGCACGAAGCTTGGCGCGGTCATAAATCACGGCGGGGACCATGGCTCCATCGGCCCACAGTTCATGGTCGCGTACCTTGGCAGCGATCGGATCGCCGTTGCCCACTTCGAGCGGCGGGGCGGGCAGGTCGAGCGCGGGGCCCATGGCGACGGCGCGCAGGTTCACCAGTTCGTGCGCTGAGTCCATGTTGAAGGTAAACAGGCGCTTGTGCTCGGCATCGAAGCGGTCGGTCACGCCCTTGAGGCCATCGCGGCGCAGCACTTCGGCGTCGATCGACAGCGGCACTTCGAAGGCCTGGCCTTCGTAGCGGATGTCGAGTTCGAACTGGCTGGTGACATCGGCGTCACTGATGCCTTCGGCGGTCAGTTCGGCGCGGGTCTGCGCGGCCATGTCATCGAGCAGGGCGAGAACTTCGGCCTCGTCGGTCTCGTCGATGCGGCGGCTGAACGAACGCGCGGTCTCGGTGCGCATGCGGGTGGTGGCATCGCCCAGGGCGCAGAGCACGCCGGGGCTGACCGGGGAGACGGCCGGCCACGAACCCATCAGCTTGGCCACGGCGTTGACGTGGAGGGGCCCTGCGCCGCCGAAGCCCATCACCGCGAAGTCGCGCGGGTCATAGCCCTGCTGCACCGAGATCATGCGCAGCGCGCCGAACATGTTCTCGTTGACGATGTCGATGATGCCGCGCGCAGCTTCCATCAACCCGATGCCCAGCGCGTCGGCGATGGTCTGAACGGCCTTCTTGGCACCTTCGCGGTCAAGCTTGAAGGTGCCGCCGAGCAGGTTTTCCGGCAGATAGCCCAGCACGACGTTGGCGTCGGTCACGGTCGGCAGGGTGCCGCCCTTGCTGTAGGCGACCGGGCCGGGAACCGCGCCCGCCGATTGCGGGCCGACACGCAGCGCGCCGGTCAGTTCGGGGACATAGGCGATCGAGCCGCCGCCTGCGCCAACCGTCTTCACGTCCAATGCCGAGGCGCGGACCGAGAGGTGGCCGACTTCGGTGGTGCGCTGGCGACGCGCTTCGAGGTTTTCGATCAGGGCGACGTCGGTGGAAGTGCCGCCGACGTCGAGCGTCAGGATGTTCTTGATGCCCGAATTGCGACCGACCCAGATCGCGCCGGTCACGCCACCGGCGGGGCCGGACATCAGCAGCGAAACGGGATGCTCTTCCGACTTTTCGGAGGACATCAACCCGCCGTCCGAACGCAGCAGCGAGAGCGATCCGGCCATGCCGGCACCGCGCAGGCTGTCGCGCAGGTTGTGGATGTACTTGCGCATCACCGGGCGCACTGCGGCGTTGGCAACGGTCGTCAGGGTGCGTTCGTATTCCTGCATTTCGGGCAGGACTTCGTGGCTCAGCGACATCGGGATGCCGGGCATGATCTCTGCCGCGAGTTCGCCGATGCGCTTTTCATGCGCGCCGTTGAGGTAGGCGTTGACGAGGCTGACGGTCAGCGCTTCCACGCCGCTGTCGCGCAGGGCGACGAGGGCTTCGCGCACTTGCGCTTCGTCGAGCGGTTCAAGCTCGTTGCCTTGCGCATCCATGCGCCCGCGCACTTCGACGGTATCCTGTAGTGCCGCCAGCGGAACCGGCTTTGGCCAGACGATCCACCCGGCAAGACCGCCCGGCACGAACGAGCGGGCGATCTGCATGACCTGGCGATAGCCATCGGTGGTGACGAGGCCGACGCGGGCGCCCTTGCCCTCGAGCACGGCGTTGGTCGCCACGGTGGTGCCGTGGAGGAAGAATTCGACGTCGGACGGGCTGATCCCGGCCTTCTCGCAGATGGCGGTCACGCCGTTCAGAATGCCTTCCGAACTGTCGTGCGGGGTCGAAGGCGTCTTGTTGCGCCAGAATTCGCCAGTGCTCTGGTTGAACAGCAGGAGGTCGGTGAACGTGCCACCCACGTCCACGCCCAGTCGATAGGTCATGTCTACCCCGATCGCTTGTGTCTTGCGGCGGAATCGCCGTCCGTTTGCAGTGGGGCGAGTGCTATTCATATCCTTCGTGGCCCGGGGATTTTCGGACAGAGTTATCCGCCAAGCGGCTTTTCAGCCGGGGGACCACATGCCGGGCGAACCGAAAAAATCCGCTGTTCGGATAAGGTTGCTGCTGTCCTGTTCGCTTCTGCCTGCGCGGTGTCGACTGCGCGCCAAACATGTTCCGTGGAAGGATTTTGCAATGGCCGCATGGCTGGTGGTGACGGCTAAGCTCAAGGACCGCGATGCATTCATGGCCTGCGGCTATTCGCAGAAGGCCGCGGCCATCCTCGAACAGCATGGCGGGCGCTATGTGATCCGCGCGCCGGGTGCCACCGTGCTGGAAGGCGAAGGGGCCGAGGGCGCATCGGTGGTCGTTTCGGAATGGCCGAGCCGCGAAGCCGCGCTCGGCTTCTACAACTCGCCCGAATATACCGAGGCCAAGAAGCTGCGCGAGGGGCTGGCGGAGATCAACGTGACGCTGGTCGGCGCGTGATGGCGGGGCGCACCGGCCTGCTTGCGGCCAGCTTCCTCGCGCTGTGCGGCGTTGCGGCTGAAGCCAGGCCGGGCAAGCGCTTCAACGATTGCGGCAGGGACTGTCCCGACATGATCGCGATTGCTCCGGGCACGTTCAGCATGGGCGCGGATGCAGGCGAGGAAGGCCGTCCGGAAGGGCCGGTGCGGCAGGTCACGATCACGCGGCCATTTGCGCTTGGCGTCACCGAGGTGACCAACGCGCAGTATTCGCGCTTCATCGCCGCAACCGGGCGCACGCCGTCCAGGGGCTGCCGCTCGATCGTGGGTGGCAGGGTCGAGATCGTGCCGGAGGGTGACTATCTGAACCCCGGCAGAGGCGCGGGTGCCGGCGCGCCGGACAAGCCGGTGGTCTGCGTCTCGTGGCGCGATGCCACGGCCTATGCCGCGTGGCTCTCCGAAAAGACCGGGCAGAACTATCGCCTGCCTTCGGAAGCGGAATGGGAATATGCCGCGCGCGCCGGAAAGCCCGGTGAATATTACTGGGGTCAGTCCATCGACGCCGGATGCACCGAAGCCAACGTCTATGACAAGGACGGGGCAGCAGGCGGTGCCGTGCCGGTGTTCTCGACTGCCGAAGGTGCGGTTGCCGTGCCGCACGCGCAGTGCAGCGATGGCCATGCCGAGGTGGCGCCGGTGGGCAGCTACCGCGCCAATGCCTTCGGCCTGCATGACATGACCG
Source organism: Novosphingobium sp. (assembly GCA_041639335.1). Taxonomy (GTDB): domain Bacteria; phylum Pseudomonadota; class Alphaproteobacteria; order Sphingomonadales; family Sphingomonadaceae; genus Novosphingobium. Next base: position 3,978 of record JBEQCK010000020.1, read on the forward strand.
GCAATGTCTGGGAGTGGGTGCAGGACTGCTATTTCGCGCCCTATCCCGTCGATGCGCCGACCGATGGCAGGCCTTACGAAGTCAGTGGCGATTGCCCGCGACGAGCGGTGCGCGGCGGCAGCTGGATGAGTTCGCCCTTCCGCAACCGCACATCGTGGCGCGGGCGCGATCCTGAAGATCTGGTGACATGGATATTCGGCTTCCGCGTGGCGCGTGATCTTCCGGCGAAGGGCAGGAAATGACGCAGCCGTCTGGCCCGTTGATCAACCTCAGTCGCCGGCATGTCCTGGCCGGTCTGGGCGTGGGTGCAGGTGGGCTGCTGCTTGGCAGCGCTGGTGCGGCCTGGGCCGCGACGGTCGCGGATGGCAAGGCCCCCGTGCAGTTCGGGCCGATGCTGGCAATTGCGCCGGACGGGGCGGTGACAGTGGTCGTGCCGACGTCGGAAATGGGGCAGGGCACGCAAGAGGCCTTGGCACGCATCGTCGCCGAAGAGCTCGATTGCGACTTCGCCCGGCTTGTGGTGCAGCTGCCGTGGGCCGATCCGGCCTTTTCCAATCCTTTCGCGCGCCGCCAGCTTACCGCCAATTCGATGAGCGTGACCGGGTACTATGCCGCCTTGCGCAAGCTCGGCGCGGGCGCTCGGGCGATGCTGCTGCAGGCGGCGGCGGCACGGCTGGCGGTTCCGGTCGAGAGCCTTTCCGTCAAGGCGGGCCGGATCAGCGGCGGCTCAAGGGAGCTGACGTTCGGCGAGGTGGCGGCCGATGCGGCGAGCCTGCCGGTTCCCGCCGAGCCAAAGCTCAAGGACCCGGCCAGCTTCGGCGTGATCGGCGGCAAGACACCGCGCAAGGACCTTCACGCCAAGGTGACCGGAACCGCGACGTTCGGGATCGACGTGGCCGAACCCGGGATGCTGGTCGCCGCGCTGGTGCTCGCGCCCCATCCCGAAGCACGCTTCACGGCCAGGGGGCTGGACGATGCGCGCAAGCTGCCGGGGGTGTTTGCCACCACGCCGGTGAAGGGTGGCGTGGCCATTCTGGCAGACCGCTTCTGGCGCGCGCACAAGGCGGCGCAGGGCGTTTCGCTCGAAGTCAGCGCCAGCCCTATTGCCGGGCTTTCCGACGAAAGCCTGCGCACCGGGATGCAGGCTGCGTTCGGCGCGGTGGAGCCCGCGCCGTTTCCGAACATCGAAGCCGCGGGCTTTCCGCCCAAGCTGCAGCGCGCGGACAAGCCGCAAGTGCTTGCCGCTCTGGCTGCAGCGCCGCGCAAGGTGGAAGCGACCTACGAAGTGCCGCATCTGGCCCACGCCACGATGGAGCCGATCTGCTGCTCGGCCAAGCTGACCGGTGATGGACTGCTCATCCGTGGTCCGCTGCAGGACCCTGCGTCCAGCCGCGATATCGGCGCGAGGCTGACTGGCCTGCCGCTCGACAAGGTGCGCGTCGAGGTGACGTTCCTCGGCGGCGGATTCGGGCGCAAGTGGGGGACGGACTTCGTCGGCATCGCGGTGCAGGCAGCACAGGCCGCGCCGGGGCGTCTGGTCAAGACGGTGTGGACGCGCGAACAGGACTTCGCGATGGACCAGTTCCGTCCGGCCTTCGCCGTTCGCTCGGTGGCCGGGCTGGACGACAAGGGCCGACCGGTGGCGATCCACAGCCGCATCGCTGGTGAATCCATCGCCGCCTATCATCGCAAGCCTGCGATCCCCGGCTTCGAAGGCCTGGCCGATGCCAATTCGGCGGCGCAGCTGATCTATGGCGCCTATGCCGTGCCGCAAAAGCTGATCGAATACCACAAGACCGATCTGGACGTGCCGGTGGGCTTCTGGCGCTCGGTCACGATGTCGCAGAATGCGTTCTTTGCCGAATCCTTCGTGGACGAGCTGGCGTTTGCCGCCGGGCAGGACCAGCTGGCGTTACGGCTTGCGATGCTCGACGGCCAGCCCCGCATTCGTGCCGTGCTGGAAAAGGCGGCGGCGATGATCGGGTGGCAGGCGCGCAAGCCCGGTGCGGGCAAGAAAGCCGGAAAAGGGCGCGGCATTGCCTTCAGCTATTCCGACAACAGCTTCTGCGCGATTGCGACAGAAGTGACGGTGAAGGGCAAGGCGCTGACGATAGACCGCATGGCCTGCGCTTTCGATTGCGGGCTGATGATCGATCCGGTCAGCACCGAAGGGCAGATTTCGGGCGGCATCGTGTTCGGCCTGCAGGCGGCGCTGTGGGGGGAAGTGCATTTCACTGAAGGGCGCCCGACGGCCGAGAACTTCGGCGATTACCGCATGCCGCTGCTGGCCGACATTCCGCCGATCGACGTGGCGCTGATCCCCGGCGGTACGCGGCCGGGCCCGGTGGGCGAGGCTTCGACGCCGGTGGTCGCGCCCGCGCTGTGCAATGCCATCGCCGATGCCGGAGGGCCGCGCATCCGCGCCCTGCCGATCGCGCGCACGCTGGAAATCTGAGGGGCATCGGCATGGTCAAACTTACCGTAAATGGCGTGGAGCGCGATTGCCCGGCCGATCCCGATACCCCGCTGCTCTGGGCCCTGCGTGAAGATCTGGGGCTGACCGGCACCAAGTTCGGCTGCGGGGTGGGGGCCTGCGGGGCGTGCACTGTGCATGTCGATGGGGAGGCGGTGCGCAGTTGCCAGGTGCCGCTGTCCGATGTCGGCGCTGGCAAGGTCACGACCATAGAGGCACTGGGCCCGGCGCAGGCAGAAAAGCTTCATCCCGTGCAGCAGGCGTGGGTAGAGGCGCAGGTGCCGCAGTGCGGCTATTGCCAGCCCGGCATGATCATGGCGGTGGCGGCGCTGCTGGCGCGCGATCCCGATCCCAGCGAGGCGACCATTCGCGAACAGATCACCAATATCTGCCGTTGCGGCACATATCCGCGTATAGTTGCAGCGGTGCGGCAGGCTGCCGCCGCGGCGCGCGCTTGAATACAGGAAGCATTACGATGTCACGCAAACCCCTGCCGAGAACGCCCAACCGGCTCGACCCGATCGATGGCGCGCGGCCGATGGACGAACAACTGCTGGCTATGATCGTCGGCCTCACTTCGGAAGTGACGATCCTGCGCGCACGGCTCGACGCGGCGGAGCGGCTGCTGGAAGCGGCAGGCGCGCTCGCTCCCGGTGCGATTGACGGGTACGAGCCTGATGCGGCCGCCGAAGTTGCGCGCGAGAGCTATCGCAAGGCCACGCTCGACAAGGTGTTCCGCCCCTTGCGCGAGGCGGCGCTCGCCGAGCTTGCCACGACCACGACCCCGGGAGACGCTGCATGACCAGGCAATTGTCCGAAGATCGCGCCGGCCTTGCCCATCCGCTGATCGCGGTGCCAAGCCATGACGAGCTGGCCGAACAGCTGTTCGTGCGCGATCTCAAGCTTTACGTCATGCAGCAGATCGAGCCGGTGCAGGGCCAGATCGCTGCGCGCGAGGCTGCGGCGCTGAAGGGCGCAGAAGGCAACGGCATCGCCGCGCTGCGTGAGCGCATGGCCGAGCATGATAGCTTCGGCACCTGGCTCGCCATGAAGCGCGAGAGCCAGCGCCAGCTGTGGCACGGCGTGGCGCGCAGCGTCGAACGGCAGGCTGAAGAGCTCGAGGAACTGGCGCGGATCGAAAACCCGAAAGGGTCGGTCCGGACCAATCCGGACTTCGTTGAACCCGACTACATCGCGCGCGGCGACATACACCTGATGCCCGGCGGCAATGCCCACGATGACGGGTCGCTGCTGCAGGGCGCGGTGATGGACAGGGGCGGCGCGGTCTACATGCTCGGTCGCAACGGCGGGATGCTCAACGACTTGCGCGGGCAGACCGCGATGGCCCACGTGCTGACCCGCTTCCCGGACTTTGCGCCAAAGCGCATTCTCGACATGGGTTGCGGCATCGGCACCAGCACCGTGCCCGCCGCGCTGTGCTTCCCGGAAGCGGAAGTCCATGGCATCGATGTTGGCGCCTCGATCCTGCGCTATGCCCACGCGCGGGCCGAACATCTTGGCGCTGCGGTCCACTTCTCGCAGCAGAGCGCCGAGAAGACCGACTTTGCCGATGGCAGCTTCGATCTGGTGTTCTCCTGCGTGGTGTTCCACGAAACCTCGCAGGCGGCGAGCATGGCGATCGTTGCGGAAAGCCGCCGCCTGCTGCGCCCCGGCGGGCTTGCGGTTCATCTGGAGGTGCCGCTGCTGCACGACAATTCCGATCCGTGGGTCGAGCTTTCCGGCGAACTGGAGGCGCAGTTCAACAACGAACCCAACTGGCGCGGCGCGCTGACGACGGACTATCGCGCGCTGTTCGAAGCCTCGGGCTTCAAGGACGTGGAGATCGGCTATCAGGCGACCAGCCCGGCTGCGCGCAGCGGGCCATTCCGCTTCGGGCCAGAGAGCGAGGGCGTGTTCCGCTCGTGGTTCGTGGCGTCGGGCGTGGCCTGAGGCTTGCCTCAGGGCGCCTTGAGGTAATCGGCAATTGCGCTGATTTCAGCAGCCCCAAGGCTCTCGGCCATGGCCTGCATCTTGCCGCTGGTCAGCGCCGTGACGATGCGGGCGCGGTCCATGGTGGCAAGGGCGGTGCGGGTGGGCGCTCCGGTGCCTTCCTGCTCGTGGCAACTGGCACAGCGGGCGGCGAAGAGGGCAAGGCCCGCTGATGTGGCGGCCTTCACCGGCTGATAATCGGCAAAGGATCGGGCAGATCCGCCACGAAGCCCGAAGGCCTGCAGCCGGTCGGTGCCAACAATGACCATGCCCTGCACCACCGCCGGTTCGTTGTACTTGCCGGTGGGATAAAGCGCCTGGCCGCTGTTCCACAAGGGCTTGAGCGTCAGCGCATCGAAGGCGCGGAGCAGTGAGCCCGGCGCATCGGGCAGGAACACGTTGGCGCTGCGCGGCATGTTGACGTCGAGCACCCAGACGATGCCATCGCGCCCGCCATTGCTCGAAACGACCGGCGAGCCGGGGTTCTGGAAGGTCACCGTCATCTCCTGCGCATCGCGCACCAGCCACGCCGGTTTGCCGGGTGACAGCGCGATGGCGAGCCTGACGAGGCTGGGCGGGACGTTGGTGCCGAAATCGGCGCCGGTCTTGGAACTGCCAGCGAAGTACAGGAACTCGCGTCCATCGGCGGTGCCGAAGCGCGCGGGGGTGGCGCGGCTCTTGGCCGAATTCACCATGCCGATGTTGTCGGAATAAGGCCCGAAGACCACGACCGGCCCGCGTGACCCGAGTTCAGCTTGCGGGCCGGGCGCCAGCAGCGAACCGTCGCTGGCGGGATCGGTGCTGCACGCATGGCGGCGCTTGGTGTTGCCGGGCAAGTGATTGCGGTCGAGCAGGTAGGCGACGCCCTGCTTGCCTGCCCCCTGCGCCAGCAGATGCGGCGTGGCGGTGCGGCGCGGGTCGAACTCGATCGCCACCGCTCCGCCCGAGGCTATGTCGATATCGGCCGCGGCGGTCTGGCAATAGTTGAAGGGGGAGTAGGTGCCGGTCAGCTTCAGGCCGGTGCGCGGATCGTCGGCAAACTGCAGGATCGATTGTCCCCAGGCGCCGTCGCTTTCGGGATAGACGCCGGGAATGCCGCGCTTGGCCAGTGCCGAGGCGAAGCTGGCCCCGGTGACGACATGGATGCGCCCTTGCGCGTCGATCGTTGCGCCGCTGGCGCCCCACATGCCGCCTTGCTGCATGTCGCTGCGCGGCATCGAGGAGAAAGCGCTGGCAATGGCGGGCCTGCGGGTATTGACCGAGACGAGGAAGCCTTGCTGATCAGGCCCGAAAGTGACGTAGAGCCGCGCGCCATCGGCAGAGAGGTTGAGCGCGCCGCGCTGGAAATAGATCTGGCCGGGCTCGAAGCGGGTGGTGCCGTTGCGGTTCACGCTGGCGGGCATGGTGCGGTGGCTGATCTCCAGCGGCCAGCCCTTCGCTTCCTCGCCACTCGCAAGGTCCAGCGCGTGGACGTCCCATGCCCGGTCATCGCGGCAAGAGGTCACGTAGATGCGCCCTGCCGCCTTGTCGATCACCGGGGTCGAGATGCTGCCCATCTCGCCATTCTGGCAGGGGTTGGCCGTCAACTGCCTGCGCCACAGGATCGTCCCGGCAGAGAGGCCACCCCGGTCGGCAGCGAGCACCGCATAGGCAAAGCCGGTGGAGGCAACGGCGTAGGCCACCGGCACCGCTTGCCCGGCAAGAGGGCCGCCGCGCAGCTTCACGCCGGCAAGGTAAAGCGGGGAGGCGAACAGCCGCGGCGGGGCGTTGCCTGCGGAATCGAACACCGGCGATTGCCAGATCTGGCCGAACGCGCCCCCGGCGACTGCTGCCGGTGTCAGCACTGTCTCGGCCCGGTTCCAGCCTTCGCGCCCGGCGTTGCCGTGGAAAGTCGTCTTGTCGGCAAGCGCGGTCTGGCCCGCAAGGGTCGGCGCAGCAAGGGCGAGGCTGACGGTGAGCAGGAGAGGGATCTTGCGCATCACGGCAGTCTGTCTCGCGCTTGTGCAGGGTGCGCATCCAAGCGCCACTTCGCCGACTGGCGGATAGGCGCGCCGCGTTCGGTGATCCGCGCGAGCAAGCGCGCAGGATCGCGCCCATGATAAGCAGGCGCGATCTTGGCATTCTGACGGGCAGCGCAATGGCGCTGGCGGCCTCGGCAAAGGTTGCTGCGGCAACCCCGGATCTCGGCAACGCCATCCGTCCCGGCAGCTTCCCGGGATTCTGGGACGCCGAAGGAGAAGTGCGACGCGCTGGCGGCGTCCTGCACTGGCGCTCCGCTGGCAGTGCCGCACAGCGCCCGCCGCTGGTCCTGCTGCACATGCTCGGCGGATGGAGCGACGATTGGCGCATGGTGACAAGGCCGCTCGCCGCCGACCGCCGCGTGATCGCGTTCGATCTGCCGGGGCATGGCCTTTCGGCGTGGCAAGGCATTCCGCCGCAAGTGCAGACGGTAGAGGAGACGGCCGCCCTGATTGCCGGGGCGATGATAGAACTGGGCCTGGGTGAGGTCGATCTGGCCGGAACCTCGCTCGGCGGCTGCGTGGCCGTGGCGCTGGCGGCGGGCATGCCGGAACGGGTGCGGCGGCTTGTCCTGCCGTCCTGTGCCTTGGGCAAGGGGCGCTCATGGGACGACATTCGCGCCAAGGAAGCGGACCAGTTGCGCGGCGGCATGTTCAACGCTGCGGGCGATCCCCTGCCTGGTGGGCCGCAAGCGCTGGTCAAGGTTTTCGGCGTGCGCGATGCCGCACGCATTTCGGCAGAGCAGAACGCCAGTCGCCAGCAGGCCGGGCGCTGGATCAGGCCGCAGGAGCGGGGTGTGGCGCTGACCGACTTTTCGCGCCTGATGGCCCGGATCACCGCGCCGACGCTGCTGATCTATGGCGCGAAGGACACGTTCTTCCCCGTTTATCGGCCCATCGCCGAGGCGGCCCTGCGAGACGTGCAAACCGTCACTCTGCCGCAAGCCAGCGGTCTGCCGGTACTTGACGATCCCGCTGCAACTGCGGGAGCGATCCGGCAATTCCTCGACGCCTGACGCCCGTCGAATTTATTGTCCTATCATTGATACAAATCAAGCCGCCGCGGCAGCGCCCGTGTCAGGTTCCGAATCGTCGAGGCCGCGAGAGCGCATCGCTCTGCCGCCAGACGCACCGCAACCGAGGAGGGCTTATGAAGGACAAGTTACCGCCACCCTATACCGCCTTGCAGCGCCATCCGATGATGCCGCAAGCCAGCCATGACGAGGCCGCGCGGTTCAACTTCCTCACGCTGTTCAATCGCTATCTTTCAGGCGAGATCGGACGCGGCAATCGCATTGCCTATGAAACGCGCGTGCTGCCAGCGTTCAAGGTGATCCACGGGCGCGAACCGGAGAACCGCGAGGAAATCCGCATCGCGATGAACCAGGACCCGTTCCACCGCATGTGGTCGGCGCTGAAGCGCAACTCGATGGAGATGCGCCAGCAGAACGGGCGCCAGATCGTGTTGCGCCAGCTCGATGAGCTGGATGCCAGGGCCAGGGCCTTCAATGAAACGTCGGGCCTGCTGGAGCTGGACCCGAGCGTTGAACAGCCGATCTACGCCACTTGCGTCGATATCCACTGCCAGCCCGGCGGCTACCACGGCGGCGAGCGCGAAGGCGACGTGACCGTGGGGGCCAACTATGATGTCGGCCTGTTCGCCACGACCGGCGGCGCGCTTGGCAGCCTCAACAACGGCGGCGGGCAGGCCGTGGTCGGTTGGGTCAAGGCGAACCGTCCGGACTGGCAACCGAAGCGTATTCTCGATGTGGGCTGCACCGTCGGCCACAATGCGGTGCCGTTTGCCGAGGGCTTTCCCGACGCAGAGGTGATCGCGATCGACACCGCGGCGGCATCGCTGCTCTATGGCGCGGCGCGTGCGGCGGGGCTGGGCGTGAAGAACATCCGCTTCGTGCAGGCCAGTGGCGAGGATCTTTCGCGGTTTCCCGACGATCATTTCGACTGGGTGCAGACGACGATGTTCCTGCACGAGCTTTCGGCGGAATCGATGCCGAAGATCCTCGCCGAATGCCGTCGCGTGCTCAAGCCCGGCGGGTTGCTGCTCCATGTCGAACAGCCACAGTACGGTCCGGACATGCCGCTCTACGAGCAGTTCATCCGCGACTGGGACGCCTACAACAACAACGAACCGTTCTGGTCGGCCATGCATGGCGTCGATCTGAAAGCGGTGATGGCAGAGGCCGGATTCCCGATGGACCACCAGTTTGTAACCGGTGTGCGAGCAGTTCCCGATAAGTCCCTGTTCCCGGCATCGCCCGATGGGGAAGAGGAGGATTACGGACGCGCTGCCATCTGGAACGCCTACGGGGCCTGGAAGCCTCAAATAACCAGCGGAGCAGAAAAGGAGATTTCGGCATGACGCAGGAAATCGACTGGATCGCGCGTTCGGGCGCTCGCGCCAAGGGCGGAAGGCCGGCCTTCTTCGATGAGATGGCCCTCGACCGCCTTTACTCGCTGGCGTTGTCGCTGACGGCTGAACTGGCCGCCACGCGGGAGCGTCTGGATACTGTTGAACGGCTGCTGGAGGCGCAAGGCTCCCTCAGCCGGGATGCCATCGAAAACTTCAAGCCGGACATGGGTGCCGGCGAGGAACGAGGCATCGCCATGAGGGCATATATTGCCCGCGTCATGCGCGGCTTCCAGCAGGAAGTCGAAGCCATGGAGAACCCCGATCCGCCGGTCACCGACTGGGTGGAGCGGCTCTCCCGAGGCTGACGCGCAGTGGCTTAGTGGCGGCTTCCACATCAAAGGGGAAAGTCGTTGATCGAAGAAGTACTGGTACTGCGCTGGGTCCACATCGTGGCCATGGTCTATTGGCTGGGCGGCGAATGGGGTGTCTTCCAGACAAGCTTTAACATCATCAATCGCAAGCTCTCGATGGAGGAGCGCCGGCGGCACATGGAAACCGCCTATCGCATCGACATCCTGGCGCGCACCGGTATCATCATGCTGCTGCCGCTGGGGCTGCATATGGGCAATATCTATGGCCTGCAGCCTTATGGCGGCAGCTTCCTCACGGCGATGTGGGTGTTCGTGGCGGGCTGGCTCGCGCTGTGCTGGTCGGCCTTCATCTTCCGCGAGACCGATCGCGGCGTGATGTTGACCAAGCTTGACGAGAAGATCCGCTGGGTGCTGATCCCGACGATCTTCGTGGTCGGCATTTCCTCGCTGCTGGGCCATGGCCCGCTCGAGGCCGGCGAAGGTTCGCGTTGGTACGCAACGAAGCTGACGCTCTATGGCTTCACCCTGTGCATCGGCCTTGGCCTGCGCTGGATCATGCGCCTGTGGACCGTCCGCTTCCGCCGTCTGGCCGAAGGTCCGAACCCGGCCGAGGAAGCCGCGCTGGAGCGCGAGTTCCTCTACGGTCGGCTCATGGCCTACGTGTACTGGATCACGATCTCGGGCATCTGCTTCCTGGGGACGGTCAAGCCGTTCTGATCGGAACCGGATTTGCGAAAAGGGAAGGGCGGCCTGTTCGGGCCGCCCTTTCTATTTGGACGCGGCGCCCTCGCGGGAGAGCTGGGCATCGAGCAGAGCGGCGTACTTGTCCGCCATGGCCTTGCAGGCGCCCGGCGCGCGCATCGGATCGGGCATTGCGCCCGCGCGCCTTGCGGCAGCGCGCAGATCGGCGCCGGAATGTTCGGCGTGGTTGGACAGCAGGACGTCGCACGGCTCATCGCGCAACATGGCGATGCTGCGGCGGAAACCATCCACAAGCTCCGGGTGGTCGCGGTAGCGATAGGTCCCGGCGGTGAGGGAATTGAGGCTGGCGGCGAAGAACACCCTGGCGCAGCCGCTTGCCGCTGCACAGGTCTGCCATGACCAGCCCATCGATCCCGGCGTGTGCCCCGGCATGGCGCGGGCAGCGATGGAAACCTTGCCCAGGCGCAGGCGCTGGCCGTCCTTGACGACGCGTACGGCCTTGACCTGGGCATAGGCGATCAGGCTGGCGCGTTGCGGGTCTTCATCACCGCTGATGCCGTGGCGCAGCGCCGCGGCGGCAGAGGCCGAGGCATAGACCTGTGCGCCGCTTTCGCGCACCACCGCGGCGATGGCCCCGGCGTGGTCGTAATGCGGCTCGGTCACCAGCAGCCACTTCACCTGATCGATGCGGTAGCCGAGTTCGGCAAGATGGGCGCGCAGCACCGGCAAGCCTTCCGGCAGTCCCGCATCGATAAGGACAAGGCCCTTGCCGGTATCGATCACCGCCTGCTTGACCCGCTTTGGCCCGACATAGCCCAGCCCTGCAAAAACGCGCAGCGGCGCGTCCGGCTCAAGCCAGCGCGCCGCATCGGTGCCGGTGATGGGCCGGGTCAGCGGATCGTCCCCGCCGGTTGCCCCGATCAGGAGCCCTGCGGCGAGGACGAGTGCTGCGCGGCGCATCAGTTGCGGTATTCTTCCTGGCGTTGCGTCAGCAGCTTGCGCGGATCGCGTGCGCCTTCGGGATTGACGCGGGCCAGCATCGCCACCCAGTCCTTGGGCATGTTGGCGTAGTCGGTTTCCTTGCGGCCGACGCTGCGCAGGCACTGCGTGCCCATGCCGGCGGGCATCTTCCACCACCGTGCGTAGTCTGAAAGGTCGGTGCCATAGCCGGTCGCGCTGGCGCAGTGGACGCGCGGGTCCAGCGCTTCCTTGGCGGGGCTGGTGATCATCGTCATGTCGTTGAGGCGGCGCGGCGAAAGGCCCGGCGTTTCCGTGTCGGCAGCGGTGTGCTGCTGGAAGGTGATCTGGTCGCCCATGTGGTAGAACAGTTCGGGCACGTGCTCGGCCTTGAACGTGGTGTTGCCGATCTTGCCATCGAAGATCAGGTCGTTGGCGGCGCTATAGCGCACCTTGGTCGGGCCGACCGGCACGAACGGCACGTCGACCATCTCGCCGGTCAGCGGATTGCGCAACTGGTCAGAACGCTCGTTGGTGCCGGGCGCGGTGCGGAAGCCAAGCTCGAACGAGGTCAGCTCCATGCTGCCATCGGCCAGCGGGTTGACATGCATCACCGCGCCGAACACGAGTTCGCACAGCGGGGTCAGCTTGGCGCCCTGCTGGGCATAGTTGCGGCCACGGAACCACCAGTAGACGATGCCGGGATCGGTGCGCAGGCGCATGCGGCGGATCATCGCGATGCGCGCGGCGGGGTCGGTCGGGATGCCTTCCTCGCGGATCAGCGAAGCGCCGAGCGCCGGTGCCGCGCCAAGCAGGCCCGAGCTGGCCAGCGCCACGCCGGTCAGCCCGGCCCCGCCCAGCATGGTGCGGCGGCTGAGGAGGAAGGTCTCGTCGCTGCTGTCGAAATCGGTCATCGGCATTTCCCCACGAATAGCCTTGTTTCAGGCGGTTTCTACGGCACCTTGGCCAATCAGCTCGTCGATGCGCTGCGCCGGGTAGCCAAGCTCTTGCAGGATCGCGTGCGCATCGGCGCCGGGCTGGGGCAGGGCGACGCTGCCGCCGGGACGCTTGCCGCCCATTTCGAGCGGGATCGTCGGCAACCGGGTCTGCTTGCCGCTGTCGAGCGTGACATCCTCCAGCCCGCCATCGGCCAGCTGCGGATCGTCGAACATGTCCTCGGGCCGCCCGATCGGCGCAAACGGCAGGCCGGTGCCTTCGAGCTTGGCGACGATCTCGGCGCGGGTCATCGAGGCCATCAGCTCGCGGATCTGCGGCAGGATTCGGTCACGCGCGAGGACGCGCTCGTTATTGGTGCGGATCGCCTCGTCGGCCCAGAGATCGTCCAGCGCGAACAGCGCGCAGAACTTCTCCCACAGGCTGTCGGAGACAACGCCGATGAACACCGGCTCGTCCTTGGTCTCGAAAACGTCGTAGATCGCCCAGGCCGAGATTCGCGCGGGCATCGGCGCGGCGGCCTTTCCGGTGACGGCGAACTGCGCCATGTGCTGGCCGACGAGGTAAACCGTGGTTTCGAACAGGCTGGCGACGACCTTCTGGCCCTTGCCGGTGCGGTGGCGTTCTTCCAGCGCGGCGAGAATGCCGATCACGCCGAACATGCCGCCGGTCACGTCGACCACGCTCGACCCTGCCCGCAAGGGGCGGCCCGGAGGGCCGGTCATATAGGCAAGGCCGCCCATCATCTGCGCCACTTCATCAAGCGCGGTGCGGTCTTCGTAAGGACCGGGCAGGAAGCCCTTTTCCGAACAGTAGATCAGGCGCGGATTGATGGCGGAAAGCGCTTCGAACGACAGGCCCAGCCGGTCCAGCGCGCCGGGGCGGAAATTCTCGACCAGCACATCGCCCTTTGCGCAAAGGTCACGCGCCACGGCCTTGCCTTCGGCCGACTTAAGATCGAGGCAGATCGAACGCTTGCCGCGATTGTACATCGGGAAATAGCCCGCGCCCGAGCCGAGCAGGCGGCGCGTGCGATCCCCGCCGATGGGCTCGATGCGGATCACTTCTGCGCCGAGCCCGGCAAGGATATGGCCCACCGTCGGCCCCATGACCATGTGGGTGAATTCGATGACCTTGATCCCCGCCAATGGGGTCGGGCCGGTCTGTTCGTGAGCGGCGGTCAACGGGCAATCCTTTCGGGGTAATCGAGCATCGGGCCGGCATCCGGAGTGAAGCCGTAGAGCGGCTCATTGGGCAGCGCCTCGGCCAGAATGCTCCGCACAGCGAGCAGCTTTTCGAGGTCGATGCCCGTCTCGAGCCCCATGGAATTGAGCATCAGCACGAGGTCTTCGGTGACGAGATTGCCCGATGCGCCCGGCGCATAGGGGCAGCCGCCAAGCCCGCCCAACGAGGAATCGAGCGTCGTGATGCCCTCATCCAGGCCCGCCAGCGCATTGGCGAGGCCCAGCCCGCGCGTATTGTGGAGGTGCAGCGTGGTCAGCTTGTCAGCGCCCACTGCTGCCTTGACCTTGCGTACCAGGCGACGGACCTGCGCCGGGTCGGCATAGCCGGTGGTGTCGGACAGGCTGAATTCCTGCGCTCCAGCTTCGGCAGCGGCCACGGCAAGGCGCACGACCTGATCCTCAGGCACCGCGCCTTCGATGGTGCAGCCGAACGCGGTGGAAAGCCCGACGGCGAAGTGCACGCCGCCTTCGCGGGCGATGCGGGCGACTTGCGCGATTTCAGCGAGCATTGCCGGGTGGTCCTTGCGGACGTTGCGCTGCGAATGGGTCTCGCTCATCGAAAACGGGATCGAAATGCCGTGCACGCCCGCTTCCACGGCGCGCGCCGCACCCTTGGCGTTGGGCACCAGTGCGACGACGTTCAGCCCCTCGATCCCGCGCGCAAAGGCGACGATCTCTGCGGTGTCGGCCATCTGCGGCAGGAGGCTCGGCGGCACGAAGCTGCCCACCTCGATCTCGCGCACGCCGGCGGCTGCTTCGGCAGCGATCCAGGCCTTCTTGGCCTCGGTCGGCAGCACGGCCTTGATCGATTGCAGCCCGTCGCGCGGGCCGACTTCGGAAACGAGTATCTGGGTCATGCAACTTTTCCGGCGTAGATCCATGGACGGCGGGCACGGTCGGCAGCGGTCCATGCGTCGATTTCGGGGAGAGACTTGAGCGTCAGCGCGATGGCATCGAGCCCTTCGAGCAGCATCTGGCGCGGCTCTTCCTCGATAGTGAAGGCGTGGGACTTGCCGTCAACCGTTACGGTCTGCGCCGTCAGATCCACATCAAGCGTTTGCCAGCCAAGGCTATCGACCACGGCGCGGTCCAGCGTGATCGGCAGGATGCCATTGCGGATGCAGTTGCCGCGGAAGATCGGCGCGAAGCTCTCCGCGATCACGCAACGGATGCCATATTCGACGAGCGCCCACACCGCATGCTCGCGGCTCGATCCGCAGCCGAAGTTCGCGCCGCCGAGCAGGATCTGCGCACCCTTTGCCTGCGGCTGGTTGAGCGGGAAGGCGGGGTCGGGCGTGCGCGCCACCGCATCGAGATAGCGCCACGGCGCGAACAGCCCATCGGCAAGGCCGGTGCGCCCGGTGCTCTTCATCTCGCGGCTGGGGATGATCGCGTCGGTGTCGACGTTATCGCGCAGCAGCGGAACGGCTGTCGAGGTCAGCGTCGTGAACGGGGTCATTCGGCCAGCTCCCGTGGATCGGCAATGGCACCGGCAATGGCGCTGGCAGCGACCGTTTCCGGGCTGGCGATGTGCGTGCGGATGCCGGGGCCCTGGCGGCCTTCGAAGTTGCGGTTGGTGCTGCTGATCGTGCGGGAGCCTTCGGGAAAGCTCTCGCCGCCTGCGTAGAAGCACAGCGAACAGCCGCTCGCGCGCCATTCGAAGCCTGCAGCTGTGAACACCTTGTCCAGCCCTTCGGCCTCGGCCGCGCGCTTGACGGCAGAACTGCCGGGTACGACCAGCGCCTTCCTGATGCCGGGCGCGATGTGCTTGCCGCGCAGCAGGTCCGCCGCGCGGCGCAGGTCAGAAAGGCGGGCGTTGGTGCAAGACCCGATGAACGCTGCATCAATCGGGGTGCCGAGCAGGGCCTGGCCCGCTTCCAGCCCGATATAGGCATGGGCGCGGTCCGGTCCCTTTGGCACGATGCCGGTCACCGCCACGCTATGTTCGGGACTGGTGCCCCAGCTGATCATCGGCGCAATTGTCGTGGCGTCGATCATGATCTCGCGGTCGAACGTCGCGCCATCGTCCGTGGTCAGCGTCGCCCAGTAGGGCGCGTCGAAGCTGGCCGGGGCGTGGCGACGGCCCGCCAGATAGGCGTAAGTCCTGGCGTCCGGCGCGATGATCGCGGTCATGGCCGAAAACTCGGTCGCCATGTTGCACAAGGTCATGCGGCCTTCAATGTCGAGCGCGGTGACGGCATCGCCCGCAAACTCCACCACGTGGCCCGCGCCGCCGCCTGCGCCGTAAGTGGCGAGCAGGTGCAGTGCCATGTCCTTGGGCGTGACGCCGGGTGCCAGCGCACCATTGAAGGTAACGCGCATTGTCTTGGGCCGGTCGAGCCGGAGCACGCCCGTCGCCATCGCATGTTCGGCTTCGGACGAGCCGATCCCCCACGCGAATGCGCCCAACGCGCCTTGGGTGCAGGTATGGCTGTCGGGCGCAACCAGCGTCGCGCCGGGCAAGACGATGCCGAGTTCGGGCGAGATGACGTGAGTGATGCCCTGATCGGGGTCGTTCACGTCGAACAGGGTAATGCCCGCCGCCTGCGCCGCCGCGCGGGTTTCGGTGATGAAGGCGCTGCCGCCCGGCATCAGCGTGTCGTCACCCCGGCCGATGCGGGTATCGACGATGTGATCCATCACCGCGAAGACCCGCGCCGGATCGCGCACCACCCGCCCGCTCGCCGCCATCGACTTCAAGGCCGAGGCGCCAGTGCGTTCGTGCAGGAACACGCGGTCAATCGCGATCAGGTGTGCGCCGCCAGCGGTCTGCGCCACATGGTGCGCATCCCAGATCTTCTCGAACAGGGTCTTGTGAGCGGCGGTCATTGGTCAGCCAGATCGACCACGACCTTGCCCATCGACTTGCCCGAAAGCAGCCGCTCGATGCCGTCGTAGATGCCTTCGATGCCGAGGTTGCGCTGGCTGTCGAAGGTCACCCGCAGCAGACCGCGCGCGTAGAGGTCGAACAGCCGCTTGCGGGCGTCGTCCCAGTACGGCGTCAGCAGCCCGTTCATGAAGCCGCGCACCGAGGCGCCCTTGTAGTAGATAGCGTGGGCAATGCGCGGGGCAGTGACGATCTCGGGCTTGCCTTCAAGGTCCGCCGCTGCGCCGCCGACGACGAGACGGCCATGGTTGGCAAGGTTGGCAAGGAAGGCATCGAAGATCGTGCCGCTGACAGTGTCGACGGCAACGTCGATCCCGCGCGGGTATTCCGCAGCCAGCACGGCGCCCACGTCTTCCGAACGGTAGTCGATCACGCGCTCGGCGCCGAGCGAGGACACGAACGCGCATTTCTCCGGTCCGCCCGCCACGCCGACCACGCGGCAGCCTTTCAGCACGGCAAGCTGCACCAGCAAGTGGCCAAGGCCGCCCGCCGCCGCCGAAACCGCCACCGTCTCGCCAGTCTTGACCTCGCCGATCTGCTCAAGCGCGACCATTGCCGAAACGCCGGTGGAGGCCAGCGCCAGATAATCGCGCGTCGCCGCCGGGGCCGGCGCAAAGCTGGTGACCGGGCCGGTGTTCTGTTCGCGATAGCCGCCGGTGAAGCGCACGGTCACGGCAGCATCGCCCACGGCATAGGCCGTCACGCCTTCACCCACCGCTTCGACGACGCCGATGGCCTCGACCCCGGTAAAGGTCGGCAGGGTGATCTTGACGTAATCGACCAGATTGCGCGCAATCTGGGTGTCGAAGATCGCGTTGACGCCGCAGTGCAGGTTGCGCACCCGGATCTCTCCGCGCGAAGGCGCCGCAACCGGAAGCTCGACGATGTCTGCGCCTTCGCGGAAGGAAAGCGCGATCCGTTCCAGCCGGATCGCGCGATAGGTCTGCTCAGCCATCGGCTCAGTTCCGGCCTTCCCGGATCGGGAAACCGAGGCAGCCGGGATTGAACACGCCGCGCGGATCGACCACTGCCTTCACCGCATCGAGCACGTCCTTGAACGCCTCATCCCGGCTCTCGCGATAGGCAGTGTAGGCGCGGCCGATCTGGAAGTGGGCTGCGCCATACTTCTTGCAGATCGCCTTCACATGCTCGCGCGCCTCGCTGACGACGGCGGTCGCCTCGGCGTTGGGGCCAAGCTGCTTGAGGTTCTTGAGGTGCGCCGGTTCGACCATCGCTTCGTGGATCGGGCGGTAGCCTTCGGGCCAGAAGAACACCGGCTCGATCACCAGCGCGGTGGTCGAAAGCGAGGAAAACAGGAAGCCGTTGTGGATGCCGTGCTTGTCGAAGGTGTCCTTCATCGAATCGAAGTAGGCGCGGATTTCGGCAAACATCGGTGCGGCGGTGGACAGCGAGGCCTGGCCATGGACCGGCGCCCAGCTTTCGCCTTCGGGGCCAAGGATCGAGTTCGGTGCGGGGAAGGGCATGGCGCGGATGACCTTGGCGATCGAGTTCTCGATCTCCACGCCTTCGAAGCGGGCCGCGATCTCGCGCGCGGTGGCGATATCGGCAGCGACGGCTTCCTTGCAGCGGCCCTCTGCCGTGATGTGCAGCGGGTACTCTTCCTCGGGAATGAAGTTGCGCCCGCCGATGGCGATCTTGGCGGCGGCAAGCAGGCCCTTGCCGAACGACTTCTCCTTGGCGATGACCTTGCCCAGCGTCTTCACGTCGCTGGCCATCGACATGCGCTTCATGCGCACTTTGGTAAGGCCGGGGTCGAACCCGCAGGTTTCGGAGGCTATCCCTGCGCGGGTCATCTCGGCCAGTGCTTCCAGCATGATCTCGCCGGTCTTGAACGAGAACGAGACGGAGTCCTCGAAGGCCGGGTTGCGGATCAGGCGCAGCGTGATCTCGGCCTTGATCCCCAGCGTGCCGGAATCGCCCATGAACAGCCCGGCAAGGTCAGGCCCGTAGTGGCGATAGTGCGGCGTATCGCCATCGGGCCCGCGCGCGCCGGTGCGCAGCGTGCGCCCATCGGCCAGCACCATCGTGATCGCCACCACGCTCTCGCTCGACGTGCCATAGTGGCCCGCGCCGAACATCGCGTTGAGCTGCGAAAGACCGCCGCCGATGGTCGAATAGATGCCCGACATCGGACCCCAGAACGGCGTGCGCAGTCCGTGCGGCTTGAGCGCTTCGTTGAGCGCGAGCCAGGTGCAGCCGGCCTCGACCGTCACGGTCATGTCTTCGGGGCTGACACGCAGCACCCGGTCCATGCGGCGCATGTCGAGCGTGATCGTGCTGTCGGTGGCAGGGGTGTAGCTGCTGGTATAGCTCATGCCCGCGCCGCGCGGCGCAATGTCCACGCCCGCATCGTTGGCAGCGGAAACCACCGCGGCCAGTTCCGCCGTGTTGGCAGGCGCGACCGAGAGCATCACGCAATGATCGGCGCGAGACCAGATGTCCTCGCTGAACAGGCGCAGCGTGGCCTCGTCCGAAGTGACGTGGTCGGCACCGACGATGCCTTCAAGGCGGGCGCGCAGGTCGGCAGGGGCGGTGGCAATGCGGCTGAGGGTCATGCTGTCTGACATCGTTGGTCTTCCGCTGTTGGTCTGAGGCACGGTCTGCCAGTGCCGCGATCAATTGTTATTGAAATATGTCAAATGGGACCTGCCCGATGCCAGACGGCGCATTGGCTATCCGACTGTCGGGCAGAATGTTCACGCATCGGTCAATTGACGGGCGAGCGCGGCCGCGCCCAAGCCCGCAAGGCGTCCGAAGGTCACCGCCGTCGCCAGGCCCATCGCCGGGAGATAGCCCCAGTGCGCCGGTCCCGAGACCGACCGCGCCGCGCCGCCGCCTGCGAACAGGTTGGGCAGGGGAGAGCCATCGGCTCGCAACACGCGGGCCTGCCCATCGATCTGGAGCCCGCCCTGCGTGTGGTAGATGGCCCCCACCACCTTGAGCGCGCGATAGGAGCCTGCCGGGGGCAGGTCCGTTCCCCAGACGCGGCCTTGTGCATCGGCTCGCCCGCTCGCCTGCGCGGCATGGGCTTCGTCCAGCGTGGCGCGCAAGGCATCGGCGGGAACGCCGAGCAATGCTGCCAGCTCTTCAGGGCTATCGGCCTTGCGTGAGGCATTCAGCGCATTGAGCTGCTGCATTTCCGGCACATAGGCCACGGTCTCTTCGATGCGCTCGTCGAAGATCACCCAGACATGGTCGCCCGGCTGGGCCAGAACGGGATGGACCATGCCGGCAATGTCCTCCACCTCGTTGGTGAAGCGCTGCCCTTCCACGTTGACGAGAATGCCACCGGCAATGGGCACGCCCGGCGGCACCGAAATGCCTTGCGGCTCCGTGAGCATGGCGTAGCCCTGATAGGCGCCCATGTCGCCGAACGCCGCGCCCAGCTGCTGGCCCACGGCAATACCCGTGCCCTGGCTGCCTTCATGGCCGTTGTTCCGCGCATGGGCGACGTCCGGCATGTGCTGCGCCACCATCGCGTGGTTCGCGGCAAACCCTCCGCAGGCGAGGATCAGCGTCTCGCAGCCGACCAGTTCCTCAGCGCCATCGGGCCGTTCAAGCGTGACGCCGTGGATGCGGCCTGTTTCATCGGCGTGCACTGCAACCAGCTTCGCGCCGAGCAGAACGTCGACCCCGGCATCGCTCAACCGGCGGTGGAGCAGGTCCACCATGTCCTGCCCGCCATGCCCGCGCCAGCCATGGACGCGGAACGTGGAGTTGCCATAAGCGGGGCGGAAGCCGGTATCGAGCTCCCACGGCAGGTCATGCGCCTCGACCATCCAGTCGACTGTCGGTCCGGCGTGGTCGGCGATGGCGCGGGCCAGCACGGGATCGGTCAGGCCTTGGGTCTTGGCCATGATGTCGGCGAAATAGGTGTCGGCGCTGTCCGCGATGCCAAGCGCGGCCTGCGCCTTCGTGCCCGCGGCGCAGATCAGGCCTTGGCTCATGCCGGTGCTGCCCATCGGGCGCTCGTCCTGTTCCACCAGCAGCACTTGCGCCCCGGCGTCATGGGCGGCCAGCGCAGCAGTGCACCCGCAGGCCCCGCCGCCGATGACCAGCACCGGGATGACGTATTCGAAGGTCGGGATCATGCCTCGCGCGCCAGCTCTTCGCCGACATCGCCCGAGGCGACTTCGGCAGGCGTCGTCACTGCCTCGTTCTCCTGCTGCACGATGCGCAGGATGCGGGCAATGAACTCCTGATTCCACATCTGGCGCTCGGCCGATGCGGCGCGGTCGGGCACGAAGGCGTCGATCTCGCCCTGTGTCAGCACGCCCTTTTGCAGCAGCAGGCGCTCCAGCGTGTCGCTGCGCTGGCGGGCCACGGCCAGTTCCTGCGCCATGGCCATGGTGATGGCCAGAACGCGCTCGACCTGCGGTTCGAGGAAGTAGGGGCGCTTGCCCGCAGGCTTGGCGCCTGCTCCGGCGAGGGCTTCGGCAAAGCTCATGCCACGGCTCCGATCACATGCCATGCGGCCTTGCGGCCATAGTCTTCGGTGTCGTCCTCTTCCGCGTCGGGGAAGAGTTCGCGATCGACCACGCCGGTCACGCCGCCGTGGATCAGCTTGTCACGCTCGAACCCGGCGGCGACCATCTCTGCGTCGAGATCCATCTCGTGCATCCGGCTCCAGAACGGCTCGTTGTTGTAGAACGCGTCCCAATCGCGCATCGCCTGTTCGAACAGCGGCATTTCCGGCGCATACTGCGGCTGCTCCACATGCAGCACGATGCCGCCGGGCTTCAGCAGGCGGCGCGTCTCGGCAAAGATCGCGCGCAGGGCCTTGGTCGAAAGTTCGTGCAGGAACATCGTCGTCTGGATCCAGTCGAAGCTGGCGTCCGGATAGATCGACAGGTCCTCGCCGCTTGCCTGGACGAAGCTGATATTGTCGACGCCCAGCGACTTGGCGCGGGCAAGGCCATACCGCAGCACCGGCGCGCCAAGATCGACCACGGTCATTTCCGCTTCCGGAAACGCCTGCGCTAGCGGCAGCGAGGAATGGCCGACCGTGCCGCCGATCTCGAGGATCTTGCGCGGTTTGAAGTCTGGCAGGTTGCGCCTGACCCACTTGACCACGGCATGGCCGCCGCCATCGGAATACTTGCCGAGCAGGCCGCCGGTGGTCACGAACCCGGCGTGATCGTAGTTGGCGCCGTTAACCGCATCATCGGGGAAGTATTCGGTGTGGTAGCTGCCGGGCATGCAGTGATGATCCACCGCCGAGACATAGCGCGGGATCTGCAGCGACGGATCGAGCGACAGGCGCGGATCGCCTTCGGTCAGCTCTGCCGCCACAGCGTTCAGCCGTTCACGCTGGCGCAGCGCGGTCCAGCGCCCGGCCTGCTGCCGCTGTTCCATCGTAATGCGGCGCAGGGCCGACCATGTCTGGAAAGCAGGGTCTTCGAGCAGCGCTCGCCGTGCCTCGTGTCGGTCCGCCATGGGGCGGCCATGCTGCGCCTCGAATGCGGGGACGACGCGCGCATCGAATGCGGCCTTCACCCCCGGAACCACGCGCGCGGCAAGGTGGCGGTTCATCTGCGCGAGGAAGTTGATCCGCTCGATCTCGTCATGGCTGGTCTGCGGGAAAACCGCGTGGCGGCCAATGACGCGATAATCGGGAGGCCCGTCGTAACCGGCGCTAGGGTCATTGGGGACGGGAGCGGAGGGTTTTTCTGAAGAACTCACGGCCTTCCTCATTTGTTATATTCATATGCTATATTGACGTAAGCGCCGTTGCAAGGTTCATGAAGGGAACTGACCGGCAGGCGACAAAGCGAGGACCGACCATGCACATTTTTGCCGTTTTCAACCTGAAGCCGGGCGTTTCCGAAGAGGACTACCTGGCCTGGGCGCGCAGCACCGATCTGCCCACGGTCAATGCCCTGCCTTCGATCGCCAGCTTCCGCGTGTTCCGCACCACCGGCGTGATGGGCAGCGATGCCAAGCCGCCGTTCGGCTATATCGAAGTGCTTGATATTGCTGACATGGCCCAGTTCGAAAAGGACGTGTCGACCGCCGCGATGGGCGAGGTTGCCGCCGCGTTCAACAACATGGTCGAAGTCACCTTCCTCACCACCGAAGAGGTGACGGCGTGAAGTTCGCAGGCAAGGTTGCGGTCATCACCGGATCGGGCCGCAAGCAGGGCCTGGGCGAGGCCATCGCCCGCCGCCTGTCCGCAGAAGGCGCGACCGTGGTCATCGCCGATATCGGCGGATCGCGCGATTCGGCCACACCCGATGCGATGATCGGCGCCGAGGCCGAAATGCGCGAAGTGGCCGAATCGATGCCGGGTGCCGCCTCGACATTCTCGTGCGATGTGCGCGATCCCGATCAGGTGCGGGCGCTCGCCGCCCATGCCGTCGCGGCGCATGGCTCGCTCGATATCTGGGTGAACAACGCCGGCATCGGCTACATCATGAAGCCGCTGGGCGAGGTGTCCGCTGACGACTGGCGCGCGGTCATCGACGTGAACTTGACCGGCGCATGGTTCGGCCTTCAGGCCGCAGCAGAGATCATGATCGCGCAAGGGAAGGGCGGACGCATCGTAAACATCGCCAGCCAGGCGGCAAAGTCCGGCTTCATGCACGCGCAGGCCTATACGGCGTCGAAGCACGGCCTTGTCGGGCTGGTGCGCTCGGCCTCGATCGAGCTGGGCGCGCATGGCATCACCGTCAACAATGTCTGCCCGAACCATGTGACGACCGGCCTCGGCAAGTGGCAGAACGAGCACTTCGCCGCCGTGCAGGGCATCAGCGTCGAACAGTATCTCAAGAACATGGCCGCGCGCATTCCGCTCGGCCGTCCCGGCTTGCCCGAGGACACTGCCAATGCCGTCGCCTTCCTGTGCTCGGCAGAAGCCTCGTACATCACGGGTGAAAGCATGAACGTGTCCGGCGGCGAGGAGCCGCACTGACATGCCGGAAAGTGAAGGGGCAGTGGCCGCCAATCCGGCGCAGGTCCTGATTGATCACGCGTTGTCGCTGCGCTGGGCAGACTTGCCCGAAGCCACGCGCAGCAGGGCCAGGACCTTCCTGCACGATTCGTTCGCCGTCGGCGTGGCCGGGCGCAATGCAGCGCATGCCGATGCGGTGCTGGCGATGGTGCAGGGCTGGGGTGCAGGCGAGGTGGCAGGCGTGCTGGGCCGACCGGGCCTGCGCCTGCCCGCGCCTTCGGCAGCCTTCGTCAATGCCTTCCAGATCCACGGGCAAGAGTACGACTGCGTCCACGAACCGGCCGTGCTGCACCCGATGGCGACCGTGCTCGCCGCCTTGCTGGCAGAGACAGCGCGGGGTGAAACGGTCAGCGGGGACCGCTTCCTGACGGCGATCGTAGCAGGCGTGGACGTTGCCGTAACGCTCGGCATTGCCGCGCCCGATGCACTCCGGTTCTTCCGCCCGGCAACGGCGGGCATCTTCGGCTGCGTCGCCGCCATCGCCTCCCTGCGCCAGATGCCGCGCGCGCAGGCGCTCGACGCTTTCGGGCACGCGCTGGCGCTGGTCTCGGGGACGATGCAGGCTCACGTCGAGGGCAAGCCCGCACTGCCGGTGCAGGTCGCCAACGCCGCGCGCGGCAGCCTCGTCGCCATCGACCTTGCCCGCGGCGGAATGCCCGGCGTCACCCGGCCCATCGACGGTCCGTTCGGCTACTTCGCCCTTCTGGAAATGCGTGAGGCTTTGGCGCCAGCGCTTGAGCGCTTGGGCAATGGCCATCGCATCACCGAAGTCAGCTGGAAACCGTTCCCGACGGGCCGTGCCGGCCACGGCGGTATCGTCGCCATGCAACAGCTTCGTGACGAGCAGGGACTGTCCGCCGCCAATCTCGAAGCTCTCGAATATCACGCACCGCCGCTGATCCATCGCCTCGTGGGCCGTCCGGCGCATGAAGGCATGGAGCCCGGCTATGCGCGGCTGTGCATGCAGTATCTGATGGCAGTCACGCTTCTGCGCGGAACGGTGACGCTGGCCGATTTCAGCCGCGAGGCGCTGGACGACAGCGATGTTCTGGCGCTGGCCGGGCGCATCACCGTCATCAACGATGGCAACCCCGATCTTGCCGCCTTCGTGCCTGCGCGCGCCGTGGCCCGCACCACCGACGGGCGGGAATTGAGCCACGCCGTTGCGGCGCAGTTGGGTTCTCCGGAATGGCCGCTGACCGAACAGCAGCATGCCGCCAAGGCGCTGGGCTGCCTTGAATTTGCAGGACTTGGCGATGCCCACGGCGCGCTGGCGCAGGCCGTGGCCGGGCTTGAGCGAGAGGGCGATGCCCTGTCTGCGATCATCCGCAGCGGCGTGCTGTCATAAGCGCTTGCAAATGTATTATATCTATATCAATTAAATCGCACGCAGCGGGGAATCACCATGACCTTATTGAAGTGCGCCACGCACGTTGTCGGCAATCTCGATGATGCCATCG